>NZ_JBFNQN010000010.1 GCF_040796495.1 Kineococcus endophyticus | reverse complement strand
CCCGCACCTGAGACCACTCCTGCCGCGCCGTCGGCGGCGTCAGCCACCGCATCGGCCCTTCGAAGCTCTGCACCACTACCGGGTGCCCGGTCTCGACGAGCTCATCGACCTCGGCCGCGCTCAACCAAACCCCCTTCGACCGCTGCCAGACCTGACCACCCTCATCCCACAGGCGGTCACCATGCACCCGGTTGCGCGACACCTTCTGAGCCATCACGCCCGCTTGCCCCGCAGTCGGCACCGAACCGCACGGTCATCCCGCACGCCGAGTGCGAGCCGACCGTGCGCCGGAGTCGTGAGTCGTAGGACACGACCTGACGACCCCAGACGTGCGAAGGCCCCCACGCGGGGGCGTGGGGGCCTTCGGTCCGGACCGGTCGGACGCTCTCTCAGGCGGTGAGGTCGACCGGCGTGCTGATGGCCTCGGGACGCTCGCACGTCGTGGTCAGCGTCACCGAGGTGTGCCCGTCGGCGGCGGCCTGGACCGACTCCATGATCTCGAGGACGTGCAGCGCGACCTCGTCGTTGGCGCGGTGCGCACGGCCCGCCTCCACAGCGAGCGCGAGGTCGGCCAGGCCGTAGCCGCGGCCGGAGTCGACGTACCCGGCGGTGGCGCCGGCGTCGACCCAGTTCGCCTCGGGGTCGACGTCCGGGCCCGGGGCGGGCGCGGTCGCCGCCGCGAAGAGTTCGACCGAGCCCTCGAACATGTTCGGGTCCGGCACGGAGATCGACCCGCCGGTGCCGTGCACCTCGATGCGCGGCAGGCGCGCGGCCCACGTGTCGAAGCTCATGATCAGCGTCGACAGCGCACCGGAGGCGTGCTCGAGGATCCCCGTGATGTGGGTGTCGATCGTGACGCCGAACGACTCCCCGGCCCGCGGACCGGAACCGATCGTGCGCTCCTGCGAGGGCCGCGTCGAGGCGCCGACGACCCGGACGACCGGGCCGAGCAGGTGCACGAGGGAGGTCAGGTAGTACGGCCCCATGTCGAGCAGGGGCCCGCCGCCGGGCTGGTAGTAGAAGTCCGGCTGCGGGTGCCAGCGCTCGTGACCGGGCGTGGTCATGAACGCGGTGGCCGAGTGCGGCGTGCCGATCTTCCCGGCGTCCACGAGGGCGCGCGCGGTCTGGATCCCGGTGCCCAGCACGGTGTCGGGGGCGCAACCGACGCGGACGCCGGCGGCGGCCGCGGCCTTCACGACGTCGCGGCCCTCGGCGACGGTCATCGCCAGCGGCTTCTCGCCGTAGACGTGCTTGCCGGCCGCGATGGCCTGCAGCGCGACCTCGGCGTGCGTGCGCGGCAGCGTCAGGTTGAGCACCACGTCGACGTCGGGCGAGGCGAGCAGTTCCTCCAGCGACAGCACCTGCGCGCCGTGCTCGTCGGCCAGCGCCTGCGCCCGCTCGGGCACGAAGTCGCTCACCGCGGTGATCTGCAGCTGCGGCAGGCGCTTCAGCGACGCCGAGTACTGCGCGGAGATGACACCGGCGCCGACGACGCCGACCTTCAGCGGGCTGCCCACAAGAGGCCCCTCTCGATGATCGTCTTGACGTTCTCGTTCTTCAGCGTGGCCGGGTCGTGCCCCGGCGTGGCGACGAAGATCCTGCCCTTGCCCCACTGCCGCGTCCAGACCGCCGGCGAGGTGACCGGGCGGGTCCACGGGTCCCACTCGCGGACGGCCTGCGTCGTCGTGGCGAGCACGTCGACGTAGTCGTCGGACAGCACCCAGTACTGCTCGGTCACGAGGTCGAAGTCCTCGACGCCCTCGGTGATGGGGTGCGACGCCGCCTCGGGCAGCATGTTGACCCGGTAGGGCATGTAGTTGTCCTGCGGACCACCCTCCCGCTCGTCGGGGTGCTTGCCCGGGTGGCACCCGAACTGGCCCCCGACGAGGGTGAGGTAGTCCGAGTTCGCGCGGTAGGAGTCGGCGATGCCGCCGTGCCAGCCGGCGAACCCGGTGCCGTTCTCGACGGCCGTGCGCAGGCCCTCGAACTCGGCCTGCTCGATGGTGTTCATGGTGTTGCACTGGACGATCAGGTCCACCGTCGCCAGGTACTCGGCGTCGGTGTACACCGTCGGCGTGGCCTTCGAGGCCGACCCGAAGTCGGTGCCGAGGTCCTCGACGCGGACGGTGAAGCCGTTCGCCTCCAGGTGCGGGATGAACAGTTCGGTGGCCTCGACGGGCGAGTGCCCGTCCCAGCCGCCGCGGACGACGAGGGCCTGGCGAGTCACAGGTGGAGCCTTCCGGTCACTTGGAGAAGCCGGCGGTGAGGCCGGAGAGGAGCTGACGGCGGCCGACCACGTACAGGGCGAGGATCGGCAGCGTGGTGAGGACGACCGAGGCGAGCACGGCCGGGATGTTGACCGAGTACTGCCCCTGGAAGGTCCAGAGCGCCAGCGGGAGGACCCGCAGGTCGGCGCGGTCGGTGAGGATCAGCGGGAGCAGGAACCCGTTCCAGATCTGCAGCCCCTGGTAGATCGTCACCGTGACGAGCGCGGGCCGGGTCAGCGGGAACGCGAGGCGCCACATGGTGCCCCACTCGCTGGACCCGTCCATGCGCATGGCCTCGAACAGCTCGTTCGGGACGTCGCGGACGAAGTTCGCCAGGATGAGGACGGTCAGCGGGATGGCGAACGCGATCGACGGCAGGATCAGCGCACCGAGCGAGTTGTACATCCCGGTCCGGATGATGATCAGGTAGATCGGGATGATCGTCGCCTGGAGCGGGATCGCCAGCCCCATGAGGAACAGGGCGTTGACCGCCTTGAGCCAGCGACCCGCGCCGCGGACGATCGCGAACGCCGCCATGAACGAGATGAGGACCGCCGGGACGGTCGCGCCCACCGTGACGATGACGGAGTTCGCGAAGTACCGCAGGAAGTCGTTCTCGAGGACGAGCTTGTAGTTCTCCAGCGTCGGCGTGGACGCCGGGAGCAGCGGGTTGGTGCCGAAGTAGCTGGCCGAGGTCTTGAAGCTCGTGATGACGATCCAGTAGATCGGCACCAGCACGATGAGCAGCCAGAGCCAGCCGAAGGCGCCACCGAGCCAGTTCCTGCGCTCGGTCGTGCCGTTCTTGGGAGCCCCCGCGACGCGGGACCCCGAGCGCGGGGTTGCGGTCTGGGTCGCCATCTCAGGCACCTTCCAGCTGGGAGTTGCGTTCCTTGCCGCCGAGGCGCTGCAGGAGCTGGGCCAGGACGAGGCCCACGACGACGAGGATCACGGCGATGGCCGAGGCCAGGCCCATCTGGTTGGCCCGGAAACCGGTCAGGTACATGTCCAGGGCCAGGACGCGGGTCGCGTCGTTCGGACCGCCCTGGGTCAAGACGAAGATCAGGTCGAACGTGGTGAGCGAGCCCACGATCATCAGCGTCGAGGACGTGATCATCGTGTTCTTCAGCTGCGGCAGCGTGATGGAGAAGAACTGCCGCACCCGGCCGGCCCCGTCGATCTGGGCGGCCTCGTACATCGAGACCGGGATCTGGCGGATCGCGCCTTGGTAGATGAGGGAGTGGAAGGGGATCCACTGCCACGCGATGATGAAGATCACGACACCCATGGCCAGCGTGCCGCGCCCCAGCCAGTCCTGGGTCAGGAAGCCCAGGTTCAGGCCCGGGCCCAGCCCGAAGTTCGGGTCCAGGAGCGCCTTGTAGGCGATGGACACGGCGGCCGCGGACAGCAGCAGCGGGAGGAAGAACAGGACCGCCAGCACCGCCCGGTACCTCTGGCTGCCGGAGATGAAGACGCCGAGCAGGATCGACAGCGGGGTCTGGGCGATCCACGACAGGACGATGACGAGGAACGTCACCCACAACGCGTGCGGGAGACCGGGGTCCGTGAGCACGGCCTTCCAGCTCGTGAGCCCGGTGAAGGAGATCGCCCCGATGCCGTCCCAGGACGTGAAGCTCAGGACGAAGACCCCGATGAGGGGGATCACCGCGAAGGCGACGAAGATGAGCAGGGCCGGGAGGACCAGCCACCCCAGACGACCCGTCGACGTGTGGGCAGCGGGGGTGGCCTTCACCGGCACGCGGCTGGGAGCCGCGCTCACGGACGCGCTCACTTGCCGATCGCCGCGTTCATGTTGCTGGCGAACTCCTGCGGGGTGATCGCCAGGCCGAAGAGCTTCTCGATGTTGTCGAGCAGGGTCTCGGCCTCGGTCGGCGAGAGCGCCTGGTCCCACGACTGGGCGAACGACGGGGCGTTCGTGGCGAGGTCGTAGGTGAACTTCAGCCACTCCTCGTCCTCGAGGCCGGTGAACTTGGAGTCGATGCCCTTGACGATGGGGACCTCGCCCGCCTCGTTGATGTAGGCCTCGGCCTCCTTGTCCTGCAGCAGACCGTCCTTGAAGTAGGCCAGGGCGATGTCCTTCTGCTTCTGCGTGGCCTTGGAGGAGATCGACACGTACTGCGCCGGGTTCCCGAAGGTGTTCATCGGGTCGCCCTTGCCGCCGGTCACCTCGGGGAAGTTCATGTAGCCGAGGTTGCCGCTGGAGACGAAGTCGCCGCCGTCGGTCTTCATGCCGCCGTAGGTCCACGTGCCGTGCAGCATCATGGCGGCCTTGTCGGTGTACAGCAGGGCCTGGTCGGCGTTGGAGTCGGCCGTGATGGACGCGAAGCCCTTGATGAAGCCGTCGGCCTTGACGAGGTCCTGCACCTTGGTGAGGGCGTCGATCGCGGACGGGTCGGTCCAGTTCGGCTGGCCGTTGTAGATCGACTCGAACAGCTCGGGGCCACCGATGCGGTCGAAGAGGAGCTCGAGCCACATCATGTTCGTCCAGCGCGACTGGCCACCGAGGGAGATCGGGGCGATGCCGGCCGCGTTGAACGTCGTCACCAGACCCATGAGGTCGTCCCAGGTCTTCGGCGGCTCGGCGCCGACCTGCTTGAAGAGCTTCTTGTTGTAGAAGAGCACGAGCGGCTGGACGGTCTCGGTGGGCAGACCGTAGATCTTGCCGTCCACGGTGCCCGCGGCGAAGGCCGCGTCGAACAGGCGGTCCTTGACGCCGGAGTTCGTCTGCAGCCACGAGGTGAGGTCGTCGACCTGCCCGCCCTGCGCGTAACTGCGCAGCGTGCCGCCGCCCCAGCCGAAGATGATCGTGGGGGCCTGGCCGGCGCCGATGGCCGTCTTGATCTTGGCCTTGTAGGCGTCGTTCTGGAACGAGCTGGTCTTGATCTGCTGGTCCTCGTGGGCCTTGTTCCAGTCGTCGACGGCACCCTGGCGGATGCCCTCCTTCGGCTGGCCCGTGAGGATCCAGTCCGTCGCGGCGTCGGAGCTGGCTCCCGCCGGACCGGAGTCACCGCAGGAGGCCAGGACGGTGGCGACGAGCGGGGTCGCCCCGGCCAGGGCGAGGAAGGACCGACGCGATGCGCGGTTGTGATCCACAGTGATCTCCGTTGTGCCGAGCCGCAGCCCTGCGGCTGTTCCACCCCGCGGCCCCGGGCGGGGCCGCGTCGAACGCTGTCGAAAAGCTTTCGACCGCGCTGTCTGGCGATGACCATAAGAGGGTCTCGGTGCCGAGGTCAAGCGGTCCTCCACCACTCGCCACCCGCTGCAGTGAAGTCGTTGCAGCACAACGGGCACTAGGTCTCGAACACATCTCGAAACTTTTCGGAGAAGGGCTGGCGCCCGACCCTCCACGGGCCGTATGGTCGTCGCACATCGAGTCGAGGAGGACCCGTGCTGGACCGCCCGCACACCCCCACCCGGTCCAGGGACAAGACGACCCTGGCCACCATCGCCGCGAGCGCCGGCGTCTCCGTGGCGACCGTCTCCAAGGTCGTCAACGGCCGGGAGGACGTGTCCGCGCAGACCCGCGCCCTCGTCGAGGAGCTCCTCGTCCAGCACGAGTACTCGCCGCCGACGACGCGGCGCGCGGTCACCGGCAGCGCCCTCGTCGAGTTCCTCATCGACGGCGACTTCTCCTCCTACGCCACGGCCGTCGTCGACGGGGTCGTCGAGGCCGCCACCGCAGCCGACGCCGCCGTCGTGGTCGGCGTCCTGCGCGACCAGCGCAACGGCCGCTACCCCTCCCCACCCCGGTCGTGGGCCCGCGGGCTCGCCGCCGCGGGCCGCACGGGGGTCATCGTCGTCACGGGCGAGCTGACGGGCGCGCACGTCGACGCGCTCGCCGCGGTGAACCTGCCGCTCGTCGTCATCGACCCCCTGAACCTCCCGCGCCGGGAGGTGACGAGCGTCGGCTCGACGAACTTCACCGGCGGCCTGACGGCGACGAACCACCTGCTGGCCCAGGGGCACCGGCACATCGCCTGGGTGGGCGGACCGCCCGGGTCGCAGTGCAACCAGGCCCGGTTGCACGGGTACCGCGCGGCCATGGAGAGCGCTGGCCTGGTCCCCGTCGCCGAGCACGTCCTGAACTCCGACTTCCAGTACGAGGCGGGCCGGCGCCTGGGAGCCCAGCTCCTCGCCGGCCCCGACCGCCCGACCGCGGTCGTCGGCGGCTGCGACTCGATCGCCCTCGGGGTCATGGAGGCGGCGCGCGCCCAGGGGCTCCGCGTGCCGGACGACCTGTCCGTCACGGGTTTCGACGACACCGAGCTCGCCGCGATGGCCGCTCCCCCGCTGACGACGATCCGGCAGCCGCTGCGGGAGATGGGCCGGGTCGCCCTGCGCACCGTCCTGCGGATGGCCGGCGGCGAGCGCCTGGACTCCCACCACGTCGAACTGGCCACGGAACTGGTCGTGCGGGGGTCCACCGCTGAGTTCTCGCCCCGGGCGAGGTCGCAGGGGCAGTAGGTTCCCCAGACCGGCCAGACCGTCCAGGAAGGGCTCCCCATGCGCCAGCTCGTCGTCACCGCCTTCGTCTCCCTCGACGGGGTCGTCGAGGCCCCCGGGGGCGAACCCGGCCACCGCAGCTCCGGCTGGACCTTCAAGGACATCCAGTTCGTCCCCGAGGCCTACGAGATCAAGGGCCGTGAGCAGGAGGAGACGACGGCCCTGCTGCTCGGCCGCACGAGCTACGAGGCCTTCGCCCCGGTGTGGCCGACGATGGACGAGTTCGCCGGCTACAACGCGATGCCCCGCTACGTCGTCTCCACGACCCTGGAGCACGACGACGAGCGGTGGCCGGCGACGCTCCTGCGCTCCCTCGACGACGTCGCGGCGCTCAAGGAGACCGAGGGCGGGCCGATCGCGGTGCACGGCAGCGCGACGCTGGCCCGTGCGCTCACCGACGCCGGTCTCGTCGACCGCTACCACCTGCTGGTGTTCCCGCTGCTGCTCGGTGCGGGCAAGCGGTTGTGGAGCGAGGCGGACAAGGACAAGCAGCCGCTGCGCGTGCTGGAGTCGGAGACCTACCCGAACGGCATCGTGAAGGTCGTCTACGACGTCGTGCGCTGAGCCTGGGCCAGGACCCGCAGGAACTCCTCCACCGCGGTCCGGTCGGCGCTCGTGGCGAACGCCACCTCCCGGCCGGACAGCAGGAGCCTGAGCTCCAGGCCACCGAACCGCCGCTCGCGGACGGCACCCGCACCGACGTCGCCCAGGGGCACGGCGGCCACCGAGGCCCCGCCGACGAGCTGCGGGCGGGACAGCCAGAGCTGGACGGTCCCGACGCCGAGCGCGCCCTCGCCCCCGACGAGTCCGGCGCGCAGGGGCAGGGCCGCGAGGAGGTCCTCCCCCGCACCCACCACGTGGCCGAGGAGCTGGGCGTGCGCCGCCGCCGTCACGAGCCCACCACCGCCCGGGCGAGGTCGCGGCGCAGCGCGGGACGGACGAGCACGTCGACCGCTGCGGCCCACTGCCCGACGGCGCCCACCCCCAGCGGCCCCCGCCCGCCGCCGGCCGGCGCGACCGCACCGGGCAGCGTCTCGACGACCCCCGCGAACGGGCGGTCGTGGAACGGGCCCGTCGCCGGCGCCGGGGCGGGCAGCCCGACCTCGGCCTGCCGCGCGAGCAGCTCCTCCAGCGCGGCGCGGAGTCCGGCCTCGCGCTCACGCCAGTCCCCCGCCGCCAGGGCGCGCGCCAGGTGCGGCGCGACGCGCCCGCTCGGGGAGGCCGCGAACACCGTCCCGACCCACTTCGCGTACGGGGCCCAGGTCCGGTCGAGCAGCAGTCCGAGCTGGACGGCCGTCCCGGCCAGGCGGGCGGCGAGCACCCGCGACCCCAGGTCGTCCCCGCGCTGAGCGGTGCGTCCCACGAAGGGCAGTTCCTGCTCCAGCTGCTGCCAGGCGCTGGCCACGAGGTGCCGCCAGACGTCGTCGGGGTACCACGTCAGCCTGCGGCGCAACGCCTCCCAGCGTCCCTCGTCGTCGGCGAAGACGGGCCCGGCGACGAGTTCGAGGACGGCCTGCCCCGTGAACGACAGCCAGTCGGCGGTCGTCGGCTCCTCCTCCTCACCGAGGTCCAGGCGGGCCCGGACGAAACCGTCCACCGTGGCGACCTCGACCCGGTGCCGTGCGGCGGGGTCCCACGTCGTGGCGAAGCGGACGGGACGCCCCGCGTGCGTCGCGGGGAGGTGCTGCTCGAGGACGGCGTCGACCGGCTCGACGAGCCCCTCGGGGACGAGGACGACGAGGCGCAACCCCCAGTCGTGGTCGCGCGAGACGTCGTCGTCGAGCCCGAGCACGTCCGACCCGGCCCCGAAGCGCCCGGCGACGAGCGGCGTCCCCGGGAACTCCCGCCGCAGCAGGGGCGCCACCACGTCGTCGTGGAACCCGCGGGCCAGGTCCGCGCCGCGCGGCTCAGCCACGGGGCCGCACCAGTGGTGCCAGCCAGGCGCGGTAGGCCGCGAACGTCGCCAGCGCGGCGGCGGTCATCCCCGGCAGGGCGTCGGGCCCCGCCGCGTCCACCGCGGCGGTCGTCTCCCGCCAGCGCCGGCCGGTGCCCTCCCGGCCGGTGAGCGACGTCGTCGCGGCGGCCGGGACCCCCGCCTCGACGACGGTCCGCGCGATGAGGCGCCCGCCGAGCGTCGACCCGTCCAGGACGTAGCGGACCCCCAGCGCCGCAGCACGGTCCGGCACCGCGGGGACGTCGGGGCACTCGGGCAGGCGGGTCAGGTCGGCCTCGGGGACGTCGAGCGCGCGCAGGTCCTCCAGCGCGAGGTCGGCCCGCACCCGGCCGGCCACCTCGAGGGCGTCCGGGTCGTGCCGGGCCTGGCCCGCCAGGGCGCGTTCGAGGGGCGCGAGCAGGCCCCACGTGAGTTCCAGCCAGCGGCGGTGCAGCGCGGTGTCCCACGGACGGTCGAGGACGTCGAGCGCGGCGTCGAGGTCCCCGTGCGCCGACGCGGTCGCGGACCGCAACCCCGCCAACGACCCCTGGGCCCGTCCCACGACCGCTCCCCTCCCGCGACGTCGCCGCCGCGCTGTTCCTGCCAGTTCCCTCCGAAACTACTGCGTCGCGACACGCCCGGGTTGCCCGCGCCCCCCGCGGGGCGTCCAATGGTCGGCAAGCCGTGGTCCAGAGGTGCGCCGCGGAGGGACCGGAGACGACGGGGTTCCCATGACTGCGACTGTTCCTGCCCACGACACCACCACCGACACCGCGACCCTCACCAGGGGTCTGACCACCGGTGCGGTCCTCGACCTGCGCGAGCGTCCCCTCGACGCCCTGCGCGAGGCGTACGACGAGCGCTGGCACCTGGTGGCCGACGACGCACCGGACCACCCGACGGCGGAGGACCTGGCGCGCAACGCGTCCGAGATCGCCGACCTCGAGGCCCGGTGCCGTCCCGCCGGTCGCGTCCTGCCCCGGCGCAGCGGCCCGGACCCCTCCACGTTCCTGGGCTGACCCTCGGGACCGCTGCCCGGAACGCACCGCTCCCCCGCGCCTGGCACGCTCTGACCGTCAGGGTCGCAGCGGGCAGGAGGAGGGGTGCGGTGGAGGTGCGGGCCGAGGAGGTCGCCGCGGCGGTCGGTGAACTGGCCGAGGTGCTGGCCGAGCGCGGTGAGGCGCTCGACCTGGCGTACCGGCTGGTGGGCCACTGCGCGCGGTTGCTGTCCGCGAGCGCCGTCGGGCTGCTCGTCGAGGACGCGCGGGGCGACCTGCGCCTGCTCGCCGCCAGTTCCGGCGAGGCCCGCGTCGTCGAGCTGTTCCAGCTGCAGAACGACGAGGGTCCGTGCTTGGACTGCTACCGCACGGGCAGTCCGACCGCGGCCGTCGACGCGGCCACGCTGCAGCGCACCTGGCCGCGCTTCTCCGTCGGCGCGGCGTCGCAGGGCATCGTGGCCGTCCACGCCGTGCCCGTGCAGGTGGGCGGTCGGACCATCGGCGCCCTGAACCTGTTCCGGGACCACGAGGGTCCGTTCTCCTCGGTGGAGACGGACGTGGCGCACGCCATGGCGTCGTTCGTGGCGGTCGGCATCGGCCAGCTCGAGGCCAGCGCGCAGGGGGAACGCCTGCGCGAGCAGCTGCAGGAGGCGCTCGACAGCCGCGTCGTCCTGGAGCAGGCCAAGGGCGTCCTGGCCGAACGCCACCGCATCCACCCCGACGAGGCGTTCGCGCAGCTGCGGGCCCGCGCGCGGACCGAACGCCGCCGGCTGCGCGAGGTCGCCTCCGAGGTGGTGGCGCCGCTGGGCCGGGCCCGCGGCGCCTGACCCCTCCCGGTCAGCGCAGGGTCAGCGGCGCGTCCAGTTCCGCTGGACGAGACGGTCGACGTCGCGCTGGTCGGCGCCCGCCGTCTCGGCCCCGTCCTGGCGCCGCAGGTCGGCCAGCAGGGCGGTGGCCAGGTCGTACAGCTTCACGTTGTGCGTCTGGGACACCTGGGAGAGCTGGCGGAACGCGGTGTCCTCGTCGCACCGGGTCAGCGCCATGATCGCGCCCTTGGCCATGTCGATGACCGGTCGGCGGGTCAGGGCGGTGCGCAGCTGCGCCAGCTCTGCGCGCAGCGCGTCGACGTCCGCGCCGGTGGGGTCCAGCTCGTGGTCGAGGGTGTCCAGCTCCGCGACCCGACCGTCCTCGTCGTGCATCCTCGTTGCGTCCTCCGGTGCAGCCGACCCCCCGGCCGGTCGGCGAGGAGGGCGGTTCGCGCAGCGAGGTCTGGGCGGAGCGAAGCCGACGAAGATCCTACGACGAGCCGGGACCCTTCACGTGCGGTCGACGAAGGGCGCCAGGAGGCTGAGGTCGGCGGCGGACAGGCGGTCGGTCGCCGTGGCGGCCTGGTGCCAGTGCGGGTAGCGCAGCGGGACGGCGCTGACGTCGTCGAGGCGACGGCGTTCGTCGTCGGACAGCACGAGGTCGGCGGCAGCGAGGTTGTCGCGCAGCTGCTCGTCGGTGCGGGCCCCGACGACGAGCGAGGTGACCCCCGGCCGCCCGAGCAGCCAGGCGAGGGCGACCTGCGCGGCCGACACCCCGTGCGCCTCACCGGTCCGCACGAGCTCCTCGACGACGTCGTACAGCTTGTCCTCGTCGTGGACGGGCGGTTCGGACCAGTTCCCCAGGTGCCGGGACCCCTCGGGCGCCGAGGCGTCGCGGCGGTACTTGCCCGAGAGCAGACCGCCCGCCAGCGGGCTCCACACGAGGATCCCCAGGTCCTCCTCCAGGGTCAGCGGGACGAGCTCGGACTCGGCGTCGCGGGCCTGCAGCGTGTAGTGGATCTGCTGGGAGACGTAGCGCTGGTACCCGCGGGCGTCCGACGTCGCGAGGGCCTTCATCAGCTGCCAGCCGCAGTAGTTCGACGCGCCGACGTAGCGGACCTTGCCCGACCGCACGAGGGTGTCGAGCGCCTCCAGCGTCTCCTCCAGCGGGGTCTGACCGTCCCACTCGTGGATCTGGTAGAGGTCGATGTGGTCGGTGCGCAGGCGGCGCAGGCTGCGTTCGGCCGACCGCACGAGGTGGTGGCGGGACGCGCCGCCGTCGTTCGGGCCGGGCCCGACGACCATGCGGGCCTTCGTCGCGACGAGGACGTCGTCGCGGCGCGCGCCGAGCCCCTCGAGCACCTCGCCGGTGATCTCCTCGCTGAGCCCGTCGGAGTACATGTCCGCGGTGTCGAGGAGGTTCACCCCCGCGTCCAGGGCGGTCTCGACCTGCCGTCGCGCCGTGGCCACGTCGGTGTTCCCGACGGCGGCGAAGGCGCCCGTCCCGCCGAACGTCATCGTTCCCAGCGTGATCGTCGAGACGCGCAGCCCCGACCGTCCGAGTCGTCGGTACTCCATGCCCGGACGCTACTCCGGGCACCTCAGCGGGCGCGCTCGACCCGCGCCACCGACAGCGTCCGGACCTGGGCGGCGCCGCTGCGGACGGTGACCTGCCCGCCCTGGAAGTCCTGCACCACCGAGCCGCCGACCGTCCGGGCGTCGGAGACGGGGTAGCCGAGGGCACCGGCCTCCCAGCCGCGCGCGGCCCACGCGTCGCGGACCGCGGCCGGGACGGCGTGCGTGCCCGAGGCGGGCGAGGAGTACACCGAACCGCCGGTGAAGTGCTGCCCGCTGCCGCCGCCGACGAGCCCGCCGAACGCCGCCGAGCTCGGGTAGCCCAGGACGCCGTTCTCCCAGCCCTGCGCGGCCCACGCCGTGCGGACCGGGCCGGTGACGGCGAACGTGCCGGCCGGGCCGGAGTACACCGAACCGCCCTGGAAGTGCGCGAAGGACCCGGCGCGCAGCGAGGCCGCCGTCGTCGTGGGGAACCCGAGGGACCCGTTCTCCCAGCCGGCCGCGCCGTAGCCGGCGAGCACCGCGCCGCCGAGGGCCTGCGCCCCCGTGGCCGGCGACCAGTAGACCGTCCCGCCCTGGAACCGCTGGGCGACACCGCCGCGGACGGCGAACTCGGCCCCCGTCGGGTAGCCCAGCCAGCCGTTCTCCCAGCCGAGGGAGGCCCAGCGGTCGCGGAGGGCGCCGCGGACCGTGGCGGCACCCGACGCCGCGCTCCAGTAGACGGACCCGCCGGCGAAGTGCTGGCCGAAACCGCCCCCGCGCAGCGGCCCGAGCTCACGGCCCATCGGCAGGCCGAGGTAGCCGCCGTTGGCGCCCGCCGCCGTGTACGTCTGCAGGATGGCGCCCTTGACCGGCACCCCGGCGTAGCTGCGGGAGCCGTCGGAGTTCTGCGCGACGAGCGGCGTGCGGCGCGAGGAGCCGAAGTCGGCAACCCAGTACGAGCGCCAGACGGTCCGACCACCGGACCACAGCGTCGTGTAGACGAGCCCGACGCCGACGTTCGTGTACTTGGCGTCCTGCAGCACGGCGCGGTGCGGGTCGGACTTCATCCAGGTGTCGACGGCGAGGTCGCCGTTCTCCAGGCCGTGGGTGTCGGCGTTGCCCATGTCGGCGGTCGCGACGATCTCGCCCCACTGCGGGAAGTCCGACAGCAGCGTCTGCAGGTTCGGGTTGTGCTTCATGCCGTCGCCCTGGCCGAGCACGTCGGCCCAGTCCTGGGCGACGGTCTCCAGCGTCGGGTCCAGCGTCAGCGCCGGGGCCCCGACGGCCGCGCGCTCGCGGTTGAGGCCGTCGAGGATCTGCTGCTGCTGGGTCGCCGCGGGGACGACCGGCTGCAGCACCTGGGCGGCCGCCGCGGCGGGGACGGCGGTGACGACCTCGGCGACCCCCGCGCAGGGCAGGGCGACGAGCGCTGCGAGCACGGGTGCGAGCACACGGGCACGCCCGGTGGCACGTGCGGTGCCGCGAGCGGGGCGGCGGGGAGCAGTCGGCCTGGTCACCCAGATGATGTCGTCCGCACGCCCCGGTCACGACAGAGCCCGCCCGGGGTACCCCCTCCCGGGCGAGCCCTCGTCACCGCGTGTGACTATCCCTCCGCGGGGCCCTCGATCGCCGCACGTCGCTGCTGGGCCGCCCGGACGCGGGCCACGTCGAGCTTGGTGGAGCGGTCGAAGGAGTAGACGCCGTTCTGCTCCTGGAAGACGTCGGTCAGCTGCGTGTAGCAGTAGCCGAACATCAGCGGGTCGTCCAGCAGGGCGCCGGTCAGCCCCTTGAAGCGGTGGTGGAACTCCTCCTCGGTGCGCGGCGGCTCGCCGTAGCCCCACGAGGACGTGGCCCCGCGGTCGACGTCGGGGTTGCTCGCCGCCACGTCGGGCCGCCACCAGATCCCGCCGAACTCGCTGCAGAACCACGGCTGCCCCTGGTAGCGCAGCGACCAGGGTTCCCCGTGGGCGCCGTAGTTGGTGTCGGGGTTCCCCGCGGCCAGGCCGGACATCTCGCGGGCGAACTGCGCCGGGTCCTGGGTGTAGTTGTGCGAGTCCCACACGTCGGACTCCAGGACGCGGTGGGAGTAGCCGGAGGCGTCCAGCACGGGCCGGGAGGTGTCCATGGCCTTGGCGGCGAGGAACATCGCGCGGGTCACGTCGTCGAGCACCTGGCCGCGGTCGGTGAGGCCCTGCCGCGTCTCGTTGAGCCCGCACCAGCCGACGACGCTGGGGTGGGAGTAGTCGCGTTCGAGGGCCTCCAGCCACTGGCTGACGAAGTTCGGGGTGGGCCGCTGGTGCTCACCCCGGACCGACGTCCCCTCCTCGACGGCGCCCCAGTCGCCGAACTCCCCCCAGACCAGGTACCCCAGCCGGTCGGCGTGGAAGAGGAACCGCTCCTCGAAGACCTTCTGGTGCAGCCGGGCGCCGTTGAACCCCGCCTCGAGGGCGAGTTCGACGTCGCGGCGCAGCGCTTCGTCCGTCGGCGCCGTCATGATCCCGTCCGGGTAGTACCCCTGGTCCAGCACCAGGCGCTGGAACACCGGACGGCCGTTGAGCAGGACGGCCTTGCCGTCGATGCTCACCGACCGCAGCCCCGCGTACGTCTCGACGGTGTCCACGAGCTCCCCGGCCGCGTCCCGCAGGGTCAGCGTCACGTCGTACAGGTGCGGGTCGCCCGGTCCCCACAGCCGCACGCGGTCCTCCGGCACGCGCAGCGTCAGCCGCGGGGACAGGTCGAGGTCGGCGCGCACCGAGGCCGTGACGACCTCGCCCGCCGCGTCGCGCACGGACGCGTGGAGCGTCCAGCCGGCCCGGTCGCCGGCGGCGCCGGTCCCGCTGCGGCGCAGGGGTTGTTCGAGGTGGAACGTCGAGGCCGCCACGTCGGGGGTGATGCGCGGGCGTCCCAGGGAGACGTCCGGGACGGGTTCGGCCCAGACGGTCTGCCAGATCCCCGTCGTCCGCGTGTAGAGGCACTCGTAGTTGTCGTACCGCGTCGACTGCTTGCCGCGGGCCTGCGGGCCGTACCGGTCGTCGCGGGCGCGGACGACGACGGTGACCTCCCCCGTGCGGTGGCCGAGGTCGGCCGTGAACGGGGTGAAGCCGCCCCGGTGCCGGACGACCTCCTCCCCGTCCACCCACACCGTCGCATCGTGGTCGACGGCGCCGAAGTGCAGGAGCGTGCGGCGGCCCGCCCAGTCCGCGGGGACCGCGACCGTGCGGCGGTACCAGACGGCGGGCAGGAAGTCGGTGGTGCCGACGCCGGAGAGCTCGGACTCGGGGGCGAAGGGGACGGTGATGGCGCCGGCGAGGTCCCGGTCGCGCAGGCCGCGTTCGAGGCCGGAGTCCCCCGCGTCGACCTCGAACTGCCAGGTGCCGTTCAGGGACAGCCAGTCGGCGCGGACCACCGAGGGCCGGGGGTGCTCGGGGCGCGGGATGGTGGGCACGGACGTCTCCTCATCGATGACGGTGTCGCTCGGGCGTGCGGGGCCAGTCTCACCGACGTTCGTACATCGTTGCAAGCGTGGGTCGACACAACGCTATGCAGCGTTGCAAACGCGTGCTAGGTTCCGCAGCACTGATCGGGACAGAGCGGTTCTCGGTTCTCGACCAGCCGGTGCCCGCCACCCGGCGGCACCGACCACCGCCAACGACGGCAGGGACGGACACGCGTGAACAGTCATCCCCCAGGGCCCAGGAGCCCGTTCAGCCGACGCTCCCTCCTGCGCGGCGGCCTCGCCGCCGGGGGGCTCGGCCTGGCCGCCGCCACCGCGGGCTGCGGCTCACCGCTCGCCGCCGGTCTGGTCGGCAGCCAGCTCAACCCCGGGACCGTGACCTTCTGGAACCTCTTCGGGGGCGGTGACGGCGCCCGGCTGCTGACCATGCTCGACGAGTACCGCAAGCAGCAGGGCAGCGCGGACTCCCTCGTCGCGGCGACGTTCGCCTGGGGCAACCCGTACTACACGAAGGTGTCGCTGGCGACGCTGGGGAACAAGCCGCCGGACGTGGCGGTCGCCCACCTCACCCGGGCCACCAACCTGGCCGCCGCCGGACTGCTGGAACCGATCACGGACGAGACGCTCGCGCTGGTGGGCCTCAAGGTCGAGGACTTCACCCCCAAGGCGTGGGAGGCCGCGACGTTCGAGGGCCAGTCCTACGCGATCCCCATGGACACCCACCCGTGGGTGCTGTTCTACAACACCGACGTCTGCCAGCAGGCCGGGTTGCTGGGCCCGGACGGGAAGCTCTCGAAGATCGAGGGCCTGGAGGCCTGGGAGGCCGCTCTCACCGCCGCCAAGCAGACGACCGGGACCTACGGCGCCGCGACGGCGTCGGTGGGCGACGACTCCAACTGCTGGCGCTTCGTCAACACCCTCTACAGCCAGCGCGACGGCGCCCAGCCCCTCATGAGCGAGGAGGGGCAGGAGATCACCATGGACGACGCGCTCATGGTCGACACGCTGGCGACGATCCAGCGCTGGACGTCCTCCGGGCTCATGCCGAAGGTCGTGGACACCCCCGGGGCCGAACTGGCCCTGTCGCAGGGCCAGTCGGCGTTCTTCATGAACGGCGAGTGGGAGATCACGACGCTGCAGAGCATCGAGGGCCTGAAGTTCAGCATGGCCGCCTTCCCGCAGCTGTACGAGAAGCCGGCGGCGCACGCCGACTCCCACGCCTTCGTGCTGCCCCGCATGGACCGCGACGCCGACCAGCTCGAGCGCGCCATGGGCTTCGTCCACTCGATGCTCGAGCAGGGCATGACGTGGGCCGAGGGCGGCCACGTCCCGACGTACCTGCCCATCTTCGAGAGCGAGCAGTACAAGACGCTGGAGCCGCAGGCCGACTACGCCGAGACCGCGACGTACGCGTCCTACGACCCGGCGGCGTGGTACTCGGGCTCGGGCTCGAACTTCGAGACGGTCACCGGCTCGCAGATCGGTCTGGTCCTGCAGGGCCTGACGACCCCGGAGGCGGCCACGGCCAGCATCCGCAGCCAACTCGAGACCTACGCACGGACGGCGAACCCCCTGTGAGCACCCAGACGATCGGCGCGCCCACGGCGGCGCGGACCTCCCTGCGCGGCACCGACCCGGACCGGCTGCGCCGCACGAACAAGGCGTGGCTGTTCGTCGCGCCCTTCGGCCTCTTCTACCTGGCCTTCCTGCTCGGCCCCTCGATCTACATGTTCGTCGCGA
Organism: Kineococcus endophyticus; assembly: GCF_040796495.1. Taxonomy (NCBI): domain Bacteria; kingdom Bacillati; phylum Actinomycetota; class Actinomycetes; order Kineosporiales; family Kineosporiaceae; genus Kineococcus; species Kineococcus endophyticus. The sequence goes on along the minus strand of NZ_JBFNQN010000010.1, from coordinate 213,015 downwards.
GCTTCTTCGACACGAGCATCGTCAAGACGGGCCTGGGCACCTTCATCGGCCTGGAGAACTACACGACGCTGCTGTCGTCGTCGGACTTCTGGTCGTCGATGTGGCACACGCTGCAGTTCACGCTCTACACCGTGCCGCCGCTGGTCGTGCTGTCGTTCGTCTTCGCCGTCCTGGCCAACCGCATGCAGCGCGGGCAGATCTTCTGGCGGATGGCGTTCTTCACCCCGTTCATCCTCCCCTCGGCCGCCATCTCGCTCGTCTGGGTCTTCATCTTCACGGCCGACACCGGGCTGTGGGCGACGGTGCAGAAGTGGCTGGGCAGCGAGGCGCCGTCCCCCGTCCTGGCGACCCCGAACCTGGCCATGGTCGGCATCGCGGTCGCGACCGTCTGGTGGACGATCGGGTTCAACTTCATCCTCTACCTGGCCGGGCTGCAGGACATCCCGCGCGAGCTGTACGAAGCGGCCGCCATCGACGGCGCGACGCCGTGGCAGCAGATCCGGCACCTGACGATCCCGCTGCTGAGCCGCACGACGACGCTCGTCCTGCTGCTGCAGATCATCGCCAGCCTGAAGATCTTCGACCAGGTCTACCTGATGACCAGCGGCGGGCCGGGCACCAGCACCGAGACCGCGCTCGTGTTCATCACCAAGACCGGCTTCACCGACTACCGCATCGGCGCCGCGGCGGCCGCCTCGTTCGTCCTGTTCGTCGTCATCCTCGTCATCGCCCTCGTCCGTCAGCTCGTCGAGCGCGCCCAGCAGAAGGGAGCCTGAGATGGCGACCACCGGTGCCGCAGGTACCTCCCGCCGCTCCGGCATCTCCGCCGCAGCACCCCCGGCCCGCGTCGCGAAGGTGGGGACGAACGGGGGCAAGACGTTCAACCGCATCGCCGTCGTCGTCCTCACCGTCTTCGCCGTGCTGTGGCTCGTCCCGAGCCTGTGGGCGATCAAGACCTCGCTCACCGCCAACTCCGTCTCGGCCCTGGGGACGCAGGCGATCCTCAAGGACATCAACCCGACGCTGGCGTCGTACTCCTCGCTGCTGGGCGGCGGGGACCTGTGGAACTGGTACCTGGCGAGCTTCATCACCTCGACCCTGTCGGCGGCCCTCGTCGTGCTCTTCGCCTCGATGGCGGCGTTCGCGCTCTCCCGGATGCGGTTCCGCGGCCGGCAGGTCGTCTTCCTGCTCGTCATCGCCGGGATCATGGTCCCCGCCGACGTGCTCATCATCCCGATCTTCCAGATGCTCAACACGGTCGGGCTGCTCAACACCTACTGGGCCGTCATCTTCCCGCAGGTCTCCAGCGTCATCGCGCTGTTCGTGTTCAAGCAGTTCTTCGACGGACTGCCCAACGAGCTCGAGGAGGCCGCGCGCATCGACGGGGCCGGGAACTGGCGCATCTACTGGTCGATCCTCATGCCGCTGTCGCGCCCGGTGCTGGCGGCCATGGCGATCGTCACCTTCGTCGGGGTGTGGAACAACCTCATCCTGCCGCTGTTCGTCCTGTCCAACCCCGACCTCATGACCATCCCGGTCGGTCTCGCGACCGTCCAGGGCTCCTACGGCCAGCGGTTCTCCGACATCCAGGCCTCCACGGTCCTCGGGGCCCTGCCGCTGGTCATCCTGTTCGTCATCTTCCAGCGCCGCATCGTCGAAGGTGTGGCCGGAACCGGCCTGAAGGGCTGAACCACCCCGTGACCACCCGCACCGCCAGCCTGTCCGGAGTCGTCGACCTCGACGTCGCCGGAGCCACCATCAACCGCCACCTCTACGGGCACTTCGCCGAGCACCTCGGCCGCTGCATCTACGAGGGGTTCTGGGTCGGGGAGGACTCCGAGATCCAGAACACCGACGGCATCCGCGAGGACGTCGTGCAGGCGCTGAAGGACATCAGCATCCCGAACCTGCGCTGGCCGGGCGGGTGCTTCGCCGACGAGTACCACTGGATGAACGGCGTCGGCCCGCGCGAGGAGCGCCCGTCGATGGTCAACACCCACTGGGGCGACGTCGTCGAGGACAACTCCTTCGGCACCCACGAGTTCATGCGCCTGTGCGAGCTGCTCGGCGCCGCCCCCTACGTGTCGGGGAACGTCGGGTCCGGCACGGTCGCGGAGATGAGCGACTGGATCGAGTACCTCACACGGTCCGGGGACGCGCCGATGTCGCGGCTGCGCCGCGAGCACGGCCGGTCCGAGCCGTGGAAGGTGCCCTTCTGGGGCATCGGCAACGAGAACTGGGGCTGCGGCGGCAACATGACCGCCGAGCAGTACACCCAGCTCGCCGCCCAGTTCGCGACGTACTGCCGCAACCACGACGGCAACGAGCTGTACCGCATCGCGGCGGGCCCGAACCGGGACGACTACCACTGGACCGAGACGCTGATGAAGTCGATCAGCAGCCTCGGCGGGCCCGCCCGCTCCCCCAAGCACAACGGGTGGCAGGCGCTGTCGTTCCACTACTACACCCACGCCAGCGACGACTGGCAGCACAAGGGCTCGGCCACCGAGTTCACCGCGGCCGAGTACCACGAGACGATGGTCCGGGCCTGGCGCATCGACGAGATCGTCCGCGGCCACGTCCGGGTCATGGACGCCTACGACCCGCAGGCCGCGGTCGGGCTCGTGTGCGACGAGTGGGGCACCTGGTGGGACGTCGAACCCGGCACCAACCCCGGGTTCCTGTACCAGCAGAACACCCTGCGGGACGCGCTCGTGGCCGGACTGCACTTCGACGTGTTCCACGAGAACGCGCGCCGCCTCGTCATGGCGAACATCGCCCAGACGGTGAACGTCCTGCAGGCCATGGTCCTCACCGACGGCGCGCAGATGGTCCTGACGCCCACCTACCACGTGTTCGCGATGAACGCGGGGCACCAGGACGCCACGTCCCACCCCGTCCAGGTGACGGCGGCGGACGCGGCGTACGAGGGTGAGGCGGGGTCGTACCGGACGCTGACCACGACGGTCAGCTCGAAGGACGGTTCCGCGCTGGTCTCCCTGACCAACCTCGACGTGGACGGGCCTGCCACGGTCCGTCTCGACCTGCGGGGCAAGGGCTGGGAGATCGCCCGCGCCCGTGTCCTGGCCGCCCCGAGCGTCCAGGCGCACAACACGGCGCAGGCCCCGGACGCCGTGGCGCCCGCGTCGTTCGACGGTGCGCGCAAGGACGGCGACACCCTCGTCGTCGAGCTGCCGCCGCACTCCTTCGCGACGGTGGAGCTCACCCTCGCGTGAGGATCAGTCCCTCGTCAGCCCAGGGGTCTGCAGGACCCCGGTCAGCGCCCCGGACGGCAGTCCCCTGCCGTCCGGGCGCGGCCAGTGCACGCACACCTCGTCGTAGCCGGCCTCGGCGAGCGCCGTCGCGAACCGCGGCCAGTCCGCGTAGGCGCCGCGCTCGTCGAGGCCGAGCAGCGCGACCCGCCGCACGCGGTCGGCGCCCTCGAGCGCGGCGAACCGCGCGATGGGCGCCGTGAACCGCTCGACCGCCTCCTCGACCCCGTCCTGTGGGCGGGGCTCCCCCTCGCCGTAGGTGACCCACCCCTGCCCGAGCCGGGCCGCGAAGCGCATCCCCCGCGGGCCGGCGGCGGCGACCGTCAGCGGCACCCCGGAGACGGGCCCGGGAACGTTCCGCGCGTCGTGGGCGGTGTAGTGCTCGCCCCGTTCGTCGGTGACCCGCTGCGACAGCAGCGTGCGCAGCAGCAGGGTCCACTCCTCGAAGCGGTCCTGCCGTTCCCGCGGGGTCAGCGGCGGCACGCCCAGCACGGACGCGTCGTGCGCCGACGTGCCCGCCCCCACGCCCAGCTCCACCCGGCCGTCGCAGAGCTGGTCGAGCGTCATGACCTCGGCGGCGAACGTCACGGGGTGGCGGTAGTTCGGGGACGCGACGAGGGTTCCGAGCCGGACCCGCTCGGTGGCCGTCGCGGCGGCCGCCAGCAGCGGCACCGCGGCGTACCAGGGGCCGTCGCGCAGGTCGCGCCACGACAGGTGGTCGTAGCTGAACACCGTGCGCACCCCGGCGTCCTCGGCCGCCCGGGCGGTGTCGGCGAAGGCGTGCGGGTGCAGGTCGTTGAGCACGACGCAGGAGAGGTCCACCCCTCGAACGCTATCCCCGGCGCCGCCACCAGCGCCGCCGCGGAGGTTCCGCCGCCGGCGGCGCTTCGGCCGGAACGGGGCGGGACGCGCGCCACGCCTCCACGAGCGCCTCGACGTCCAGCAGTCCCACGACGACGAGCGGACCGTCCGCCGGGCGCCGGTACAGCTCGAGCACGCGGTCGTTGAAGTCGGCGGCCACGTCCCGGACGGCGGCCTCGGAGACGAGCTCGTGGACGTCGCGCATCAGCACCTCGCGCTCGCGGCGCAGGGCGAGCGGCGGCGGCGGCATGGCGCTGACGTCGAACCCCTCGCGGCGGGCCTTGTCCGCGGCCCACCGCTCCGCGGAGAACTCCCGGTCCAGCCCGGGCAGCGGTCTGCCGGCGCCGGGGAGGTTCTCGAACTCGCCCCGCTCGTGCGCCTCCCGCACCTGCCGTTCGATCCAGTCCTCGAAGGAGGTGCCGAACGGTTTGCGTCCACCGGCCGTCACGCGCCGACGCTAACCAGCGCGCTCCGCGGCGGCAACGCGGAGGGCGAGCACGGGGCACATCCGTTCCGCGTCGCGGGCCCGCCCCCGCAGCTCCTCCGGCACGACGGCGCGCCGACCCCCACCGCGGACGGCGGGGAACCCCCAGTCGTCGGCGACGAGCAGCTCGGGCAGCAGCCCGGTGCAGACGCCGTGCCCGTCGCAGGCGGCGAAGTCGATGCGCAGCTCGCTCACGCCGCCACCGCCCGGGCCGCCAGGCACGTCCCGCGCCGGTGCGCCTCGACCTCGGCGGGGAAGGTCACCAGGACGCTCGCGACCGTGCGGGCCGAGGCGTCCGGGTGGTGGCACGCGCCGCGGTCGACGAGCAGGCCGACCGTCCGCCGCAGCTCGTGCAGCCCGTCGGTGTCGAGCCGGCCGGCCGCCAGGGCGGTCCTGAGCTGGTGCAGGCGCGGCAGCCCGAACGTGCACGGACCGCACTGCCGGACGGAGGCCGCCGCGAGGTGCCCGACGACGCTCGCCGTGACGACCAGCGGGCACTCGCCCCGCAGCAGGGGGCGGACGACTCCCGAGCGCACGGTGCCCACCGTGAGCGCGACGGGCTCGCCGGGCGCCGTCCACGTGCCGTGGTACCCGCCGAGCAGGGCCCCGGCGGACCCGTCGACGCCCTCGCGGTCGAGCAGGGCGCCCAGTCCGGTGCCCGCGGGGACCTCCCGGACCCGGGGTCCGGTCGTGGTGGCGAGCGTGAGCAGGACGGTGTCGGCCAGCTCGCCGCCGCGGGCCAGCAGCCCGACGCGGGCCAGGGTCTCGACGTTCTTCACCACGGTCGGCCGGCCGCCCAGACCGTTGCGCCACAACGGGACCCCCGTCCCCCGCGGTCGCGCGGCGAACCCGTCGAGGTGGGCGACGACGGCCGACTCCTGCCCCGCGACGAACCCCGGCGCGGCCTCGACGACGTGCAGGGCCACGTGGACCGCGTCGGGACGCTCCCGCGCGGCCCGGTGCACCGACTCCAGCCCCGGGCCGGCGGCCGCGCAGACCACCACGTCGGTCGCGCCGACGGCGGCGGCCGCCGCGAGGGCGCCGTCGAGGACGAGGTGCGGGACGGCGGTGAGCAGCGTGACGTCCTTGCGGGACAGCGGCTCCCCCTCGACGCCGTTGACGACGACCACGCCACCGGCCCCGGCGTCCCGGACGCGCGCGAGTTCGGCGGCGACGGGCCGGGCGGCGCCGCCGCGACCGCGCAACCCGGTGCGGCGCAGCAGCTCCAGCAGGTCCGGACGCCCGCAGGGGTGGGGACGGTCGTGGGAGGGGTCGAGGATCACCGGGGGCTCCCCTGCAGGACGGACGGACGGTGGACGGGGTCGGCGGGGCGCCAGCGGTCCCGGCGGCGGCCGACGGCGAGCGCCGCGAGGACGGCGACGACGCAGGCGGCGGCCAGGGCCAGCCCCCAGGGCGTGCGGGTGTCGGAGCCGACGCCGAGCGCGTGGGCGAGGCTGACGGCCAGGAACGGCCAGGTGAGGGCGTGCACGGCCCGCCACACCCGCCGGCCGAGCCGGACGCGGGCGAGGCTGGTGGCGACGACCGCGACGAGCAGCAGCACCGCGACGGTGCCCAGGCCGGTCCAGAACGGGCGGTAGCCGGAGGCGAAGGGGACGACGACGTCGAGGAGCGAGACGTCGACGTAGCCGTCGGCCACGACGCTGCCGACGTGGACGACGAGGAACCCCAGTGCGGCCAGGGCCAGCGAGCGGTGCACGAGCGGGGTGACCCACCGCGGCGAGCGGCCGAGCCGCCGGCCGCCGCGGGTGAGCACCCCGAGGACGACGACGAGCGTGAAGAGCGGCAGCAGGACCAGTCCGCTGGCGCGGGACAGCGCCCAGAGGAGTTCGGAGCTCACGCCGGCCACCGTCCCGTCGTCAGCACGGTGCCGTCGGCGGCGACGCAGCGGGCGCTGACCCCTGCGGCGGCGAACCAGCCGAGGGCCGCGCGGCCCCGCACGAGGGCCGCCGTGCTGGCCGTGTTCGCCTCGACGCAGCTGCCCGCGGCGACGGACACGGTGCGCCACACCGGGTCCGCGGGCAGGAGGGTGCGCGGGTCGAGGACGTGGTGCACCTCGCGGGTGCCGCAGCGCCAGCGGCGCGAGCGGGTGCTCGACGTCGCCAGCGCACCCCCCGGGGGCAGCGCGACGACCTGGGCGGGTTCGCGCGGCCCGTCGCTGACGAGCACCTCCCACCGCCGGTCCCCTCCCGCGGTGGCGACGTCGCCGCCGAGCGCGACGAGGACCGGCGTCCCGAGGCGGTCGGCGACGAGCCGCGCGGCGCGGTCGGCGGCGACGGCCTTGGCGGTGGCCCCGAGGTCGAGGTGGACCCCCGCCGGGACGCGCACACGGTGGTCGACCAGCTCGACCGCCCGCCAGTCCCGCCGTCCCCGCGTCACCACCCGGACCTCGACCGGCCCGGCGGTCCCGGTGACCGCGAACCGCGCGAGGGGCCGGTCGTAGCCCAGAGCGCACATCGCGTCCCCGAGGGTGGGGTCGACGTCGCCGTCGGTGCGCCGGGCCGCGCGCAGGGCCTCCGTCAGCAGGTCCGCGAGGGTCGGTGACACCTCGACCCACCGCCCCACGGGCAGCCGGGCGAGTTCGCTGTCGGGCCGGAAGCGGTTGCAGGCGTCGTCGACGAGCCGCAACTGGGAGACGACGAGACCGCGGGCGGCGGCCAGGGCCGCCGGGTCGTCGACGACGACGCGCGCCGTGGTGCCCCAGACGTCCCACTGCGCGACGGCGTCGGTGACGGGCAGCGCCTCGGTGAGCGGCATCACGAACCGCCCGAGGTCGCCGCACCGGACCCCGATCCGGCCGTGGTGCCCGAGGAGCCGGGGGCCCAGCCCGAGGACCCCTGGTCCGTCGTCGTCGTGGTGGTCGTGGTGGTCGTGGTGGTCGTGCTGGTCGTCGAGGTGTCCGAGCCGCTGTCCGTGGTGGCGAAGGCCGCCGTCGCGCCCGCGGTGACGAGGACCCCGCCCGCCACCACCCCCGCGGTGATCCACCGCGCCCGTGTCGTTCCCATGTGCCCGAGCGTGCGCCGCGCGGCTCGCCCCGCCCCAGGAGGCGGCTGTGGATCAGCCCAGCGAGGCGGCCCACTCCCGCACCCGCCGGGCGCTCTCCTCCTCGGACAGGTCCTGCGTGCGGGTCATCACCGACCAGCGCACGCCGAACGGGTCGCGGATGCTGGCGAAGCGGTCGCCGGAGACGAAGTCGTTGAGGGGTTCGCGCACGCTCGCCCCGGCCGCCTCCGCGCGGGCGACGACGGCGTCCGCGTCGGCGCAGTACAGGCCGAGGGAGTAGCAGTCGTCCTCCCCCGCCGGCGCGGGGACGAGGTGGTACTCGGGGTTCGGTTCCCCCAGCTGCAGGTGCCCGTGGCCGAGGTCGAGCTCGGCGTGCACGACGACACCACCGACCTCGGTGACGTCCACGACGCGGGCGCCGAAGACGTCGCGGTAGAAGGCGATGGCCTCCCGGGCGCGGGGCACCGCGAGGAAGGGGGTCAGGGTCGTCATCCCGTGCGGGACACCGTCGGTCGTGTGCTGTCCGGTCGTCATGCGACGAGCCTGGCTCCCCGTCCGGCCCCGGCGCTTGGACTTCCGCGCCACGATGAGCCGGTGAGCCTGCCCGCGCACCCCACCCGGGGGATCCTGCACCCGGGCCGCCTGCCGACGTTCACGCGGCTGCCGGCCCCGGCCGCGGTCGCCCACCTCGTGCGCTGGTTCTGGGTCCCCGAGTGGGACGTGGACCCGGGCCGCACGTCGCGCCAGCACGTCGTGGGCTACCCGGGCTGCAACCTCGTCGTCGACTCCCGGCAGGGGGGTTTCGCCGGGTTCGCCGGCCCGACGACCCGCGCCTCGCACCAGGACCTCACCGGCCGCGGGTGGGCCGTCGGGGCGTTGCTGCAGCCCGCGGCGGTGCCGGCCTTCAGCCCCGACCCGGCGGCCGACCGCGACCGCTACCGCCACCTCGACGAACCCGCCCTCGTGCGGGACGTGACCGCCGCCATGACCTCGGAGGGACCGGACCGCCTCGAGCGCGCCACGGCGGCCCTGGCGGGTCTCGTCGCCGACCGGGTGGGCCCGGTCGACGACGACGCCCTGGCGGCCAACGCCTTCGTCGCCCTCGTCGAGTCCGACCCCACCCTCGTCCGCGTCGAGGACGTGGCCGCCCGGCTGGCCCGATCACCCCGGACGGTGCAGCGGCTGGCGCAGCGGTTCGTCGGGCTGCCGCCGGCCGCCGTCGTCCGGCGGCGCCGGCTGCAGGAGGCCGCCGAGCGCGTCCGCTCCGACCCCGGTGCGGACCTGGCCGGGATCGCCGCGGACCTCGGCTACGCCGACCACGGCCACCTCACGCGGGAGTTCCGCCGCGTCCTCGGCACCGCCCCCAGCGAGTACCGGCGCGCGACGCGCCAGGACTAGTCCTGCTCGCTCTCGGAGCGGAAGAACCCCTCGACGACGTCGAGCACGGCGCCGGCGGTCCCGGGCCGCGCCGTCCACGGCTCCACCGGGGACAGCACCCCGAGGTCGACGAGCCGGCGGACGACGGCGAGCGCCGCCGATGCCTCGTCCCCCTCTCCGCTCTCCTCGAGGTAGCCGCGGACCTCCCCGGCCGTCATCGGTTGCAGCACAGCGCTGGTGACGACGGACAGGGCCGCCACGATCGCGGCCGGCGACGGGCAGTCGGCCAGCACCCCGGTCACGAGGGAGGCCAGGAAGAAGGTGGCCAGCTGGTAGCGGCGCTCGGGGTCGGCCGCGTCCGGCAGGACCGCCCGGCCGTCCTCCACGACGAGCACCCCGTCGGCGAGCAGGTCGAGCAGGAGCGCGACCGGGTCGACCTCCGGCACGTCCGCCAGGCGCGAGCGCAGCACCTCGACGACGGGGCTCTCGGGCAGTTCCGCCCCGGCGAGGTCGACCCCGGCGGCCAGCTCGTCGACCGCGGCGAGGAAGGCGGCGACGACGTCGAGGGACTGCAGGTCCTCGAGCCGGTCGGCCGGCGGCACCGCCGCCTCGGCCGCCGTCAGCGCGTCCAGGACGCTGCCCTGGCCCGCGACCGCACCGGCCACGCCTCCGGAGGCCACGTCGAGGCAGTCGGCGAGCTCCTCGGGTTCCCCGGCCCACTGCTCGGACTCGCCGAGGAACATCAGGTAGGACGTCCACGCGAGCCGGGTCTCGTCGACGAGTTCCTGCGCGTCGAGGTCGTTGTGCTCGGCGACGGCGGGGACGATCTCGGTGAACAGCTCGGAGAGGTCGGCGGCGCCGAACCGGCGGGCGGCGGCCGGGACGAGGTCGGCCTCCAGGCTCAGGACGAGCCAGCCGAGGGACTCCATGAGCCGGGCCTCGACGTCCTCCACCGGCAGCTCCAGGGCCGTGTCCCCGGCGTCCTGCTCGCCCTCCTCGGCGCGTTCGGCCTCGAGGAACCGCCGGAACGGCACCTGCAGGTCGCCCAGGACGCGCCCACCGGCCCGCAGCGGGGAGAGCTGGTTCCCGGCCGCGGGCTGACGGGCGGGGTGGCCACGGGGCTTCTTCTTCTTCGGCACCGTCCTGAGCGTAGACGGAGGGCCGGCCGGGGCGGGCAGGATGGTGTCGTGCGCGCGAGGTGGCTGGCCGGGGCCCTGCTCCTCCTGACCTCCTGCTCGGGCGCGTGCCCCGACGCTCCCCCGGCGGGCCCGTCGACGAGCCCCGCGCAGACCTCACCGCAGACCCCACCGCAGAGCCCACCGCAGAGCCCACCGCAGAGCCCGAGGGTCCTCCCGCCCCCGGCGGGTGCGGTGGCCGACTACCAGCTCGGCGGGGCGTACGAGCCGGCCGACGACGTCCGCGTCGTGGTGCGCGACCGGACGGCGGAGCCGGCCGCGGGGCTGTACTCGGTCTGCTACGTCAACGCCTTCCAGACCCAGCCGCAGGAGACGGGCGAGTGGCTGCGCGACCGCCCGGACCTGCTGCTGCGCGTGGACGGCGACGTCGTGCAGGACCCGGGCTGGCCCGGGGAGTTCCTCCTCGACACCTCCACGGCCGACAAGCGCGCGGCCCTGGCCGAGGTCGTGGGCGCGTGGATCGACGGCTGCGCGGACGCCGGGTTCCAGGCCGTCGAGGCCGACAACCTCGACTCCGCGACCCGCAGCGACGGGGCCCTGGCGATGGCGGACGCCTACGCGTACTCGGCGCTGCTGTCGGCGCGGGCGCACGCGCGGGGGCTGGCGTACGCGCAGAAGAACACGGCCGGGACGACGACCGAGCAGGCCCGGGAAGCGGGGTTCGACTTCGCCGTGGCGGAGAGCTGCCAGGTGTACGCCGAGTGCGGCGACTACACGGCCGTCCACGGCGACCGCGTGCTGGAGGTGGAGTACTCCGACGACGGCCGGGAACCGTTCGAGGAGGCGTGCGCGGCGCGCGGCGGGGAGGTGTCGGTGGTCTACCGCGACCGGGAACTGCTGCCGCGCGGCGTCCCGGGGTACGAGTTCGACCACTGCTGACGCGGGCGCGTCGCCGGCGGGGCGGTGCTCTCGCGCAGGACGAACTCGCTGGGCACGGGCCACTGCGGCGCCTCGGGCAGGACCCCGAGGTCGTGCAGGAGCTGACGCACGGCCCGGCGGCCGACCTCGCGCAGGTCGTGCCGCACCGTGCTGAGCCGGGGCACGGCGACGTCGGCGTACTCGACGTCGTCGAAACCCACGACGCTGACGTCGTCGGGCACGCGGACCCCGGCGTCGGCGCACGCGCGCACGAACCCGAGGGCGACCTGGTCGTTGGCGGCGACGACCGCCGTGACGTCCGGGTCGGTGCGCAGCAGGGCAGTGCCCGCGGAGAACCCCGAGGCGGCGCTCCAGTCGGTGACGAGCGGTTCGACGACGTCGAGGCCCCGCTCGGTGCAGAACGTGCTCCACAGCTCCCGTCGCCGCCGGGCGGTCGCGCTGTCGGACGGCCCGGCGAGGTGGCGCAGCTGCCGGTGCCCGAGGTCGGCGAGGTGGGCCATGGCGGCGAGCAGCCCGGGCGCGGGGTCGCTGTCCGCGGCGGGCTCCTCGGTCGACCCCTCGCCGTCCATGACGACGACGGGCAGCCCCGGCACCAGCGGCCGGGGCATGGCCTGCATCAGCTCCGTCTCGACCCCGAGGACGACCGCGTCGACGCCCGACCCCACGAGCGAGGCGACGGCCTCGGACACGGCCGCGACGGTGGGTGCGCGCAGCGGGCACAGCGCCAGCGAGTAGCCGTGCCGCGCGACCTCCTCGGTCATGCCGTCGAGCGCGAGGACGGGCCCGTGGGCCGTGAGGGTCGAGGCGACGACGCCGATGGTCCGGTAGCTGCCGGTCGCCAGGGAGACGGCGGCCGGGTTGCGCCGGTAGCCCAGCGCCTCGAGCGCCTCCAGGACGCGCGCGCGGGTCGCGGCGTCGACGTGGGGGCGGTCGTTGACGACGCGGGAGACCGTCTGGGCGGAGACCCCCGCGCGACGGGCGACGTCGGCCATGCTCGCCGCCCGGTGGACGCGGTGCGGATTCACGCCCATTCACTTCGCCTGACCTGGGAGGGTTTGCCTGTTAGCGCCCACAAAGATAACGTCCGACGACGGTCAGGCCGAAGCAGGAGCGATTGCGCGATGGACTCGCACGACGAGCACGGACACGGTGCGGTGGGGTTCGCCGACCTGGCCACCCGAGCCAAGGTCGAGGGCGTGGTGCGGCTCGTCGTCGACGACACCGCCCTGGTCTGCCTCACCGAGGAGGCGTTCGACCGCCTGACCGGCCGTCGCGCCGACGTCCTGGACGACGCAACCGCTTCTCGCGCAGTGCGTCTGACACCCCGCGAGGAGCAGGCGCTGCGACTGGTCGGCACGGGCCTGACGGCCGCCGAGACCGCGGCGGTGCTGGGGGTGGCGGTCAACACGGTCAGCCAGCACCTCGTCGGGGCCCGGCGCAAGTACGGCGTCTCGAGCACGCGCGCGGCCGTGGAGCACGCCCGCCGCGACGGTTTGCTGTGATTCCGGCATCCGTCGGCGAAAACGTTCGCGAATGCCTTTCCATGATCTTTCCCGATCGCTCTAGACACGTCGGTTCTAGACACGTCGTCAGGCTACCGGGAGTGTGCCGACGACACGGGTCCCAGGGTCCGGGGGCGCTCCGTGCCGCGGTCGCCGGCTCAGACGAGCCGTCGCTCCGAGTGGTTCAGCCGGGCCAGCAGGACCGTCGACACGACGTCCCGCGAGGCGATCCCGCGGCGGACCCGGCGACCGCCCTCGGTCACCACCACCTCCGGGGACACCACCCCGATCTCGTGCAGCGCCCGCGCTGCCTCCCGGGGCAGGACCTGTCCCGGTCGCAGGGCGGCCAGCTCGGCCCGCGTCGTCTCCGGTAGCGCCTGCCACCAGCTCACCACCACGGGGTCCGGTTCCCTGCGGACGTACCCGGTGCCACCCCAGGCACCCACCTCCTCGCCGTCGTCCACTCCGTGTCCCTGTTCGTGCTCACTCACCCCGGAAGCGTGCTGGACGGGGCCCGATCCCGCACGCCGACCCGTTCGGGCGATCACGGGGGACGCCTCGGACGCCGAGGACAGGACGAGAGCCCCACGCCCCCGGAAGGAGCGTCGCATGCTGTCCGTGCTCATCGTGCTGCGCACGCTCGCCGTCGCCGGCGCCCTCGTGCTGCTCGTGCGCCGCCTGCGCCGCGAGACGACGGCCCGCGCCACCTGGCGGCACTACGTCGCGGCCTTCGCGCTGCTGACCGGCGCCAGCACCCTGGAGACCGCCGTCGTCGTCGGCGGCAGCAGCGTCGGCAGCAGCGGGCTGTGGCTCGCGCTGCCCCTGCGGCTGGCCAGCACGGTGGCGAGCTTCCACCTCTACCGGGGCGTCGCGCTCTGGATGCAGCTGCGGGAGAAGTCCCGGCCCGCGGGTCGCGTGGACTGGCTCGTCGGGGTGAGCTGCATCCTCGGCCTCACCGGCGTCGTCAACGTCGTCGTCGCCGTCCCCGACGGGGTGGCCGGGCTGGCCGTCCAGCTGCGGTGGCTGCACGTGTGCTCCTTCGGTGTCCTCCTCGGGGCGCTCGTCGTCGCCGCGTGGCGGATGCCGCGGGCGATCCGGGGCCGGGCGCGCGGTGTCGCCCTCGCGGTGCTCCTCGTGCTCAGCACCCAGCTCCTCTACGTCTTCCTCGGACCGCGCACCGACGTCGTCGTCGCCGCCTGGGCCTCCTGGGTCGTGCTCGCCGCGGCCTACGGCACGCTGTCCCTGCTGCGGCCCAAGCAGATCACGCGCGAGCACCCCTCCGCCGTCGCGGTCCCCGTCGCCAGCTCCGTCGGGCTCGTGCTGGGTCTGGCCGCCGTCGCCGGCGCCGGCCTGCACGTGGCCCCGACCCACTGGGCGCTGGGCTTCGGCACGGTCGCCATCGCCGGCTCCTCGGTCCGCCTCGTGCGGCTCGTGCGCGACCTCGCCGACCACGACCGCGCCCTGCGCCAGGCCGGTACCGACGACCTGACCGGGCTGGCCAACCGGCGCGAGTTCCTGCGCCGCCTCGGGCTGCAGTCCCGGACCGGTGAGGGGTTCGGCGTGCTCCTGCTCGACCTCGACCGGTTCAAGGAGGTCAACGACCAGCACGGGCACGCCGTCGGCGACGAACTGCTGGCCGCCACCGCCCTGCAGCTGGAGCAGGCCCTGCCCCCCGGCGCGGTCCTGGCCCGCCTCGGCGGGGACGAGTTCGCCGCCATCCTGCCCGGGTCCGGCACCGACGACGCCGTGTGCCGGGCGAACGCGATGCTCGCCGCGATCGAGGTCGGCGCGAGCGTCGGCGTCGCCACCTCCACGGGCGCCGACCCGCTGTCCGGCACCGAACTCCTGCGCCGCGCCGACGCCGCCATGTACGCCGCCAAGGCCTCCGGGCACGGGGTGGCCGTCCACGACGACGTGGCCGACCGCGCCTGGCGGCAGCGGCTGGCCCTGTCCGACGACCTGCACCTGGCCCTCGGTCCGGAGGCCGGGCCCGAGGCCGCCGAGCAGTTCGAGGTGCACTACCAGCCGCAGGTCTCGGCGACCGGGGGCACCGGCGCGGGTCGTGTCGTCGGCGTGGAGGCCCTGGTGCGCTGGCAGCACCCCCGCCTGGGGATGCTCGCGCCGGGCGCGTTCCTCGACGTCCTGGAGGAGCGGCGGCTCATGCCCGCCCTCACCGCCCTCGTCGCGCGCCGCGCCGTGGCCGACCTCACGGAGTGGCGGGCAGCCGGCCACGACCTGCGCCTGTCGTTCAACCTCTCGAGCACCCACCTGTCCGACCCCGGGCTGCTGCCGCTGCTCGACGAGCTCGTCACGAGCGGGGCCGACCCCGCGCACGTCGTCGTCGAGGTCACCGAGACCTCCCTCATGAACGACCCCGACCGGGCGCTGGCGACGTGCCAGGACATCACCGCTCGCGGCTTCTCCCTGAGCATCGACGACTTCGGGACGGGGTACTCCTCCCTGGCCTACCTGGCGAACCTGCCCGCCGACGAGCTGAAGATCGACCGCACGTTCACCTCGCGCGCCCTGGCCGACGAGCGGATCGCCGCCATCGTCGCCGGGACGGTCGAGCTGGCCCACCACCTCGGGCTGCGCGTGGTCGCCGAGGGCGTCGAGGACCCCGCCACGCTGGACCTGCTGCACGAGCTCGGCTGCGACGAGTCGCAGGGGTACCTGCACAGCCGGCCCGTCCCGGCGGCGGAGTTCCTGCGCTGGCTGCAGGCCAGGGAGCGCGTGCCCGCGGTCCTCTGAGGAGGATGTCGAGGACGCCCGGGCGGCTCCCACCCCGGGGCGTGCGGCGGCCCCGGGGGCCGCCGCCGGCTCGACGAGGGAGACGGTCGATGGCCAAGCACCTGCTGCTCAAGCACTACCGCGGCGCACCGGCGGGCGTGAACGACGTCCCGATGGACCGCTGGACCCCCGACGAGGTCACCGCCCACCTGCGGTACATGGACGAGTTCGCCGACCGGCTGCGCCAGACCGGCGAGTACGTCGACGGACAGGCCCTGTCCCCCGGCGGCGCCTGGGTCCGCTACGACGGGGAGGGACGGCCGCCGGTCACCGACGGGCCCTTCGCCGAGACGAAGGACCTCGTCGCCGGCTGGATGGTGATCGACGTCGACAGCTGGGACCGCGCCGTGGAACTGGCCGGTGAGCTGTCCGCGGCACCGGGCGCCGGGGGGAAGCCCATCCACGAGTGGCTGGAGGTACGTCCCTTCCTCACCGCCCCGCCGACCGTCACGGAGTGACCTGGTGGACGGGGTGGTGGACGGGGTGGTGGACGGGGTGGTGGACGGGGTGGTGGACGGGGTGGTGGACGAGGCGCTGCTGCGCCGGCTCGTCCCGGAGGTGCTGACCGTCCTCGTCCGCCGCGGCGCCGGGTTCGCGGAGGCCGAGGACGCCGTCCAGGAGGGTCTGCTGGACGCCGTCCGCTCCTGGCCGCAGGACCCGCCGCGGGACCCGAAGGCCTGGCTGGTGACGGTGTCGTGGCGGCGGCTCGTCGACGCCACCCGTGCCGAGGGCGCACGGCGCCGGCGTGAGGAGCGGCTGGAGGCCGAACCGACGGCCGGGCCGGTGCCGTCCGCCGACGACTCGCTGCGCTTGTACTTCCTGTGCGCCCACCCCGCCCTCACCCCGTCGTCGGCCGTGGCCCTGACGCTCCGAGCCGTCGGCGGTCTGACCACGCGGCAGATCGCAGAGGCCTACCTCGTGCCGGAAGCGACCGTGGCGCAACGCATCAGCCGTGCGAAGCGGACGGTCGCCCGCGCCGGTCTGGGCGAGAGCGGCGACGTGGCGACGGTCCTGCGCGTGCTGTACCTGGTGTTCAACGAGGGGTACTCGGGGGACGTCGACCTGGCCGCCGAAGCGGTCCGGCTGACGCGTCAGCTCGCCTCCGTCGTCGACCACCCCGAGGTCGCGGGACTGCTGGCGCTGGAGCTGCTCCACCACGCCCGGCGCGCCGCCCGGACGGACGCCACCGGAGCACTGGTGCCGTTGGCGGAGCAGGACCGCAGCCGCTGGGACACCACGCTCGTCGCCGAGGGCGTCGCGGTGCTGCAGTCCGCACTGGCCCGGGACCGGCTGGGCCCTTTCCAGGCACAGGCCGCGATCGCGGCGCTGCACGCGGACGCCCAGCGCGCGGAGGAGACCGACTGGGGGCAGATCGTCGAGTGGTACGACGAACTCCTGCGGCTCGAGGACTCTCCCGTCGTCCGCCTCAACCGGGCCGTGGCCGTCGGGGAGGCCGACGGCGGACCGGCAGGGCTGGCGGCGCTGGCCGGCCTGGACGCCTCGCTCCCCCGTCACAGCGCCGTCGCGGCCCACCTGCACGAGAGGTGCGGGGACCCGACGACGGCGGCCCGCCTCTACGCCGAGGCCGCGCGGCGGGCGGGCAGCGCGCGGGAACGCGACCACCTCGTCCGCCAGGCGGCCCGCCTGAACTCCGCCGGGTGACGCGCCGGTTCAGCGCAGTGCGCGGACGCCCAGGACCGAGTCCAGCGACGCTAGCTGCGCCTCCCCGGCGCTCGCGGCGACCTCCCGCGCCGCTCGGGCGGCGTCCCGGCCGGTACGCGAGCGGCACCAGGCGAACCGCTCGTCCAACACCGCGGAGGTCACCTCGTCGGCCGGCAGGACGGGCCACCCCCACGCCCCGGCCTGAGCGCTGACCTTGCCACCGCCGGCGACGGGGTCGACGGCGACGCAGGGCACCCCCGAGCGCAGGGCCAGCACGAGCCCGTGCAGCCGGGTGGAGACGACGACGTCCAGCCGGGCGACGACGGCGCTGACGTGCTCGGCGCGCGCCGGCAGCCGCCAGTCGCGCGGATCGAGTCGCGTCTCGAGCTCGAGCGTCGCGGCGTCCAGCCCGCCCAACCAGGTCGCGAGCTCGTCGGACACCTGCTCGTGCCGGCGGCGGCCGCCGTACTCGCCCTGGCCGTGGGTGAGGAACACCCCGACGACGGCGGCCTGCCCCACCGGTGGGCGGGCGGCGAGGTCGCGCTGCGGGAGCACCCCGGCGGCGTCGCGGGGCACGACGGCGTCGAACCCGGCGACGGCCGGGTCGCGGGGGTCGAGGACGCTCACCCCGACCGCGACGCGGCGCGCGGGCGCGAACCGGGTGTGGAACTCCCGCACGGGCTCCCCCGCCAGCGGTCCGCACACCCACACCGCGACGTCGACCGACCGCGGATCGACGTCGTCGTACCGGAGGTCCCGCGGACCGGCGCGGACGAGGGACATCGCCGGGCTCCACGCGCAGACGACGTCGTGGCCGGCCGCGAGGAGGTGCTGCTCGACGGCCCGCGTCGCCAGCTCGTCCCCCGCGGTGGCCTCGCCGTGCAGCACGCTGGACCACCCGGCGAGCAGCACCCTCACGCGCTCTCCAGCAGGTCGTTCCGCGCGACGACGTCGAGCGCGAGCGTGCGGTACCCGACCTCGGAGAACAGGACGGTGACGCGGTCCTCCTCGTAGTGCATGACCTGCCCGGAACCCCACTCGGGGTGCTCGACGGTCGAACCGACGGCGTAGGGCTCGTCGGTCGCGACGCGGTCGTGCGCCGTCCCCGCGCGGCAGCGGTCGCAGTTCCCGCACGGGTCCGCGAGCTGCTCCCCGAAGTACCCCAGCAGGAACTGCCGACGGCACGAGGTCGTCTCGCACAACGACCGCATCATCTCCAGCCGCGACCGCTCGACGCTGCGCTGCTGCTGGGAGACCTCCACGGCAGCCTCCGCCGCCGGCCCCGGACGCGGCGCGTCGGCCGGGACGACGAGGTTCCCCTCCTCGTCCTCGGCCAGCGCCCCGACCTCCGCCAGCAGGTTCAGCATCCCCGCGAGCCGGGTGGCGGACACCCCCAGGTCGCGCCGGAACTGCGCCGGGTCCACGGGACCGTCGTGCACCCGCAGGGCGGCGGCCGTCTCCCGCAGGGGTTCGACCTTGGCCACCCCCGAGGCGAAGAACGTCCGCAGCCCCAGGTCCTCGGGGCGGTAGAACAGCGTCGCGACGGCGGGGTCCCCGTCGCGGGCCGCCCGCCCGATCTCCTGGTAGTAGCTGTCCGGCGAGTCCGGCACGGTGGCGTGCACGACGGCGCGCACGTCGGGTTTGTCGATGCCCATGCCGAACGCCGTCGTGGCGACGACGACGTCGAGGTCGCCCTCGAGGAACCGGCGCTGGACGTCCTCGCGCTCGGCCCGCTTGCGACCCGCGTGGTAGAAGTCCGCTCCCGGCACCTGCGCGGCGATCTCCTCGGCGTCCGCGCGGGTCGCCACGTAGACCAGCGCGGGACCGCCGGCGGCGGCGACGGCGTCCAGGACGCCCTGCCGCTGGGTGGCCGCGTCGCTGCAGTGGCGGATCCGCAGGTCGATCTCGGGACGGTCGAAACCCTCGACGAGGACGAGGGCGTCCGGTGCGTCGAGCTGCGTCAGCACCTCCGAGCGCACCTGGGGACTCGCGGTCGCGGTGAGGGCGACGACCGGAGGGCGGCCGAGCTTGGCGCGGGCGGAACCGAGCCGCAGGTACTGCGGGCGGAAGTCGTGGCCCCAGGAACTGACGCAGTGCGCCTCGTCGACGACGAGCAACCGCGGTTCCAGGGCGGCCAGCTCGGTGAGCACCTCGTCGCGGGCGAGCTGCTCGGGGGCGAGGAACACGAACCGCGCGGCCCCGGACCGCAGTTCCCCGCGCGCCTCCTCCCACGCCGACGCGGTCATGGCCGAGTTGAGCATCACGGCGCCGCCGCGGCCGGTTCCGCCGCCCACGATGGCGTCGACCTGGTCGCGCTGCAGCGCGATGAGCGGGGAGACCACGACGACCGGACCCTCCAGCAGGAGCGCCGGCACCTGGTAGACGGCCGACTTCCCGGCCCCCGTCGGCATCACCGCGAGGACGTCGCGGCCAGCCAGGACGGCGCGCATGGCCTCCTCCTGGCCCGGCCGCAACGCCTCGTACCCGAACACCTCCTGCGCCGTGCGGAGCAGGTCGGCCGCACCCCCCGCGGACCGGCTCATGGCGTGGGCATGCCCCCGTTGACGTTGAGCACCTCGCCCACGACGTAGCTCGACTCCGGGGAGGAGAGGAACACGTACGCGGGGGCGAGCTCGGCGGGCTGGCCGGCCCGGCCCAACGGGGTCGACGTCCCGAACTCCGGCATCGCGTCGTCGGGCTGACCGCCGGCCACCTGCAGCGGCGTCCACACCGGTCCCGGCGCCACGACGTTGACCCGGATCCCCCGCGGGGCCAGCTGCTGGGCCAGCGCCTGGGACATCGCGATGATCGCGGACTTGGTCGTCGCGTAGTCGACGAGGTTCGGGGAGGGCTGGTAGCCCTGGACGGAGGACGTCGTCACGATCGTGGAGCCCGGCGGCAGGTGCGGCACGGCCTCCTGCACGAGCCAGAAGAGCGAGTGCACGTTGGTGCGCATCGTCTCGTCGAACTGCTCCGAGGAGACGTCCGCGACGTCCTCGGCGTGCTGCTGCTTGCCCGCGACGACCGCGAGCAGGTCGAGACCACCGAGCTCGCGCACGGCCGTCGCGACGAGGGAGCGGGTGAACTCCTCGTCGGTGAGGTCCCCGGGGGCCAGCACGGCAGTGCGGCCGGCCTCCTCGACGAGGTCGGCGACCTCCCGGGCGTCGGACTCCTCCGCGGGAAGGTAGGAGAGCACCACGTCGGCACCCTCCCGGGCGAACGCGATCGCCGCGGCGCGGCCGATGCCGGAGTCGGCGCCGGTCACCAGCGCCTTGCGGCCGGTGAGGCGGCCGGTGCCGCGGTAGGTGGACTCACCGTGGTCCGGGCGGGGCGAGAGCTGCGAGGCCAGGCCGGGCCCGTCCTGCGGCTGGGGGTCGAAACCCCCCTGGTGGTAGAGGGTCACGGGGTTGGTGAAGGTGAACTGGTCGGTCACCGCTTCACCGTAAGCAGCGTCCGCGGGGGCCGCGCGCGGGAGGCAGAATGGTCCCGTGCCGGAGCCGGACCGCAGGACCCGCGACCTCGTCGACGTCACGAGGATCTACTACGAACCCGCCGCCGCGGAACTCCCCCGCGGGCGGCAGGTGCTGGACCGCTGGCCGGACGCCACGCGCGTCCCCGTCGAGAGCCACTGGCGCATCCCCGAACTGCACGGCGACGAGACGAACGTCGACCGGTGGGTGCGGATCAAGCGCGAGGCCCTCGTCCTGGGGATCAAGAAGTCGTTGCAGGCCAGGCCGAACGGCCGCTCCGCGGACTTCATCGCCCCGTCCACCTCGAACGGCTGCGCGATGGCGTGCGCCTACTGCTACGTCCCGCGCCGCAAGGGGTACAGCAACCCCGTCACGGTGTTCGCGAACATCGAGCAGATCACCGGCTACTTGGCCCGCCACGTGGCCCGCCAGGGCGTGAAACCGGAGGCGAACCAGTGCGACCCCACCAGCTGGGTGTACGACCTGGGCGAGAACAGCGACTGCTCGGTCGACGCGGAGATCTCCGACAACGTGGACGACCTCGTCGCCCTGTTCCGCGGTCTGCCCACGGCCAAGGCGTCGTTCGCCACCAAGCACGTGAACCGGCGCCTGCTGACGCTGGACCCGCAGGGCCGGACCCGGGTCCGGTTCTCGCTCATGCCGGCCCGCGTCGCCAAGCTGCTCGACATCCGCACGTCCCCGGTGCCCGAGCGGCTCGCCGCCCTCGACGACTTCGTCGCCGCCGGCTACGAGGTGCACGTCAACCTCTCCCCCGTCGTCGTCCACGAGGACTGGCTGGCGCTGTGGGCCGAACTGCTCGACCAGCTCGGCGAGGCGACGAGCGAGACCACGAAGGCGCAGCTGCAGGCAGAGGTCATCTTCCTCACCCACGAGGAGAACCTGCACCAGGTGAACCTCGGGTGGCACCCCCGGGCGGAGGACCTGCTGTGGCGGCCGGCGATGCAGGAGACCAAGCGGTCGCAGTCCGGTGGACTGAACGTCCGGTACCGCGCCGGCGACAAGGCCCGCTACGTGCGCGAGCTGCTGGAGCTGATCACCGACCGCGCCCCCTACCTGCGGGTGCGCTACGCCTTCTGAGCCCGCAGGCTCGGAGCGTGAGCGAGAAGGAGATGGACGTCGAGGACGTCGAGAAGCGCTTCGGCGAGGCGGTCAACATGACGCCCAAGGAGCTCGAGGACTGGCTGGAGACGGACGAGTCGAAGTCCGTCGGGGTGGGCGACGGCGAGTCGGTGGGGCACCGGTCGGGCCGCCGGATCGTCGAGATCCTGCGGACGAAGAAGGCCGACCGCACCGACGACGACCACGAGCACATGCAGAAGGTGGCGGCGTACGTGGCGCGGCACTCCAAGCAGCGCCCGAAGGGCGACGTCACGGACACGAAGTGGCGCTACTCCCTCATGAACTGGGGGAACGACCCCCTGAAGGAGTGACGGCGCGTCCACGACCGGAACCTCGGCCCCGTCTCGCTGGACACACGGACCCGGGGAACCGTCACTGCCACCCGCTCGCCTCGGCGACGACCTCCTCCGCGATGACGCGGAGCTTGCGGTTCTGGTGCTGTGACCACGTCGAGAGCAGCGCGAAGGCAGCGTCGGGGTCGATGCCGTTGCGCGCCACGAGGACGCCCTTGGCCTGCTCGATGACCGCACGGGACTGCAGGGCGATCTGCAGGTTGGCGGCGCGGTCCCCCGCCTCGGCCAGGGCGGCCGCGTTCCCGAGGGCCACGGCCGCGTACGCGGCGAACTGCTCCAGAGCGCCCTGGGCCTCCGGGGTGACGACGGGGTGCTCGGGCCGCCCGAAGCAGTAGACGTTGATCGACCCCTGCCGCCGCTCCGGGTCGGGCAGGCCCACACTCACGACGCTGCGCACCCCCCGTCGCGCGGCCGACGCCGAGAAGGCGGCAAACGCCCCGTCGGACGCCGTGTCGTCGATGCGCAGGGTCGTCCCCGCCTGCGCTGCGACGACGCACGGGCCGTACCCGGGGGGAGTACTGGCGCTCGTCGAGGTCGACGGCGAGCTCACCGTGGAAGGCCACGGTGACCGGAGCACCCCGCCGCAGCAGTGTGACCGAGACGTCGTCGGCGCCCGGGACGCACTCCACTGCGAGGTCGGCCACCCGACGCAGGACGACGGTCAAGGGTTGGTCGGCGACGATGCGTCCGAGTTCCACGAACGCGGCGTCGAGGCCCATCGGCATCGGACGTTCCTCCCAGCCCGACGGTCCGCCTCGTCCGGCGGGCCG
This sequence comes from Kineococcus endophyticus, assembly GCF_040796495.1. Lineage (NCBI taxonomy): Bacteria > Bacillati > Actinomycetota > Actinomycetes > Kineosporiales > Kineosporiaceae > Kineococcus > Kineococcus endophyticus. The sequence goes on along the minus strand of NZ_JBFNQN010000010.1, from coordinate 190,238 downwards.
GGGTGGAGCGGACGTGCTGCAGGGCTGCTGGTTCAACCGGTGCGGGAAACCTACACGACCGGGCCGGTCCGGATCACTCCGGGTCGGCGGCCTCGTCAGCGAAGCCGGTGTCGTTGCCGTACCCGTCCAGGGCCGGCGACTCCGCCGCCTCCTCGCTGCCGGGATCCTCCTGGCCGGGGTTCTCCTCGGGCACGTCCTCGGTGGGGTTCTGGGAGGTGTTCTCGCTCATGTGCCGACCGTAGGCGTGACCCATCGCGCCCGCGCGTCGGCGTCAGGCCAGCACGCGGACCTGGCAGCCGGCCCGACGCGCGCGCAGCCCGACCGACCGGAGCTCGTCCTCACCCCGGGCATCGACCGCGACGACGTCACGCAGGTCGAGCACGACCTCGTGGTGGCGGCTGCCGGCCTGTTCGAGCGCCAGTTCCAGCGCGTCGTCGAACAGGCGCACGCCGGCTGCCGACAGCGCCCCGTGCAGGACCACCTCGCAGGCGTCGCCGGCCCACTCGACGTCGATCCGCAGACCACCTCCGGACGTCACCGCGACCTCACCGCTCGAGCGACCCCGTGCGCGTCAGCTCGGTCGCCAGAACGTGCAGCTTCACGTTCCGGTCCTGGCTCACGCGCGTCAGCAGGGCGAACGCCTGGTCGGCGTCGACCTTGAAGCGCTCCATGAGGATGCCCTTCGCCTGTCCGATGACGTCGCGGTTGACGAGGGCCATCCGGAGGTGGTCGAACTTCTGCGCCCCGGCCAGGGCCACCGCCGCGTGCGCTGCGACCATCGCTCCGATGCCCTCGGCTTCGTCGTCGAAGGCCGCGGGTTTGGAGGACAGCAGGTTCAACGCTCCGAGGGTGTTCTCGTGGACGAACAGCTGGAAGCTCAGCATGCTGCGCACCCCCAGCTCGTCGGTCCGCGCCCCCAACCGAGGCCAGCGCGTGTCCTCGGCGAGGTCGTCCGTGCGGACCACGGGTTCGGAGAACATCGCCGCGAGGCAGGGTCCTTCCCCCACGCTCTCCTGCAACGCGTCGAACCCCCGTGCGACGTCGCTCGTGGCGGCCGCGGACACGACGTGGCGGCGCGAGCGCACCAGGCTGACCGACCCCTCCTCGGCGCCGGGCACGAGGGCGACAGCGCTGGCGACCGCCTGAGCCGTGACGTCGTCCGGGGCCTGTCCGCGCTGCAGGTCCCGCGCCAACGCCGCGAGCGCGCCGGCCAGGGAGGTCTGCGGCTCGTCGGGTCGCGAGGTGGGGGCGTTCGTCATGGGGGTCCTCGGGGACGGGGGCGCACGGCCGGAGGTTGGACCCCGCACCCTGTCGTCAGGATATCCCCGTCCGGGGTGGGCGGCAGGGCGTGGACGGCAGGGCGTGGACGTCCCTCAGGACCGGCGTGCAGACTTCCGGTTGCCGGGCCCGTTGACCGGTGCTGGAGTGAGGCACGTCGGGTGCAGCAGCGTTCGCCCAGGCAGTCCGGAAGGAACGCTTGGAGGAACCCACCCATGCTCGGGACACGTCACGACCTCGTCGAGGAGCACCTGGGCCTGGCCCGCGGTCTCGCCGCGCGCTACCGCCACCGCGGCATACCGACCGAGGACCTGGAGCAGATCGCCTACCTGGGACTGGTCAAGGCCGCCGACCGGTTCCGCGACGACAGCGGCCACGACTTCGGCGCCTACGCCACCCCCACCGTCACCGGGGAGATCCGCCGGTACTTCCGCGACCACGGGTGGGCCGTGCGCCCTCCCCGCCGGTTGCAGGAACTGCGCACGCGGCTCGTGCACGAGGACACGGCCGGCCTGACCGACGTCCAGGTCGCCGAGAAGCTCGGCGCCACGCTCGACGAACTGCGTGAGGTCCACCGCGCCACGAACGCGTACTCCGCCCTGTCCCTCGACGTGCCCCGCCACGACGTGGCCGGGGACGCGGACGCGACCGTCACCGTCGACGACCTCCTGTCCCTCAAGGGGGCCGTGGCCGAACTCGACGACCGGGAACGACGCATCCTCAAGCTGCGCTTCTACGAGGAGGCCACGCAGTCGGAGATCGCGGCGGAACTCGGCATCAGCCAGATGCAGGTCTCCCGTCTGCTCACCTCGATCCTCGGCCGACTGCGGGGCCACCTCGGGGTTCACGTCCCCGTGCGGGAGGTCACCAGGCCCGTCCGTCGGCGCAGCGCCCCCGAGGGTGCCCCGGCGTGGTCGCGGACGCCGTCCAGCAGTTCCACCAGGACGTCGCGGGCCGCGTGAACCGGGCGCCACCCGAGTTCCTCCCGCGCCCGGGTGGTGTCCATGACGGGGACCCCGAAACCCAGGTCCAGCCAGCCCGGCTGGACCGGGTGGACGTGCGCCCGGTACGTCAGGTCGGCGGCGGCCCGCACCACCCGGCGGTTCACCGGGAACCAGCGCGGCGCGTTCAGCGACAGCGCCAGGTCCCTGCCCCGCAGGACGGGCTCGTCGGCCACGTTGAACGCACCACCCGGCGCCCGTTCCAGGATGCGGGCCAAGGCGTCGGCGAGGTCGTCGGCGTGCACCACCTGGAACCGCAGGCGTTCGGGCAGCGGGAGCACCGGCAACGGGACGCGCCGGAGCAACCGGGTCGGCACGAACGGTCCGAGGAAGTACCGGGCGATCTCGCTGCCGGCGTCGCGCTGGAACACCAGCGCCGGACGGACCCGCGTGACGAGGAGTTCGGGGTGGTCGCGTTCCACCACGTCCAGGTGCGACTCGACGGCGGCCTTCTCCCGGGAGTACTGCGAGGGGGAGATCCCGTCCGTCGGCCAGGACTCGTCGACCCGTGCGTCGTCGACGGGGTGGGTGGCGTAGGCCCCGACCGAGGACAGGTGCACCACGTGCGGGACACCCGCGGCGAGCGCGGCCCGAACGACGTTCTCGCTGCCCGTGAGGTTCACCCGCGCCATCTCGCCCGGGTCGCGGGCCGGCTGGATGAGCCACGCGGTGTGCACGACGGCGTCGACCCCCGCGAACGCGTCCGTGAGCCGTTGCACGGCGTCCGGGCCGGCGACGTCCTGCTGGACCCAGCGCACGTCGGCCCAGGCTCCGGTGGGTTCCGGCAGCCTGCGGCAGACGCCCACCACCTCGGTGTCCGTCCCGTCGAGACGGCGCAGCAGCGCGGTCCCCACGTTCCCCGTCGCACCCGTCACGGCGACCTTCATGCCGGCACTCCCCTCTCAGCGGTTCCCGGGGCGCCTACCCCGCGGCACCGCTCGGAAACACCGGGCTTCCACCGCGCGGGCTCGCGACCGGGGGCGTAGCACGGACCCATGCCCCTCCTGAGCTCCCTCTTCGACGCCCCCTCGCGGTGGACCGTCCTCGACCCGGTGGCCGAGCGCGCCAAGGACACCGCCGACCGCCTGCTGCCCGGTGGGGCCGTGCGCGGCCTGCTGCACGGCCGCCCGGCGGGCCACCCGGCCCATCCCGCGCTGGCCATGGTCCCCGTCGGCACGTCCGTGTCGGCCCTGCTGCTCGACGTCGCCTCCCTGCTGCCCGGGGGCCGGGCCCTGGACGTGCCCGCCCGCGGCCTGGCCGCCGTGAGCGTGGCGACCGTCGCGCCGACGGCCCTGGCGGGCTGGGCCGACTACGTGGACCTGCACCCCGACCAGCAGCGCACGGCGATCGTGCACGCGGCCGGGAATGCCGTGGCCGCCACCCTCTGGACCGCGTCGCTGTTCGCGCGCCGGCACGCCCGGCTGCTGCGGACGGCCGGCACGGTGGCAGCGGGCGCGGCCGGCGCCCTGGGCGGACACCTCGCCTACCGGTGGGCCGCGGGGCCGAACCACGCCGAGCACCTCGTCCACCTCGCGGGGGACGGTCAGGAGTTCTCCGACATCGGCGCCCTGGCGGAGCTGCCGGAGGGCCGGCCGGTGCAGCGGTGGATCGGCGACGCACCGCTGTGCGTCCTGCGCCGCGGCGACGACGTCCTCGCCCTCACCGACACCTGCACGCACCTCGGTGCGGCCCTGCACGAGGGCGAGGTCTCCGGCGAGGGCGGCGCCACGACGATCACCTGCCCCTGGCACGCCAGCCGCTTCCGGTTCGCCGACGGCGACGTCCTGGACGGGCCGGCGACGGCGCCGCAGCCCACCGTGCGCACCCGCGTCGCCGACGGCCGCGTGCAGGCCCGCGTCGTCGGTCCCCCGCTGTGAGGGGTTTCGCACCGGGCCCAGCGGGCAGGGGCACCGCGTGAGAGCGCTGACGTGGCAGGGGAAGCGGTCGGTGCGCGTCGAGGACGTGCCCGACCCCGAGGTCGTCGAACCCACCGACGCGGTCGTGCGGATCACGTCGACCGCCATCTGCGGGTCCGACCTGCACCTGTACGAGGTCCTGGCCCCCTACCTGGCGAAGGGGGACGTCCTGGGCCACGAACCCATGGGGATCGTCGAGGCCGTCGGCCCGGAGGTGACGAACCTCACCGTCGGCGACCGCGTCGTCATCCCGTTCACGATCTCCTGCGGGCACTGCTGGATGTGCGAGCGCGGGCTGACGACGCAGTGCGAGACCACCCAGGTCCGCGAGAAGGGCAGCGGTGCCGCCCTGTACGGGTACACGTCGCTCTACGGGTCGGTGCCCGGCGGGCAGGCGCAGTACCTGCGGGTCCGCCACGCCGACTACAACCCGGTCCGGGTCGGGAACGACCTGCCCGACGACCGCTACCTGTTCCTGTCCGACATCCTGCCGACGGCCTGGCAGGGCGTCCGGTACGCAGACGTCCCCGAGGGCGGGACGCTGGCCGTCCTCGGGCTCGGACCCGTCGGCCAGTTCGCCGCCCGCATCGGCCGGCACCTCGGCTACGAGGTCGTGGCCGTCGACCCCGTCCCGGAGCGCCGGGCGATGGCCGAGCGCCACGGTGTCACCGCGATCGACCTCACCGACGCCAGCGGCGCCGACGTGCCGGCCCAGCTGCGCGACCGCACCGACGGCCGCGGCCCCGACGCGGTGCTCGACGCGGTGGGCATGGAGGCGCACGGCGGAGCCGAGGGCGCGATCGCCAAGGCCGCGCAGACCGCGGTCGGCCTGCTGCCGGACAAGGTCGCGCAGAAGGTCATGGAGACCGGTGGGATCGACCGGCTGTGGGCCGTCCGCACGGCCGTGGACGCCGTCCGCCGCGGCGGCACCATCTCCCTGTCCGGCGTCTACGGCGGCGAGGCGGACCCGATGCCGATGATGACGATGTTCGACAAGCAGTTGCAGCTGCGCATGGGCCAGTGCAACGTCAAGGCGTGGATCGACGACCTCCTGCCGCTGGTGGAGGACCCGTCCGACCCGCTGGGAGTGATGGACCTCACGACGCACCGCGTCCCGCTGGAGGACGCGCCGGACGCCTACGCCATGTTCCAGGCCAAGGACGACGACTGCATCAAGGTCGTGCTCGAGCCCTGAGATTCCTGGCCCGCCGTCCCCGGGTGGGGTTGGCGGCGCGCACCGCGCTCGCCGCCACCCTGGCCTGGCTCATCGCGTTGGCGCTGCCCTGGGAGATCGCGCAGACGTACCCGTACTTCGCGCCCCTGGGGGCGGTCGTCGGCTCGTACTCGACCGTCCGCAGTTCCGTCCGCAACTCCGCCCGGGCCGTCGCCGCCATCGTCTGCGGTGCGCTGGTCTCGCTCGTCGTCGCCGAACTGCTGGGACGCGACCTGCTCGTCGTCCCCCTCGTGGTGTTCCTCGCCACCCTGCTCGCCGGGTGGCGGCTCTTCGCCGACCAGGGCAGCTGGGTGCTCACCGTCGGGTTGTTCGTCCTCGTCGTCGGCGTGCAGCACCCCGTCCAGTACGCCGTCGGGTACACGGTGCTCACCCTGCTCGGGGGCTGCGTGGCCGTGGCGGTGAACACGGTCCTGCCGTCGCTGCCGCTCGCGCAGTCGCAGGACGCCGTGCAGCGCCTGGCCACCACGCTCGCCGACCAGCTCGAGGACCTCGCCGAGGGTCTGCGCCGGGACGACCCGCCGGGACCGCAGGAGTGGGCCGAGCGGCTGCGCTCCGTGGCACCCGTGCGGGAGTCGCTGCGCCGCAGCCGGGAGGAGACCGAGGAGTCCGTCGCGGGGAACGTCCGGGCGCTGCGCCACGTGGAGACCGTGCGGCAGCAGCACGTCACGGGCGTCGCCCTGGAGAACCTCGCCGTCCGCGTCGAGGAACTCACCGAACTCCTCGTGGAGTCGCTCACCCCGCGGGACGCGGAGGTCGCGCTGCCGGCCGGCCTGCGGTGGCCGACGGCCGACGTCCTCGGTGCGCTGGCGGCGGTCCTGCGCGAGCGGGAGGACGACGACGCGACGCGCACCGCTCTGCGCACCGCGTTGCAGCGCCTGTCGGCCGCCGAGTCGACCGCGAAGTTCTCGACGGAGCGCGACCGCCAGAGCGCCGGGGCGGTCGTGACCGCGTTGCGCCGGTGCCTCGGTGCGCTGGACGTGCGCACACCCGCCGACACCGACGACGCGGAGGTCGTGGCCCCCACCCCCTGGCTGCGACCGGACCCCGACCTCCCGCGCCGCAGCGGTTTGCGTCTACCGACCCCGGGTAGGTGGCGGGCACGACGGAACCGTCGTTCCCGCGACTGAGAGAGGTGCCCCGTGTACCGGCACACCCGAGAACTCCAGTTCACGGCCAGGCCCGAGAAGCCGGACGCCCTGTTCGCCGCGAAGTTCCAGGAGATCCTCGGCGGTCAGTTCGGCGAGATGACCGTCATGATGCAGTACCTGTTCCAGGGCTGGAACTGCCGCGTCCCCGGCAAGTACAAGGACATGATCATGGACATCGGGACGGAGGAGATCTCGCACGTCGAGATGCTCACCGTCATGCTCGCCCGCCTGCTCGAGGGCGCTCCCGGCGAGGCGACCGACAAGGCCGCCGCGGCGAACCCGGCCCTCGCGGCTGTGCTCGGCGGCCAGAACGTCCAGCACGCCATCGTCTCCGGCGGCGGGGCTCGCCCGACGGACAGCCTGGGGAACCCGTGGAACGCCGGCTACATCGCCGCGAGCGGGAACCTGCTCACCGACTTCCGCTCCAACGTGGCCGCCGAGGCGCAGAGCCGGCTCATGACGAGCCGCATCGCGAACATGACGGACGACCGGGGCGTCAAGGAGATGCTGGCCTTCAACCTGGCCCGCGACACCTACCACCAGCAGCAGTGGTTGCTCGGCATCCAGATGCTCATCGCGGACGGGTACGTCGAGACCGAGATCGAGCAGTCCAACGGGGACTGGGAGGACAAGGACGCCGCCCACGTCTTCTACACCTCGACCAACGGCAGCGCCGCAGGCGAGGGGCTGTGGGTCACGGGAAACAGCCTCGTCGACGGTGAGCCGTTCCGGGCCGAGGAACTCCGGCCGCTGACCGACGACGACGGAACCCTCCCCGCCCCCGACCCGTTGCAGTTCGTCACCTACGACGGCAACGCCGGACCGGGCAAGCCCGGCACGGGAGCCGGCGCGCACCTGCAGGGGGCGCAGAACGTGGTGACGAAGGTGGAGGACGCGCTCACGGGCGACGACCACTGAGGTCGGTCGCGACGGGGTGCTGACGCGGCGCGCGTCAGCACCCCGTCGACGGCAGCGCTCGACGGAGGCCGGTCACCGGTGCTCGAGGTTCCCCGCACGGGGTTCCGCGCGGCGAGGGTGGGCGACGCGGCCCAGGTCGTCGGACGACGGGATGCGACGCCGACGCCGCGGGCCGAAGGGCGACGCCGATGACCATCCCCATCTCGTCGTCCGCGGGGACAGCGCGTGAACCATTGCCGCACACCAAGTTAGGAGGCCCAGAACCTAGCCCTACAGGGTTTGTTCGACTACCCTGGAACACGTGACCACCACCGCCCAGCACGCAGCCCAGGACGCCCTCGCGCGCCTGAGTTCCGTCCTGGACGACCTCAACGCCCTGCCGTTGGGAACCCTCGACCGCGACGACGTCGACCACCTCACCCGCTCGCTCTACGCCCTCGGAAACCGCCTCGACGCCGCCAAACTCCACGCGGTGCGCCGCGCCCTGGAGCACGCCCCCGAGAGCGCCGTCGTCGACCTGCTCGCCACCAACCCCGTCAACCTGTCCCGCACCCTGGCCCGCAAGGACGTCGCCGCCGCCCGGCACACCGACCCGACGGTTCACTGGGACGGGAGGATCGGTGGGCTCGACGGCGACCGCGGTTCCCTCGCCCGCACCGGTGAGCAGCTAGCGGCAGGGAACACCACCCTGGCCCACGTCCACGGCGCCGTCACCGCACTGCAGTCCATCCCCACCCCCCTGCGACGCGGCACCGTCGACATCGACGTGCAGATGGACACCGGGGAGCGGGTGTGGACCACGCAACGCCGCGCCGACCTCATCGACGGGCACTTCGCCACCGTCACCGGCACTCAACCGCTGGGCACCGCGACCCACCTGAGCGAAGAACTGCTCACCCGCCTGGACCCCGAACGCGTCGACCGGCACGTCCGCGACCTCGAACCGGACTCCGCCAGCCGCCGCACCCTCACCTTCACCCGCCGCCACGGGATGATGCGGATGACCGTCGACCTCGACGAGGCCGCCGCCGTCGTCGTCCGCTCCGCCGTCGAAGCCGCCGCCAAACCCCTGCCCTCGGCATCCGGTGACGACACCCGCTCGGTCGGGCAACGCCGCCACGACGGCCTCGTCGACCTCGTCACCACCGGTGCCCACCACCCCGCCAGCAGCACCGACCCCGTCGTCGCGCACAAGGCCACCGTCGTCCTGCGCGCAACCCTCGACGACACCGGCGCCGTGAAGCCCGGCACCGCCATCGCCGACACCCACGGCCCCGTCACCGACGCCACCCTGCGCGCCGCCTCCTGCGACGGCGACGTCACCGTCGCCGTCATGGACCGCCTCGGCCGACCCCGCTCCCTGCACACCCTGGACCGGCACGCCAGCGACAACCAGCGCCTCATCGTCGCCGAACGCGACCGCGGCTGCATCGCCCCCGGCTGCGGGGCCCCGGCCTGGGCCTGCCACCTGCACCACGTCGTCCACTGGGCCGACGGCGGACCCACCAGCGTCGACAACCTCGTCCTCCTCTGCGGCCGGGACCACCGAGCCCTGCACGCCGGCCGGCTGGAAGCCCGGTTCGGCGAGGACGGGTTACCGGAAACCAGACGCCTTCAACGCGACCTGGGCCAGCTCATGACCCCCGGACCCTGGACGCGCAACGACCACCCCGCCCTCCTGCAGAGGACGCGGGAACTCGCCCACGCCCTGCAGCGCGACGACCCACGCGACCGCACCGCCGTCTGACGGCAGTGCCGTCAGGCGCAGTCGCGAACTCCCGCCAGCCCCGACCCCAGGTCGTGGGCGACCCCGGCGGGGGTGCGCCCCTGCGTCCGGTCGCTCGTGAGGACGGGGTACGCCCACGACGACGCGACGCGGACCCCGGACAGGGTGCGCACCCGGTCCACCAGGAGGCGGTCCTCGTGCGCCGGGACCGGCGGGAAACCCCCGGCCGCCCGGTACACCGAGGCCCGGACGCCGAGGTTGGCCCCGTGGACGTGGTCCCGGCCGGCCGCGTACCGCCGGCGCCACGCGGCGTGCCGGGCGGTGGGGCCGGGCAGCTGGACCGTGCCCAGCAGCAGGTCGATCCCCGCGGCGGCCGCCTGCGCGTGGTGCTGCAACCACTCCTGCGGGACGACGGAATCGGCGTCCGTGCAGGCGATCCAGCAGCGCGACCACCCACCGGGAGGTTCCTCGGCCAGGCCGGCGGCGACGCCCGCGGCACGGGCGGCGCCCACACTGCCCGCCGCGCTCGGCACGACCCGGGCCCCCGCCGCCAGCGCCAGTTCAGCGGTCGCGTCGGAGCAGCGGTCCGCGACGACCAGCACGTCCACGGCGGCGGTGGCCCGTTGGGCGGCGACCAGCACCGACGTCACGCAGGCCGCGACGGTCGCGGCCTCGTCCCGGGCGGGCACCACCACGACGATCCGGTCCAGCCCCGCAACAGGCCCGCCACGGGACCTCACGCCAACCCTCCCGCCCGAGCCACCGAGACCGCGGGGGCGGGGACCAGGACGTCGAGCAGGAAGTCCTCCTCCTCGTGCCGCACCAGGACGTCCAGGCCCGGAAGACCGCGCAGGGCGCGGTGCACCTCGTCGCCCGTCAGCGGGTACCCCTCGACGAGGTGCCGCCAGTGGCACGCGACGAGGACACCGTCCGGCGCCAGGCACCCCCGCAACCGTTCCACGAGGACGGCCAGGTCGTCGGGGTCGCAGTAGTAGGCGACCTCGGACAGCACGACGAGGTCGAACGTGCCCGTGGGGTACTCCTGCGGAACCCGCGCCACGCGCGTCTCCACCCGGTCCCCCGCACCGGCCGCGTCCAGTCGCTGCCGGGCCCGGTCCAGTGCGGAGGCCGCGACGTCGACCGCCAGCAGACGCTCGGTGCGGGCCGCCAGTTCCACGGTCAGCACGCCTGTGCTGCAGCCGATCTCCAGACCCGACCGGAACTCAGGCCGGGGCAGGACCGCGAGCGTCAGGGCACGCTTGCGTGCCTCGTACCACCGGTCCTCGAAACCCCACGGGTCTTCCCCGTTCGCAGCGTAGAACTCCTCGAAGAACTCGGCCCCGAGGCTGGTCGTGGTGGTGGCGTCACCCGAGCGCAGGAAGAACTCCGACCCGCGCTCGAAGTGCGCCAGCACCCCCGCCGGCAGCAGCACCTCGTCCCCAGGCCGCGCGGACAGCGGCGCCGTCTGCGACGCGTGCCGCGCCATGGCCACGGACTTGCGCCGGCGTGCGACGTCGTCGAGGTCCAGGCGCGTGCCCCGCTGCCACGGGACGCGGACGTCCCCCGGGTGGGCCCAGTGCCACAACCACACCGGGTAGTGCAGGCACGTGGCACCGGCCTCGACGGCCACCCGCGCGGCCACCTCCCCGGCCGCGTCGTGGTCGGGGTGGCCGTCCGCCGTCCACGGGGCGACGAGGAGGGTCGCCGGGCCGACGAGGCCCCGCAGGGTCTCCGCCAGCGCCTCGGCGGCCGCCGTGACCCCGCCGTCGGGCAGCGCGAGGCGGTGCACCCGCGCGTCCGGAGCCAGGGCGGCGACGGCGTCGCGCACCTCGCGGGCGCGGACGACCGCGAGCGCCTGCGGGGTCGTCGTGGGCGAGTCGGGGTGCGACCCCTCCCCGTCGGTGGCGACGACGACGTCGACGGCGACACCCCGGGCGGCCGCGGTGGCGAGCAACCCGCCCGCCCCGAGCGTCTCGTCGTCGGGGTGGGCCGCGACGACGAGCACGTGCCCGACGCCGGACCAGTCCAGTTCCGGCACGTCGCGCAACCCCGGCCAGCGCCGCCACTCGTCCTCGGCGGTGCCCGGTCCGTCGTGGGTGAACTCGGGGCTCACTTCGCGGCCAGTTCCGCCAGGGCCACGAGGTCGTGGTCGGCGTGGTGCTGGCGGACGTAGACGGTGAGGTCGGCGACGCGGGCCGCGTGCGCCGCGTCGGCGGTGAGGGGTCGGGGGCCGAGGGCGTGCCCCACCTCGCTGAGCACCACCTCGGCGGCCTCGGCGACGAGCGCCCGGACGCGAGCGGCCAGCAGCTCACCCTCCACCCCGGTGGCGTGGCCGGCGTCGACGACCTCGGCCGCGGCGTCGAGGGCGGTGCGGGCCGCCCACAGCCGCAGGTCGACGAGACCGCGGGAGCGCAGCGTGAGCTGGTCGTCGCGGCCGGACTGCACGAGCGGCCGGGCGACGCCGACGGCACCGCCGTACCAGCAGGCCGCGACCCCGATCCCCCCGTGGGCGAACCCGGCCCGCTGCAGGTACCAACCGGTCTCCCCGACGGGGTCGGTCGGGACGTCGTGCAGGACGAGCGGGCCGCTGGGGACGTCGACGAGGCCGCGGCTGTGCCAGCGGTCGGGCAGGACCTCCAGCCGGCCGTCGGCGCGGGCCGCCGCGAGGTCGACGGCGAACAACCGTCGTCCGGCCTCGGTGTGGGCGGTGACGAGCGCGTGCGTGAGGACACCGGCGAGGGAGCACCAGGGTTTCGTCCCGTCCAGCCGCCACTGTCCCCGGGAGGTCTGCCAGGCGAAGAGGTGGGCGTCGGCGGCCTCGGCCGCGAAGACCCCCCACGTGCTGCCGGGGGCCGGCTCCGCACCGGCCTCGGCGAGCACGGCGACGGCGTCGAGGTGCGCCTCGACGACCCGGGCGAGGGTGAGGTCCTGCTCGGCGAGCGTGGACAGGACGTCCCACCGCGCACGCGTGGCCCCGGCACCGGGCAGCGGCACCTCGGTGGTCAGGCGACGGCAGAGCGCGAGGGCGGCCTCGACGAGGGGTGCGGGCACGAGGGTCTCCAGCGGCGGACGAGGGCGGACGGCGACGGGGACGTCGCCCGCGACGGTCTGCACGGAGGGACTGCTCCGCACGCTAGGCGCGGCAGGAGCGTCCGGCACCCCGGAGCCGCTCAGACGATGAGCCGGCTCCAGACCGTCTTGGCACCGGGGCGGGTGCGGACGCCCCACTCGTCGCTGAGGACCTCGACGAGGTTCGTCGTGTGGGCCTCGTCGGGCCCGACGGCCTGGAAGTGGGGGCCGTTCGGGTCGCGGTCGCTGACCTCGATGACGACCCCGTCGGCGCCCTCGCACTCGACGCGCAGCGTCACGGGGGGCGTGCCGTGGGACACGGCCTCGGTGACCAGTTCGCTGACGACGAGGTCGGCGTGGCCGCGCAGCAGGGCCGCGTGCTCGACGCACCAGTGGTCGTCGAGGAAGCGCCGCGCGTGGCGGGCGGCGGACCGGTCCACCACGACGGCGGACTCGGCGCTCGGAGACCACTCGCACATGGAGGTCGATCGTCGCCGACGATCGGCGCACGCGCTCGTCAGGAACCGCAGGAGGGGTCCGTCAGGGCTTGCGCACGTCCACGACCTCGGACAACCGCGTCACCTCGAGCAGGAACCCGACGGGTTCGCTGGGGCGCACCGCGATGCGCGCCGGCCGGACGGCGACGGCGAGCTTGGCCAGGAAGGCGGCGCCGGCGGAGTCCATGAAGGAGACGGCGGTGGCGTCGACGACGACGGGACGGGCCGCGGCGCGGACCTCGCGGTCGACGTCGGCGGTCACGGCGTCCAGCGCCGGACGGAGCTCGTCGTCGATCTCACCCGTGAGGACGACGGTCAGGGCGTCCTCGGCGTGCAGCAGCTCCACGGCTCCGACGGGTTCGTCGTCGCCCAGCGGGGGGACGGGAAAGGGTGTGGCCACGCTGGTCCCTCCTGCTCGGCCGTCGACGTGCGGTCTCCCGCCCTGTGCTCGAGCCGGACCCCCGACGGTACTCCCCCGCCCCTCCGGCCCCGCTCACCGCTCACTCCTGCGCGGCCAGCAGCTCCCGGTACCCCACGATGGCCGCGACGCGGAGCAGCAACGGGGAGCACCCCTCGCAGGTCAGGTCCACACCGCGCTGGGCGGCACGGGCTCGCGCCGCCCGCAGCGTCCGCAGCCCGTCGAGGTCGCAGAAGGAGACGGCGCGCAGGTCGACGAGGACGGCGGCTCCTGCGCAGGGGCAGGCCAGGACCTCGTCGAGGGCCGCGGCCACCCGCGGGCCGGAGACGGTGTCGAGCTCGCCGCGCAGGCGCACGACGCAGCGGCCGCCGCAGCGGTGGAGGTGGGTGGTCAAGACGTCGTCGAGGGGGGCTGTGGACACAGCGCGCTTCCTTCGTCGGACTCTCGCGAGTGCTGCGGCTGTCCCTACAACCGACTCGAATCCCAGGTCCGTCCGGGCGGCGGGGCCATCCCGCGTGGTTGACTGACCGGGCTCGAAGCAACGGGCGCGGCACTCGACGACGTGCGTGGTGATCGCGTGTTCCCGCCCGACGACCTGACCGCCCGGATCCGGGACGAGCTCTCCGACCCCACGAGGACCGGCGGGCCCCTGCACCGGCTGCTGCAGGACCTGGGGTGGACCCCGCCGCCGCGGCCCCGGCCACGGCTGCCCACCGCGGGTGACCTGCTGGACCTGCTCGCCCGAGGGTGGAGCGTCCACGAAGCCGCCGACCGGCTCGCCGTGCCCGTCGACCGGCTGCGCGAGGAACTCGTGGCCCTGCGCCGGGACCACGACTGTTCCAGCACCGCCGAGGTCGTCCGTCGCGTCCACGGCGGTCACTAGGGTGAGCCCCGTGACCACCCGAGACGTCGTCCTCGTGGGCGCGAGCGCGGGTGGGGTCGAGGCGCTGCGCACCCTCGTCGCCGGCCTGCCGGCCGACCTGCCCGCCACCGTCCTCGTCGTCCTGCACGTGCCGCCGACGGGGTCGAACGCCCTCGCGGCCATCCTGGACCGCTCCGGCCCGCTCCCGGCCCGCGCCGCCGAGCACGGCGGGGCCCTGCGTCACGGCGAGGTCGTCGTCGCCGTGCCCGACCGGCACCTGCTGCTGACCGACGACCACGTCGCCCTGACGAGCGGACCGCGGGAGAACGGGCACCGTCCCGCCGTCGACACCCTCTTCCGGTCGGCGGCGCGCGCGGTCGGCCCCCGAGCGATCGGCGTGGTCCTGACCGGCGCCCTCGACGACGGCGCCGCGGGCCTCGTGGCCCTGCGCGCCCAGGGCGGCACCGGGGTCGTGCAGGACCCCGCCGACGCCCTCTACGACGGCATGCCCCGGGCGGCCCTGGAGGCGGCCCGGCCCGAGCACGTCGTGCCGCTCGCGGACCTGCCGGGGCTCCTGGTCCGGCTCGTCCACGAGCAGGCCCCAGCCCGGCCGTCCTCGGCCGGCGACGACCGGATGCGCGAGGAGGTCGCGATGGCGGAGTTCGACCTGCGTCCCCTGGCGGGCGACGACCACCCCGGTGAGCCGTCGGGGTACTCCTGCCCCGACTGCTCGGGCGTGCTGTGGCGGATCGAGGACCACGGGCTGCTGCGGTTCCGCTGCCGGGTCGGGCACGCCTGGAGCCCGGGGAGCCTGCAGGACCAGCAGACCTCCGAACTCGACGGCGCCCTGTGGATGGCCCTGCGCAGCCTGGAGGAACGGGCCGCGCTGGCCCGGGAGATGGCCGACCGAGCACGCGAGTCCGGGCACGGGTTGACGGCGAGCCGGTACACCGACCGCGCCGTCGAGACCGGTGACGCGGCCCGCACCATCCGCCGGCTGCTGACGTCGGGGACACTGCGGGGACCGGCGGGGACGGAACGGGCACAGGACGAGACGGACGGCTGAGGGCGTGGACGAGACGGTGGACGGGACGGGCGACGGCGGCACCGCGCCGGGGACGTCCTACGGGACGGCGGAGGAGTTCGAGAGCCTGCTCGAGCACCTCAAGGAGGCCCGGGGTTTCGACTTCACGGGGTACAAGCGGGCGAGCCTGCTGCGGCGGGTGCACCGGCGCATGGACGACGTGGGCGTCGCCCGGTACGAGGAGTACCGCGACCGGCTCGAGGTCGACGCCGAAGAGTTCACGGCGTTGTTCAACACGATCCTCATCAACGTCACGTCGTTCTTCCGCGACCTCGACGCGTGGGACCGGCTGCGGTCGGACCTGCTGCCGCAGGTCCTCGCCCGTCGGCCCACCGGGCCCATCCGCGCGTGGAGCGCGGGGTGCGCCTCGGGCCAGGAGGCGTACACCGTGGCGATCTGCCTCGCCGAGGCCCTGGGACCGGAGGAGTTCCGCCGGCGGGTCAAGATCTACGCCACCGACGCCGACGAGGACGCCCTGACGCAGGCCCGGACGGCGACGTACACCGATCGCGAGGTGCGCAGCCTGCCTCCCGAGATGCTCGAGAAGTACTTCGAGCAGCACGGCACCCGCTACACGTTCCGGCAGGACCTGCGGCGGTCGGTCATCTTCGGGCGGGCCGACCTCGTGCAGGACGCCCCGATCTCCCACGTCGACCTGTTGACGTGCCGCAACACCCTGATGTACCTGACGGCCGAGACGCAGGCGCGCATCGCCGAACGGCTGCACTACTCCCTGGAACCCGACGGGCTCCTGTTCCTGGGCAAGGCGGAGATGCTGCTCAGCCAGTCCTCGCTGTTCTCCCCCGTCGACCTGAAGAACCGGTTCTTCCGCCGCGTGGGCGGTACGCGCACCCGGCCGCGCATCACCGCGACGGTCCCGCCTGCGGTCTACCCGCCCACCGGCGACGACGCGGTGACGCTCCGGGCCGAGGCCCTCGCGGCCAGCCCCGTCGCGCAGATCGTCCTGAACCAGACCGGTGAGGTCGTGCTGTCCAACCACCGCGCGGACACGCTCTTCAACCTCTCGGCGTCGGACGCCGGCCGCCCGTTCCAGGACCTCGAGGTCAGCTACCGGCCGGTCGAGCTGCGCTCGGCCGTGGAGCAGGCCCACACCCAGCGCCGCACCGTGTGGATCCGGGACGTGGAGTTCACCCGCCCCCGCACGGACCGGACGTTCTTCGACGTGCAGGTCGTGCCGCTGCGCACCCCCCTGGGACACGTCCTCGGAACGGCCGTCGTGTTCATCGACGTCAGTCGGTCGCGGCAGCTGCAGGACGAGCTGGAGGACGCGCACCGCCAGCTGGAGACCGCCTACGAGGAACTGCAGTCCACGAACGAGGAACTCGAGACGACCAACGAGGAGCTGCAGTCCACCGTCGAGGAGCTGGAGACCACCAACGAGGAGCTGCACTCCACGAACGAGGAACTCGAGACGATGAACGAGGAGCTGCAGTCGATGAACGACGAGCTGCAGAACTCCAACCACGAGCTGCGGCTGCGCACCGACGAGGTCAGCGCCCTCAACGGGTACATGGAGGGCGTCTTCGCCAGCCTGCGTGTCGGGGTCGCCGTCGTCGACGCCGACATGCGGATCACGGTGTGGAACGCGTGGGCCGCGGACCTGTGGGGCGTGCGCGCCGACGAGGCCGCCGGCGAGCACCTGCTGAACCTCGACATCGGCCTGCCGCTGCACGAGATCGGCCCCGCCGTGCGGACGGTCCTGGCCGGTGAGCACCTCGCCACCGATGACGCCGTCCTCGAACTCGCCGCGGTCAATCGGCGCGGGCGACCCGTCCGGGTCCAGGTGACCGTCAGCTCACTGGCGGGGACCCACGGCAGCGCCGGGGCCCTCGTCGTCATGGATCAGCTCGACGACCCCTCCTGAGCTGACTCCTGGGCCCGCCGCGACTGCATCCGCTCGTGGGCGTGCGCCAGGACGGGGCGCAGGTCGTGGCGGGAGGGGTCGGCGACCGCGAGCGCGGCGAGGTCGCGCAGCTTGACGTTGCGGTCCTGGCTCAGGCGGGTGAGCACCTCGAAGGCCTCCTCGACGCTGCACCCCAGCCACCCGGCGACGAGGCCCTTGGCCTGCTCGATCGTCGCGCGGGACCGCATCGCCAGGGTGAGGTTCTCCGCGGTGGTGCGCAGCTCGGCGATGCGGTCGAGGTCGTGCAGCAGGGCCGAGGCCGCCTCGGCGAAGACCAGCGCACGGTCGACCTGCACCTCGCCCGCGAAGGCACCGGGTTCGGGGCCGTAGACGGTCAGGACGCCGCGAACGTCCGACGGCGCGGACAGGTCGCGTGAGCGGATGGGCAGCGCGAGCGCGCTGCGCACGGGGGTCTGCCCGGCCGGCCCCGCGAGCACCGGCCACCGCGCGTCCTGCCGCAGGTCGGCGCTGACCACCGCGACCCCGTCGCGGTAGGCCGTCGCCGCGGGGCCCTCCCCCGCTCGCCACTGGGCGCCGTCGATCCGCTGCGCCTCCTCGGAGTCCGCGGCCAGCTCCGCCGGTTCGGCCGGGTCGCCGAGCACGACGCTCGTCCACGACGCCCCCGCCACGGCCTGCGTCGCCAGGGCCGCGACCCGGGTGAGGAGTTCGTGCGGTGACAGGTCCCCCACGGGCAGTGCGGTGAGGGCGGCGACGGCGTGCAGGGCGGCCGGGGACTCGGAGTCCGCCGTGCCCTGCGCCGGCGTCGCGTCCGCGAGCACCCAGGTCAGGACGGAGCGACCGTCGAGGCGGCGGGCCCCGCCCGTGATGACGATCCGGACGCTGCGGTCGGGACCAGACCGCGGACTCACGTCGACGGTCCCTCCCACCGTCCGGGACCCGGCGGCGGCCGAGACGAGGTCGCGGACCGCCGAGCGCGCCGGCGCGGGGACGAGGGCCTGCACCGGTTTGCGCACCAGCCGCGCGGCGGGCACGCCGAGGAGGGTGGCGGCGGCGAGGTTCGCCTCGACGATCGCCCCGGCCGCGTCGGTCACGAGGACCGGGACGGGCACGCTGCGGACGACGGCGCTCGCGGTCCTCCGGGCGTCGAGCTCGCGGGCGAGGAGCTCGTCGATCTCCCGCTGCTGCGCGGCCAGCTCGTCGTCGGCGACGGCGAGCTCCTCCGTGACGACCTGCAACTGGAGGGAGAGGTCGTCGTCCACGACGGTGTGCTCGCGCTGCAGGGCCCGGTCGGCGCCCATCTCGGCTCCCTCTGACGACGGACACCGGCTGTTCGATGTGGCCCCACATCCTGTCATGTTCTAGAGCGTCCGGACCACTCCTGTTCCGCCAGGGCCCGCAGACCCGCGGCGACATCGGCCGGCACCCCGTGACCGTCCCCCACCCGGGAGGCGAGGGCGTCGGCCATGACACGGACCTTGACGTTCGTGTGCTGGGACAGCCGGCTCAGCAGGTCCCAGGCGAGCGTCTCGTCGCAGCCCACGAGCTGCATGACGATGCCGACGGCGTGCTCGATGCGGGGCCGGTTCTCCAGCGCGGTCCGCAGCTGCGCCACCTCCCGCTCCAGCGCGGCCACGCGGTCCGCCTCCCCACCGGCCTCCGCGCGTGGAGGCGTCTGCCGGCGCAGCTCCTGCGCGCGGGCCAGGACGGCGTCGGTGCGTCGCTGCAGGTCGCGGCTGCGCTCGGCGGCGGTGCGGGCCCGGAGGCGGGCGACCGCGAGGTCCTCGGCCAGGGAGCGGACGGCGGGCTCGCGCCCCAACCGCGCCTCGACGCGGTCGGGTTCGACCCAGCCGAGGTCGAGCAGGACGCGCAGGGCCGCCACCGCCTCGTCCCCGTGGGCGTCCGGACCGGCGAGCACCGTCCGCAGGTGGTCGGCCAGCGTGTCCTGCGTGTCCGTGTCCGACATGTCGTCTCCCCTTCGCGGTCGCCGCCGGCTGCACCAGGCGACGCGTGCGCCGCCCGGTGCTTCGAGCCGCGGTGGGCCCGGGGTCCGGGGGCCGTCCGACCACCGTACCCACGTCCGCAGCGCCCCCGCGTGCCCGAGGACCGGTGCGTTCTTCACCCACCGCGGAAGAACCGCGGATCTTCCTTGCACTGCGCCGGGGAGGGCGCGGGCCGGCCGGCCGGCGCCAGGCTGGGGCGACCGCCGCCGGAGCGCCGGCGGTCGAACCCTGCGAGGAGACCGCGTGACCACCACGACGACCCAGCCCAGCGACACCGAGGTCCTGGCCGCCCACGAGGGCGGCAAGCTCGGGACGGCGCTGACGACGCCACCTGCGCGACGCCCGGGGTGTAGGCGATCGACAGGTCGCGGGCGTCGGCCAGCGTGTGCCGCGCGATCGCCGCGGATCCGGCCCTCGTGCGCCGGTACACGTGGACGGACCGGCTGGTGGCGGTCGTCAGCGACGGGACCGCGGTGCTGGGGCTCGGCGACATCGGGCCGCGGGCGTCGCTGCCGGTCATGGAGGGCAAGTCCGCGCTGTTCAAGCAGTTCGGCGGCCTGGACTCGATCCCGCTGGTGCTCGACACCACCGACGTGGACGAGATCGTCGAGACCCTCGTCCGGCTGCGGCCGAGCTTCGGCGCCGTGAACCTGGAGGACGTCTCCGCGCCGCGCTGCTTCGAGCTCGAACGCCGCCTCGTCGAGGCGCTGGACTGCCCTGTGATGCACGACGACCAGCACGGGACGGCCGTCGTCCTGCTCGCCGCCCTGCACGGGGCCTGCGCCGCGACGGGTCGCGACCTGCCGGCCCTGCGCGTCGTCGTGTCCGGGGCGGGTGCGGCGGGGATCGCCTGCGCCCGGTTCCTCGTCGCGGCCGGGGTGCGCGACGTCGTCGTCCTGGACTCGCGCGGCGTCGTGGACGCCGACCGCGGCGGGGAGAAGGCGCTGCCGGCGGCGCAGACGAACCCCCGCGGGGTCCGCGGGGGCCTGGCCGAGGCCCTGGCCGGTGCCGACGTGTTCGTCGGCCTGTCCAGCGCGCAGCTGCCGGAGGGGCTCCTGGCGACGATGGCGCCCGGGCCGTTCGTGTTCGCCCTGTCCAACCCCGACCCCGAGGTCCACCCCGACGTCGCGGCGCGGTACGCCTCGGTCGTCTCGACGGGCCGCAGCGACTTCCCCCACCAGATCAACGACGTGCTGGCGTTCCCGGGGGTGTTCGCCGGGGCGCTGGACGCGGGTGCCCGCCGGATCACCGAGGGGATGAAGCTCGCGGCCGCGGAGGCGATCGCCGCCGTCGCCGCGGACGGCGGCGCGGTGTCGGTCGACCGGATCGTCCCGAGCCCGTTCGACCCCCGGGTGGGCCCGGCGGTCGCGGCGGCCGTCGCGCAGGCGGCGCGCCGCGACCCGCAGGTCAGCGCGGGGCGGTGAGCTCGGTCAACCGCTCGAGCTGGAACCTCGACGTCTCCAGCGCCGTCTCGTCCTCGGCGAACACGTTGGACACGAGGACCGCGTCCTCGCGGTCGAGGAACCCCGTGCCGCGCAACGTGTCGAACAGTTCCTTCCAGTCCACGTCGCCGTCGCCGACCCGCAGGTGCTGGTGGATGCGCGCGGAGTTCCCGGGCGGGTTGCTGATGTAGCGCAGACCGTGCGACCGGCGGTGGTCGAAGGTGTCGGCGGCGTAGACCGCCCCGAGCCGGTCGCCCACCGCCGGCAGCAGCGTCGTGGCCCGGTCCCCGTAGTGGAACGTGTGGGAGGCGACGTAGACCATGCCCACGTGGGAGGAGTTCAGCCCCCGCACGATCCGCCACGCCTCCAGGCCGTCCTCGACGAAGTCGTCCGGGTGGGGGTCGATGTTGAGCGTGAGGCCCTCGCGTTCGAGGACGGGCAGCAGTTCCTCCATGGACTTGTGGAACGCCGCCTCGGAGTCCTCGGCCCGTTCGGGGCGGCCGGAGAACTCGGTGTTGACGACGCGCACGCCGAGGTCGACGGCGATCTGCAGGACCCGGCGGAAGTTCTTCACGGCCGCCTGGCGCTGGAGTTCCTCGGGCCAGGAGATGCGCTGGACCGGCAGCAGGGAGGTGATCCCGACCCCGGCGTCGGCGGCGCGCTTGGCGAAGGCCGCGACGAGCGCGTCGTCGGCCGTGGGGTGGCGGAAGAAGGGCGCCACGTCCGGGTGCGGGGCGAGCTGCAGGTGCTCGAAGCCGGCGCGGGCCACGAGGTCCGGCAGCTCGAGCAGGTCGTGGTCCGGGTGGAACGGCGTGGGGTCGAGGGCGATCTTGACCATGCGGGACGGGCCTCCCTGTCGCGTCGGCAGCGAGGGGCGTCCTCGCCGGGTCCCACCTTACGACCAGATCAGATTGTCTTGACAAACAACCCCGACGTTCGGCGGGTGGCGCTCGCCTGTGCACCCCGGCACACTCGGACCGACGGTCCACGAGCAGCGCCGTC
Source organism: Kineococcus endophyticus (assembly GCF_040796495.1). NCBI lineage: Bacteria > Bacillati > Actinomycetota > Actinomycetes > Kineosporiales > Kineosporiaceae > Kineococcus > Kineococcus endophyticus. The sequence continues at coordinate 168,758 of NZ_JBFNQN010000010.1, read as the reverse complement.
CCCGAGAGCAGCGACGAGAACGAGGAGGAGCCCGTGGACACCGACCCCACCCCTGCCCCCGCGAGCCGGCCACCCGTCCTGCCGCACGTGCTGCGGCTGGACCTGCTGGGCGACGACGAACCCCTGCGCCAGGCGCGGCGCTTCGTGCGCCTGCAGGCCGAGCAGCTCGGTCTGGAGGACGCCGCCGACGACGCGGTCCAGGTCACCGCCGAACTGCTCGGCGGTCTCGGCGCCGGGTCCAGCCCCACCGTCCTGCGCGTGGGGGAGGCCGCCGGCGCGCTCGTCGTCGGCGTGGACGTCCGGTTCGCCGACGGGCGCACGCGGCCGGTGCTGTCCGGCCACACGCGGGACCTGCTGCGGCAGCTGTCGGGCGAGACGGGGTGGTCGCCCACCGACGGCGGCGCCCAGCTGTGGTGCCGCGTGCCCTGACCTCAAGCCCCGGGCCCGTTCCGCCGACAGGGAACGGGTGGACCGGAAGGACTGGATCGCGCTCGCGCAGGCGGACCGGGCCGACGCCGCTCCGAGCACCCGTGAGGCGGCGCGGCTGGCCGCCCTGCGCGACTACCGCCTGCTCGACGCCCCCGCCGACGACGAGCTGACGGCCGTCGTCCGTGCCGCCGCGCTCGTCGCCGGCGTCCCGCACGCGACGCTGAACCTCGTCGACGAGGACCGGCAGTGCCAGCTGACGACCGTGGGGTTCGAGGGTGCCGACTCCGCTCGCGCCGACTCGATGTGCGCGCTGCACTTCGAGGAGGGCCTCCTCGTCCACGTCCCGGACGCCTCCCGGGACCCGCGGTTCGCCCGCAACCCCTGGGTCGACGGCCGGCTCGGCCACGTCCGCACCTACGCCTCCTCGCCGCTGGTCAGCGCCGACGGCCACGCCCTGGGCTCGCTCTGCGTCTTCGACACCGTCCCCGGCCCCGTCGCCGCCGAGCGCCTCGCGGTCCTGCAGGACCTCGCGGGCGTCCTCGTCGCCCTCTTCGAACGGCGCCGGCAGGCCCGTGAGGCCGCCGACCAGGGCCGCCGCGCCGGTGAGGCGCGCGAGCTGGCCGTCCTGGCGATGTCGGAGGCGGAGGCGCGCTGGGAGCAGAGCGAAGCCGTCGCCGAGACCGTCGACGTGGGGCTGGTCGTCGTCGACGGCGAGGGTCACGTGACCTCGCTCAACCGCACGGCCCGGGAGTGGCACGGCGACGCCGCCGTCCACTTCGCCGCCGACGGCACCACCCCGCTCGCCCCGTGCGAGCTGCCGTGGCTGCGTGCGCTGCGCGAGGGGTCGGTCGAGGGCGTCGAACTCGTCCTCGCGACCCCCGACCGGGCACCCCGGACCCTCGTCTGCTCCGGGCGGGCCATGCGCCGCACCGACGGTTCTCCCCTCGGGGCCGTCGTGGCGCTGCACGACGTCACGCAGGCCCGAGACCGGGAGAAGGCGCTGGCCGCGGCGCACGCGGCGCTCGCCGAGCACTCCGCGCGCGTGCAGTCCCTGGCCGACGCCTCGCGGGCGCTGGCCGCGGCGCCGGACCCGCAGCAGGTCGTCTGCCGGCTGGTCCGGGAGCTGACCGGGGCCGACGCCGCCTACCTGCTGTACCCCGTGCCCGGCGACCGCGGGCCCGAGCTGCGCCCGGTCGCCACCGCGGGCCTGCCCGACGTCGACATCGTCTACCCCCTCGACGAACCCTCCCTGGCCGGGTTGACCTTCACGTCGGCGGCCCCCGTGTTCGTCGGTGACGTCAGCACGCACCCGCGCGCCTCCCAGCGGCTCGCGAACCTCACGGGGGTCGCCTCGGGCGCCTGGCACCCCGTCGTGCTGTCGGGCCAGACGTCCGGACAGCGCACCGTCGGGGTGCTCGGCGTGTTCTGGCGCGAGGTCCGCCACGAGCTGCCCGAGCACGTGCTGCCCGTCCTGCAGACCCTGACCGGCGAGGTCGCCCACGCCGCCGAACGCGCCGAACTCCTGCAGCGCCTCGCCGACGCGGCCGAGCGGGACACGCTGACCGGCCTGGCCAACCGCCGCCGCTGGGACGACGTCATCGCCACCGAGGTGGCGCGGGCCGGGCGCACCGGCGCCCCGCTGAGCGTCGCCGTCATCGACCTCGACCACTTCAAGCGCTACAACGACGGCCACGGCCACCTCGGGGGCGACGCGCTCCTGCGCGAGTTCGCCGCCGCCGCCCAGGAGTGCCTGCGCGAGGTCGACGTCATCGCCCGCTGGGGCGGGGAGGAGTTCGTCGTCGCGCTGCCCGGGTGCGCGGCGCCGGACGCCGTCACCGTCGCCGACCGCATCCGTGCCGCGGTCCCCCGCGGGCAGAGCTGCACGATCGGCGTCGCCCAGTGGCGACCGGGCCTGCTCGCCCACGACGTCGTCGCCCGCGCCGACGCGGCCCTCTACGCCGGCAAGGAGCAGGGCCGCGACCGCACGGTGGTGGCCCCGTGAGCGCACCCGCCGTGCTGCGCAGCGCGGCGTTCGCCGTCGTCTTCGCCGTCGCCGTCCTGCTGGGACGGGCGACCGTCATGGACGGCACGAGCCTGAGCCTGGTGTGGCCCGCGGCCGGTGTGGCCGTCGTCTGGTTCGCCGCCCAGCGATCGGCCGGCACGGTCCGCCTGGACCTCGCCCTGCTGTCGGTGACCACCTTCGTCCTCAACGCCGTCACGGGGGCCTCCCCGGCGCTCGCCGTCTGCTTCGTCGGGGCGAACGTGCTGCAGGTCCTCGTGTTCGGTGTCCTCTTCGCGCGCTGGTGCCCGCGGGCGTGGGGTGCGGGCGGGCGGGAACCGCTGACCGGTGTCGGCCAGCTCATGCGGCTGCTGGCCGCGGCGGTGGTGGCCACGGGGGCCGGCGCCCTGCTCGGCCCGACCGCCGTCTGGGCGCTCAGCGGCACGTGGTCCTGGGTGACGACGCTGGTGTGGATGACCCGCAACACCGCGAGCATCCTGCTGCTCGCCTCGGCGGCCTTCCGCGTGGGCTGCCTGCTGAACGCCCGGCGCGCGCGGAGCGGGGCGGCGGGCGGCCACGAGGACGTGGTGGCGCCCGTGCGCCTCCCGCGCGGCTGGCAGCGCGTCGAACTCCTCGCCCTGCCGGTCTGCGCGGCCGGGGCGTACGCGCTCGTGTTCGTCGTCTACGACGGGCTTCCCGTCGCTTTCCCGCTCATCGCCCTCGCCGTCTGGGCCGCGCTGCGCTTCGACACGACCGTCGTCCTCGTCCTCGACGTGGCCCTGGGCGTGGCCGCGGTCGTCCTCACGCTCACCGGGCACGGCCCGTTCGCCCTCATCGCCGACGACGCGACCCGCGCGATCGTCGTCCAGCTCTACGTGAGCATGCTCGCCGTGGTGGGCCTGGCCCTGGCGATGAGCCGGGACGAGCGCGACGTCCTGCTCGCCTCGATGGCGCTCTCGACGGCCGCCAGCGAGCGGCTGGCCGTCGAGGCCGCGGCCCTGCGGGCCGAGGCCGAGGCGCGCGGCGAGCTGACCGCCGCGGTGCTGGAGTCCGTCGACGTCGGGATCGTCGTCGCCGACGAGCGGGGCCGGCTGACGATGTTCAACCGCACCGCCCAGCGCTGGCACGGTCTGGACGCCGACACGGGCCTGGACCCCACCCAGCACGCCGGCCGGTACGACCTCTACGCCGCCGACGGTCGCACCCCGCTGAGCCCCGAGGAGGTGCCGCTGCACCGCGTGCTGCGCGAGGGGTCCGTCGCGGACGCCGAGATCGTCCTCGCCCCGGCCGGGCGACCGGCGATCACGGTGGTGTGCTCGGGACGGCGGATGACGCGACCGGACGGCAGCGCGCTCGGCGCCGTCGTCGTCATGGCCGACGTCAGCGCCGACCGCGCCCTGCGCCGCGACCTCGAGGAGGCCCGCGGCCAGGCCGGCGCGCAGGCCGACCGGCTGCAGGCCGCGTTCGACGCCTCGCTCGTCGGGAACGTCGACCTCACCCTGGAGGGCACGGTCCTGCGGGCCAACCCGGCCGCCGCGGCGATGCTCGGACGCAGCCCGGCCGACCTCGTGGGCAAGCACTGGGCCGTCCACGTCCACCCCGACGACCGGTCCGTCGCCGACCTGGGCCGGGACGTCGCCGGCGACCTGCGCCTCCTGCACCGCGACGGCGGCGTCGTCCACACCCACGTCTCCACGGCCGTCGTCCGGGACGCCGCCGGCCGGGCCCTGCACCTGACGACGCAGGTGCTGGACGTCAGCGACCGCGTCGCCGCGGAGGAGGGCGTCCGCCGCCAGCGCGACGTCTCGACCCGTCTGCTGCAGGCCCTCAGCGACCTCGGGGAGGGCGTCCTCGTCGAGCACGACGACCAGGTCACCTACGCCAACGACGCCCTGGCCCGGCTCACCGGACGGGGCACCGCGAGCCTGCTCGCCCTGCCCTCCTCGCTGCTGCTCGTCCCCGAGGACGAGCAGGCCGCCTGGGCCGCACGGCGCACCTTCGTCCCCGGCCAGGTCCGCGCCGCGCTCCCCTCGGTCACCGCCCTGCGGCACTCCGGCGGGACGACCGTCCCCGTCGAGGTGACCTGCGTCCCCCTGCCCGACGCCGGCGGCCGCGCCACCCTCACGCTCGTGCGGGACCTGTCGCAGCAGCGCCGCGCCCAGGACGCCCTGGCCCGGTCCAACGAGCAGCTGCTGGAGGCGAACCGCCTCAAGGACGACCTCGTGGCCACCCTCAGCCACGACCTGCGGCAGCCGTTGTCGACGACCACCGGTTTCGCCGAACTGCTGCTCGACGACTGGCAGGGGCTGAGCGAGGAGGACCGGCGCGGGCACCTCACCCGCATCCAGAAGGCCGGCCGCTGGGCCAACGACCTCCTCGAGGACATCCTCACGATGGCCCAGCTGGACGCCGGCCCACCGCTCCCGCGGACCGCGCGGCTGCACGTGCCGGCGCTCGTCGCCGACGTCGTCGACCGCCTGGCCGTGCGGGCGGGTTCGGTCGACACGACCGGTGTGCAGGACGTCACGGTGCTCGCCGACCGCGGCCACCTCGAGCAGGTCCTCACCAACCTGGTGGGCAACGCCTTCAAGTACGGCCGGCCGCCGGTGCGGGTGACGGCCCGCCGTCGCGGTGACGACGTGCTCCTGGACGTCGTCGACGCCGGGGAGGGAGTCCCCCCGGAGTTCGTGCCGCACCTGTTCGACCGCTTCGCCCGCGCCACCACCGGGACCGCGGCCGGGCAGAAGGGCACCGGGCTCGGGTTGTTCATCGCCCGGGAACTCGTCAACGCCAACGGCGGCGACCTCGTCTACCAGCCCGCCGGCGGGGGTGGTTCGAGGTTCACGCTGACGCTCAACGCGATCCCGGCGCCGGGTGGGGCCAGGGCGGAACTCAGCGGGGCCGTCGAACTCCCCTGAACGTCCCCCGGGGTTCCGGAACTCCTCCGCGCCGCCGCCTCCTCAGCCTGTCCCCCGTTCCCGCGACGGCCGACGTGCGCAGCGGCCGTGGTCCGGGGCGTCCTCGCCCCACCTCAAGCGCGGGCCCCCGGCTGCCGATGTCTAGAACAGAGCTGAAGCCACCGGGCTCCCCACCCTTCTCCACGGAAAGGCCCGGTCGTGACCGCGCTGCGCAACCTCAACGTCGCCTCCAAGCTCTTCGCCGGCTTCGGCGTCGTCTGCCTCCTCCTCGCCGCCGTCGTCGCCCTCGGCATCTCCCGTCTCGGGACGTCGCAGGAGAACCTGACGACGATGTCGAGCAGCGGCATCGCCTCGGTCGACATCATCGCCGCCGTCAAGTTCGAGTACGCCGCGATGCGGATGGACATCGCCAACGCCGCGCTGGCGCAGAACGCCACCGACGTCGAGAAGCAGCTGCAGCAGCTGGCCGCCGACGACGCGAAGTACGACGAGGCGTGGAAGGCCTACCTGGCCTCCTCCCCCGCCGCGCCGGCCGCCGAGCGCGCCAAGGTCGAGGCGCTGGTCGCGAAGTACCGCGACGCCCGCGGCCAGCTGGTCACCTTCGCCAAGGCCGGGCAGACCGCGCAGTTCATCGCCTACCGCAGCGAGGTCACGACCCCCATCACCAAGGACGCCTTCGCCCAGCTCGACGCCGTCAGCGCGATCGAGAAGAAGGCCGCCCAGGACATGGCTGTGGAGGGGAAGTCCGACTACCACAGCGCCGTGACCCTGCTCCTGCTCATCGGCGCCGTCGCCGTCGCCGTCGCCGTCGTCGTCGCCGTCCTCGTCGCCCGTTCCATCGCCCGTCCGCTGGCCCGCACGCTCACCGTCGTCGAAGGCCTGGCCGAGGGCCGCCTGGACCAGAAGGTCGGCTACGACGCCACCGACGAGGTCGGCCGCCTGGCCACCGCCCTGGACGCCACCGTCGACCGCTTGGCCACCACCCTGCGCCGCATCTCCGCCTCGGCCACCACCCTGGCCGGCGCCTCCGGGGAACTGACCACCGTCGCGACCCAGCTGTCGGCCTCCGCCGAGGAGTCCTCCACCCAGGCCCAGGTCGTCTCCGCGGCCACCGAGCAGATCAGCGCGAACATCGGCACCGTCGCCGCGGCCGGCGAGGAGATGACCTCGGCCATCCGCGAGATCGCGACCTCCACGGCCGACGCGAGTTCCACGGCCGCCAGCGCCGTGAGCGCGGCGACCAACGCCGGGGAGACCCTCGACCGCCTCGCCACCTCCAGCCGCGAGATCGGCGACGTCGTCAAGCTCATCACCTCCATCGCCGAGCAGACGAACCTCCTGGCGCTCAACGCGACCATCGAGGCCGCCCGCGCCGGGGACGCCGGCAAGGGGTTCGCCGTCGTGGCCGGGGAGGTCAAGGAACTGGCCGGGCAGACCGCCCGCGCCACCGAGCAGATCGTCGCCCGCATCGGTTCCACGCAGACCGACGCCGCCGACGCCGCCGCGGCGATCACCGAGATCACCGAGGTCATCGCCCGCATCGACGGCCTGCAGGCCACCATCGCCGCGGCGGTCGAAGAGCAGTCGGCCACCACCAGCGAGATGGTCCGCAACGTCACCGAGGTCTCCACCGGCTCCCAGGAGATCGCGCTGAACATCTCGGGCATCGCGGCCGCCGCGGGTGAGGCCACCACCGGCGCCACCCGCACCGCCGCGACCGCCGCTGAGGTCTCCACCGCGGCCGCCGAGCTCGACACCCTCGTCGGCAGCTTCACCCTCCCCCGCTGAGGTGACCGTGCGCGCCTGGACCACCCCCGCCCTGGCCACCCCACGGGTCATGGCGCTGACGGCCGGGGCGTTCTACGCCGCCGGCGGGACCGCCGCCCTCGCGGTGGTCCTGTCGGCGACGTTCCCGGCCCCGGGGCGGCGCTCGGCCCTCCTGGCTCTGGCGGTCACCGCCCTGGTCTGCGGGGCGGGGCTGCTGCGGTGGGGGCGGCGGCTGAGGCGCTCCGCGTTCCACGTCGTCGTCGGGGCCGGGACGCTGCTCATCACGGGGGCGGTCCCGCTGGCCCCGACGACCGCGTCGGCGGTGGCGCTGGCCGCCGTCTACGCCTTCGTGGCGATCGACGTCGTCTTCTTCTTCGCGACCCGGCCGGCGGCGGCCCACCTCACCGCCCTGCTGCTGGCCGCCACGGTCGCGCTGCGCGGCCGCGAGGGCGTCACGCCCGGCGTGGCCGTGGCGCTCGCCGTCGTCTGCCTCGTCGTCACCGCGGCCGTCGGCCTGCTCGTGCGCCGGGCCTCCGACGCGCACCGCGACGCCCTCACGGGTCTGCGGAACCGTCGAGGCTTCGACGCGGCGCTGGACGCCGTCCTGCCCGTCACCCGGGACGGCGACCTGGGGCTCGCGCTGCTCGACGTCGACCACTTCAAGGCCGTCAACGACCGGCAGGGCCACGCCGCGGGCGATGCGCTGCTGGAGGACTTCGCCGACGTGCTGCGCCGCGAGCTCCCCGCCCACGCCGTCGTCGCCCGCTTCGGCGGGGACGAGTTCGCCGTGCTGCTGCCGGGCCGGACCGGGACCGCGGCGCTGGAGCTGCTCGACAGCGTGCGGGCGCACACCGCGGTCGGCTGGTCGGCCGGGGTGGCGGGGCGGGTCTCCGGGGAGTCGGGGACGGACCTGCTGCGCCGCGCGGACGCCGCCCTCTACGCCGCCAAGCTCGCCGGACGCGGTCGGTGCCGCCTCGACGACGGCGACTCCCTCGAGCTGGCCGCCGACCTCGAGCGGGCCCTGGCGGCCGGCGACGTGGAGGCCTGGCTGCAGCCGGTCGTCGAACCGGCCACCGGCCGGGTCGTGGGAGCCGAGGCCCTCGCGCGCTGGACCCACCCCTCCCGCGGCCCGGTCCGTCCCGACGAGTTCGTGGCCGTCGCGGAGACCACGGGTCTCGTCGTCCCGCTCGGTGCGGCGGTCCTGGCCGCCGCGTGCCGGGGCGCGCACCTGCTGGCCGCAGCCCACGGACCGGACCTGCTCCTGACCGTCAACGTCTCGGGCCGCGAGATCGTCGCCGACGGCTGGGTCGAGCGGACGGTGGCCACCGTGCGCGAGGAGGGCTGGCCCCTGGACCAGTTCGTCGTCGAGGTCACCGAGAGCGTCGTCGACGCCTCCTCCCCCGCGGCGCTGGACGCCCTGCGCCGGCTGCGGGCGACGGGTGCCGCCGTGGCCATCGACGACTTCGGGACGGGCTGGTCCTCGTTCAGCCGCCTCGACACCCTGCCCGCCGACTACCTCAAGCTCGACCACGCGTTCACGGCCGCGATCACGACGTCCCAGCGGCGGACCGCACTGCTGCAGGCGCTGCTGTCGCTGTCGAGCAGCCTCGGTCTGCTCGTCGTCGCCGAGGGGGTGGAGACGCCCGAGCAGGCCGACCTGCTCGCCGAGCTCGGGTGCCCGCTGGCGCAGGGGTACCTCTTCGCCCGGCCCGCCCCCGCCGCCGACCTGGCCGCCGCTGCTCAAGCCGGGGCCGCCGCGTGCCGAACCGAACGCGTGTGAGGACCGGTGAGGTGGACCCCGTGGGCGGCCCTGTGGGCGACCCCGAGGTGACGGCCGTCGCCCGGGTCGCCGCGGAACTGACGGGGATGGCCGTCGCGTGCGTCACCGTCCTGGACGGCGACGACCTCCTGCGGGTCGCCTCGACCGGGGACGGGCCCCTGCGCCCGACGTGGGAGCGGCTGGCGCTGGTCGACACCCCGTGCGAGCTGACCGTCACCTCCGCCCGGTCCGTCCACGTCGCCAACGCCGCGGCCGACCCGGTGCTGCGCAGGAGTCCCCTCGTGGACGGCCGGCTGGCCGCGGTCCGCGGCTACGCCTCCGTGCCGCTCACCGCGGCCGACGGCCGGGTCCTCGGGACGTTGTGCACGATGGACGAGGCCCCGCGGACGCTCACCGCGGCCCGGCTGGGCGCTCTGGAGGACCTGGGCGCGGTCGTCGTGGCCCTCCTGGCCCGGCGCCGCGACGCGCTGCGCAGCGCCCGCCAGGGTGAGCTGACCCGGGCCGTCCTGGCCTCCGTGGAGGTGGCCATCGTCGTGGCCGACCCGGCCGGCCACCTGGTGATGTTCAACGACACGGCGCGCCGCTGGTTCGGCGACGCCGACCCGGCGCTGGGCCCGGACGCGCACGCGGAGCGCTACGGCCTGTACGGCCCGGACGGTCGCACCCTGCTGACCGGCGCGCAGACCCCGTTGCTGCGCGTGCTCGCGGAGGGGTCCGTGGACGCCGTCGACCTGCTGGTGCGCACCGCGTCCGGCGACGAGCGCCGGGTCCGGTGCACGGGCCGGCGGATGCTCGCCGACTCCGGTGAGCTCCTCGGCGCCGTCGTGGCCCTGCAGGACGTCACGGCCGACCGGGAGCACCAGGACTCGCTGCAGGCCGCGCACGAGGAACTGGCCCGGTACGCGGGACAGATGCGGGCGCTGGCCCGCGCCTCGCGCACCGTCGCCACCGCCGACGACCCCCGCACCGCCGTCTGCGAGGCGGTCCGCGACCTCACCGCGGCCGACGCCGTCTACCTGCTGCAGACGAGGACGGGACCCGACGGCGAGCGCCTCGTCGCGACGGCCAGCGTGGGCATCGAGGACGACTCCTTCCTCGTGCTGGACCCCGCCACCGAGCGGGCGCTGCCGCTGACCGTGCTGGCCGGCGGGCAGCAGCTGTTCGTCGCCGACGTGCCGTCCCACCCCGACGCCAACCGTCGCCTGCTCACGGGCACGCGCACGCAGTCCGGTGTGTGGCAGCCGGTCCTGGGCGCCGACGGCCGTCCCGTCGGGGTCCTCGGCGTCGTCTGGCAGCGTCGCGTCGAGGCCCTCCCCGGGCCCCTGGCCTCGATGGTGCAGACGCTGGCCGGGGAGGCCGCGCACACCCTGGCCCGCACGGCGCTGCTCGAGCAGCTCGTCGTGGCCGTCGAGCGGGACCCCCTCACCGGCGTCGGCAACCGCCGCCACTTCGACCGTGTTGTCGCCCACGAGGTGGCCGTCGCCGAGCGCACGGGTGCCCCGCTGACGTTCGCCCTCGTCGACCTCGACCACTTCAAGCGCTACAACGACGCCTACGGCCACCTCATCGGCGACGACCTGCTGCGCGACTTCGCACGGGTCGCGGGCGAGCAGCTGCGGCCCGGCGACTCGATCAGCCGCTGGGGCGGGGAGGAGTTCGCCCTCGTCCTGCCCGGCTGCACCGCGGCCGCGGCGGCCGAGGTCGCCGACCGCATCCGGGCCGCCGTGCCGCACGCCCAGACGGCCACGGTGGGGGTGGCGCAGTGGACGCCCGGGGCGAGCGCGGCCGCGGTCCTCGGGCACTGCGACGAGGCGCTCTACCGCGGCAAGGGCCTGGGGCGGGACCGGACCGTCGTGCGGGGCCAGGTGCGGGACCAGGTGCGGGACCAGGTGCCCGCGGCTAGAACGGGGGCGTGACCTCCGGCGACGACCAGCGCCCGTCCTACCTGCGGGCCGCGCAGGCCGTCGCCGCCGAGGACGAGGAGCGCGCCGGCGTCGCCACCTACCTGCGGGTCGACCCGGGCTCCCGCTCCCCCGAACCCCAGCACGGTGAGCCGGCGCTCGCCGCCCGCGTCCGCGAGGTGTGGGACGTCCTGACCGCCGCCGACGCCGACGTCACCGTGCAGGACGTGCTCGCCGTGCTCGGCGACCTCGAGCTGCGACCGGAACCGGCCCGCGCACCGGCGCAGCCGCCCCGCGCCCTGTCGGCCTGGCGCCCGCCCGGGAGCGTCGTGCCGCCACGGGCCGTGCGGGACGCGGAGGTGGGCCGGGTCGCCGACGCGTTCGTCGCCGGCCGTCTGCTGCGGGTCGTGAACTACCACGACACCCCCGTCTCCCGGGCCGAGGAGTTCCGTCGCGACCTGCACTGGTACGCCGAGCGCTTCACCCCCGTGCGGGCCGCGGACGTGCACGCCTTCTGCGCCACCGGCCGCTGGCCCGACGCCTCGCGGCCGGGGATCGTGCCCGCGTTCTACGACGGGTTCGCGAGCGCCGTGCAGGTCGCCCTCCCCGCCCTGGAGGAGGTCGGTCTCGTGGGCTGGTTCTACCCGCCGACCGACTTCCTCGACGTCCCGCCGGACCGGCAGCGGGACTTCGCCCGCGCCCACGAGTACGGCGTGCTCGAGCACCCGGCCGGCCGGCTGGCGATGACGTGGGAGGAGCTGACGGAGCTGTCGACCCGCCACGAGGTGTGCGCGCACAGCGCGACGCACGCGGCGTCGGCGACCGTGGACTCCCCCGAGCGGGTGGTGTCGGAGGTGCTCGAACCGGTGCGTCGCCTGACGGCCGCGATCGGCCGGGCGCCGGCGTCGTGGGCGTGGCTCGGGGGGACCGACCACGACCCGCGACGGCCCGGTGACGCCGCGTTGACCGGTACCGGGGTCCGGTTGTGGACGTCCAACACGGCGTTGTGCCGCCTGCACGCCTGATCGTCGGCGATACTCGGTGCGCTCGAGGCGAGGGCGACCGGAAGCGCAGGCACCCGATCCAGGACGCAGGTGGACACTCACGTGGGCTCGCGATCCCCCGAGGACCCCGAGGCGGCAGCGGCCGCCCAGTTCGACTCGCTGCTCGAGGGCGCCCCGCTCGGCATCGGCGTGTTCGACCTCGACCTGCGGCACGTCCGTGTCAACACGGTGCTCGCGGAGATGAACGGGCGGCCCGTGGCCGAGCTCGTCGGCCGCACGCCCAGCGAGGTCAACGGGGAGACCGGTGCGCGCGCCGAGGAGCTCTACCGCCGGGTGATCGCCGAGGGCGTCCCCATGCGGGACGTCCGGTTGTCCGGCGAGGTCAGCGCGCGACCGGGGCGGCCTCGGCACTGGTCGCTGTCCTTCCACCCGGTGCACCGCCCGGGCTCGGACACCGAGGTCACGGGTCTGTGCGTGATCGTCGACGACGTCACGGCGGAGGAGGAGCTGGCGCGCTCCCTGGAGGAGACCCGCGCCAGGGTCGAGCAGATCACCGAGTCCATGGCGGCGGGCTACCTCGTCCTCGACACGAGCGACGAGCGGTGGCCCATCACCTACACCAACACCCAGGCCGAGGTCGCGCTCGGCCTGACGCGCCGTGAGCTCCTCGGGGCCTCGCTCTGGGAGCTGTTCCCGGCGACGGTCGGGACGGCCTTCGAGGCCGGGTACCGCCGCGCCCTCGACGGGGGCGGGCCGTTCGTCTTCGACGCCTACTACCCCCCGCCGCTGGACGCCTGGTACGAGGTCCGCGCGGTCCCCGAGGGGACGTCCCTGGCGCTGTACTTCCTCGACGTCAGCGACCGGGTCGAGGCGCAGCGGGCCGCGGAGACGGCGGCCGAGCGGGCCCAGCTGCTCGCCCGGGTCAGCGAGGAGCTGAGCGCCCACCGCGACCCCGACCACGCGCTCCGGCTCGTGCCCGGGCTGCTCGTGCCCACCGTGGCCGACTGGTGCGTCGTCACGGTGCTGGAGGAGTCCGAGCGGGCCGACAGCGCGGTGGGTGCCCTCGCGCGGGCCGTCCGCGGCGGCGACCTGCAGGCCGCCGACGCCGAGGCGGTGGACCTCGTGCTGGAGCACCTCGACGACCTCGCGGCCCGGCACGCCGACCCCGTGCGCGACGAGCTCGTGCAGACGTACTCGCGCCACCGCCTGCAGGCCTACCGCGGCCACGCGCGCGCCGCCGCGGACGGGCACGAGCCCGTCGCCCCACCGTTCCTCGTCCGCGCCCTGGTCTCCGGTGCGGCACAGGTCGTCGAGAGCGGGACCACCGGCAGCGTGCAGGCCACGATGCTGCCCGGACCGGCCGCCGAGGCGCTGGAGCGGTTGCGGCCCCGCACGGCCGTCGCCGTGGCCGTCCGCGCCCGGGGACGCGTCCTCGGCGTGCTCAGCCTGTGCTGGGACGGCTCCTGCTCCACCGCACCTGCCTCGGTCCACCCCCGCACCGCCGCCAGCCCCGTCGACGAGCTCGGCGCCGATCCCCGGGTCACGGGCACGGCCCGGCGCCCCGCCGGACCCGGCGCCGACGTGCTGACGTTCGTGCAGACGGTGGCCGACCGCGTCGGCGCCGCGATCGACGAGGCCCGGCTCGTCCGGGCTCAGGTGCAGATCGCCGAGACGCTGCAGCGCGCGCTGCTCACCGAACCGCCGCAGCCGGACCACGCCCACGTGGTGACCCGCTACCTGCCGGCGGCGGAGGCCGCTCAGGTGGGCGGCGACTGGTACGACGCCTTCCTGCAGGAGGACGGCGCCAGCGTCCTGGTCATCGGGGACGTCCTGGGCCACGACCGGACCTCGACCGCCGCCATGGGTCAGGTGCGGACCCTGGTGCGCGCAGCCGCTGTCATGGCGGGCCACGGGACCGGGCGGGGCCCGGCCGAGGTGCTGACCGCCACGGACGCGGCCCTGCGCACGCTGCGGGTCGGCACGATCGCGACCTCCGTCGTGGCCCGTCTGGAGCAGGACGAGGACCTGACCCGCCGGGGACTGACCCGGCTGCGCTGGTCCACGGCGGGTCACCCGCCACCGGTCCTGGTGTCCCGGTCCGGTGTGCCCCGCCTGCTGGACGGCCCGGGCCAGCGCGACCTCCTCCTGGGCGTCGACCCCGACCTCCGGCGACACGAGTCCACCGTGGACGTCGAACGCGGCAGCACCCTGCTCCTGTACACCGACGGCCTCGTCGAACGCCGGGGAGAGTCCCTGCAGGTCGGCCTGGACCGTCTGCTCGAGGCGGTGGGCGCAGCCGTTGCACGCGAACCGCGCGACGAGGACGGGTACCCGCTGGACGTCGACGCCACGTGCGACGCGGTGCTGCGCGACCTCCTGCCGGAGCACCCCGGCGACGACGTCGCGCTGGTCGCCATCCGCCTGCACCGCCAGGACCGGCCCCGCCCCGCGAGCGCCGGTCCGCGCCGGCTCCCGCCGGACGTGCCCGGCGAACCCGACGTGCTCCCGGCCGCGGGGACGGCGACGTGACCACCGGGACGCACGGCCGGACGAGCGGCCGGACCGTCCTCGTCGAGGCGGGCCTGGTGGTGCTGGCCGTCGTCGACGCGCTCATCGGCCTGCCCTACTCCTCCACGGGCGCCCTCGTCTCCGCCCTGCTGGCCGCCGCGGTCCTGCCGCTGCGCCGCCGCCTGCCCTGGGTGTGCGCCGTCGTCGTGGCGGTGGGCCTGTTCTGGGGCTACGCGCTGCTGGCGGCGATGGTGGTCGTGTTCTCGCTGGCCGTCGTCACCGGGGCCCGGCGACGCATCGGTGTCGTCGCGGCGCTCAGCGTGTTCGTCGGGAACCTCGTGGCGACGGAACTGCCGCAGGACCTCGACGACTGGGTCAGCGCCGTCCTCTACGGGTTGATCTTCGCGACCGCCCCGTGGGCCCTGGGGGAGCTCGTCGTCACCCGCCGCGAGCTGTCGCGGCGGCTGGCCGAGATCGACGAGCGCGCCGCCCGGGAGGCGCTGGAACGCGAGCGGGCCGTGCTGGCCCGCGAGATGCACGACGTGGTCTCCCACCAGGTGAGCCTCATCGCGGTGCAGGCCGGTGCGCTGCAGGTGACCTCGACGGACGACCCGACGCGCTCGGCGGCCCGGACGATCCGCGAGCTCAGCGTCCGGACCCTCGACGAGCTGCGGTCGATGGTCGAGGTCCTGCGCACGGCCGGGGGGTGCGTGCGCGAGGACGCCCCCCAGCCCGGGGTGCGCGACCTCGACGGGCTGACCGCCGGGTGCGGGCTCGCGGTCCGCAGCTCGCTGCAGGTCCCCGACGACCTCCCGGCGCCGGTGCAGCGCGCCGTGTTCCGCGCCGTCCAGGAGGGGCTGACGAACGTCCGCAAGCACGCCCCCGGCGCGCAGGTCGCCGTCGTCGTGGCCCACGACGGGGAGCGGACGCGGGTGGAGGTCCGCAACGGCCCCGCGACCGAACCCGCCCAGGAGCTGCCCAGCGCCCGGCACGGGTTGCTCGGTCTGCGCGAGCGGGCGGCCCTGCTCGACGGGCAGGTCGACGCCGCTCCGACGCAGGACGGCGGGTTCGCCCTCGTCGTGACGATCCCCGACCCCTGACCCGTCAGAGGTCCAGCCGCTGGGGGGCGTGCCGGACGGGTTCGCGGTACAGCGGGTACAGCTCCCCCACGGTCGCGTCGGCGACCTCGACGTCGAACCACGCCGGCCCGCCGATCCGTTCGCGCGCCGCCGCGCTCAGCAGGACCGGCCGGCGCGCCCCGGCCGGCTCGCCGAGCCCGACGAGGGGGGACCCGCGGTCCAGCAGCCGTCGCAGCACCCGCTCGCCGATGCGGTGGTAGGACAGCGTCTCCACCTCCAGCCCCGGCACGAGCACCTTCGCGACGTGGACGGGGCCGCGGGACGTCTCGACCGCGACGGCGTGCACGAGGACGTCGAAGCCGTCCAGCCGCCGCAGCAGCTCCGTCAGCTCGTCGGCCGGTTCCCGGTCCGGGGCGGTGGGCAGCTCCCCCAGCGCGACGTGGGAGGTGACCCGCAGGAGCGGCTCCACGAGCCGGGACAGCTCGGCCCCCGAGCGGTGCGTCCAGTCCGCCATCGCCTCCAGCGCCCGGGGTTCGGACTCCGGCAGCGGCGCACGTTCCTCGGCCGCCCAGTAGGGCCGCAACCGGGTCCGCACCGGGTCCAGCGGCCCGAAGGCGAACGCGCGCCGCGCGCGGGAACTGGCCAGTTCCAGCAACGCCTTGCGGGCCGCCCCCGCGGCGTCGAGCGCGGCGGCCTCCCCCACGGCCGTGACGGCCATCGGCGCCGCCTCGGGGTCGGCGTCGCGGGCGACGGCGTGCACGACGACGGCGAACTCGGTGCTGTCGAGCTTGACCTGGGGTTCCAGGCCCGCGGCCACCAGCGCGGCCCAGACGTCCGCCGTCGCGGGGTGGTCGGCCACCCCGTCGACGAGGACGCCCTCCTCCAGGGCCCGGAACGAGACGGTGTCCCCGTCGCGCTGCAGCAGTTCGCCGATGCCGTGGGCCACGGCCCGTTCGAGGGTGTCCCCGGCGCCCATGCCGTTCGTGATGGGCGTGGTGAGGAAACCCCCGGGCGGGGGCCCGCCGCGGACCCCGCCGGCGTGCGGGGCGACGAACTCGGCGGGGACGAGCACCTCCTCCCCCGTGCGCCAGCGCCGCGTCGGCAGCCAGCGCAGCGGCAGGTCCGGGGTGTAGCGGCTCCCCGCGGGCAGGACGAGCTCGACCGGGTCGACGACCCCGCCCGGTCCGCGGGCGGCGAGCAGTTCGGCGAACGTCGCCACCACGGGCGCGCAGGTCAGGAGGTGCCGGTCCAGCAGCACCTGCTCGGCCAGTTCGCCGTGGGCGCCCCGGCGGGCGGCCGCCGGGTCCGCGCCGTAGCCGACGCCGTGACCGGAGCCCGGGGCCCCCGGGTGGGGGCGCCAGACGGTGCCCGTCACCGGGATCCCGGTCCGGTCGAACCCGGTGAGGTCGAACTCCAGGAGTTCTGCGCCGGCGTCCGCCCCCAAGGCCTCGGCGTACCGGTCGGCCATCTGGTGCGGGGTGACGGGGGCGTTCACTTCAGCCCGCTGCGCGCGATGCCGGCGACGAACTGCCGCTGGGCGATGCCGAACAGGACGAGGACGGGCAGCACCGAGACGAGCGCCCCGGCCATGAGGGCCGGGTAGTCCGTCGTGTACTGGCTCTGCAGGAACGACAACCCGACCGGGAGCGTGTAGAGGTCGGGGTTGCGCAGTGCCACCAGGGGCCAGGCGAACTCGTTCCACCGGTACATGAACGTCATGACCACGAGCACGGCGACGAGCGGTCGCGACAGGGGCAGCACGATCGACCACAGCGTCCGCAGCTGCCCGGCCCCGTCGAGCTGGGCGGCCTCGAGCAGCTCGTCGGGCAGCGACAGGAAGTACTGGCGCGCCAGGAACACCCCGAACGCCTCCGCCGACCGCGGGATGATCACGGCCCAGTAGGAGTTGATCCACCCGAGGGAGTTGACGAGGTCGAACTGCGGGATGAGCAGCACCTGCACGGGGATCATCAGGGTGGCGATGATGAGGAAGAACACCACCGCCCGCCCCGGGAACCGGTGCTTGGCCAGCACGTACCCCGCCGTGACGTCGACGACGACCGTGATGACGACGGCGACGACGGCGATGGCCAGGGAGTTCTGCGCCCACTGCAGCACGGGGAACTGGGTGAGGGCCCGCGTGAAACCGCCGGGGTCGAACGTCGTCGGGACGATCCCGATCCGGCCGGAGGCCAGGTCGTCGCGGGGCGAGACCGCCGTGACGAGCATCCAGTACAGCGGGAACAGCCAGACCAGGCTGAGCACGACGAGGACGAGGACCTTGCCGCGCCGGGCGCCCCGCCGCTCGCGGGGGCCACGGCTCACCCCGACGTCGGTCCGCGCCCGTTCGGGCGCGCGGACACCGCTCACTGGTCGTCCTCGCTCGACCGCTGGGCCCGCCACCACAGGACGGTGGCCGCGAGCACGACGACGAACACGACGACGCCGATGGCCGACCCGTAGCCCTCGCGGCGGGCGGCGAAGCCCTGGCTGTAGGCGTACGTGACGAGGAGTTCGGTGGACCCCGCGGGTCCCCCCTTCGTCATGACCCAGACGATGTCGAAGACCTGGAACGTCTCGATGACCATCATCACGGTGAGGAAGAACGTGGTGGGGCGCATGAGCGGCCACACGACGTCCTTGAGCCGCTGCCAGGACGAGGCGCCGTCGAGCTCGGCGGCCTCGAGCACGTCGCGGTCGACGCCCTGCAGCGCGCTGAGGTAGAGGATGACGGCCAGGCCCGTGCGCGCCCACAGCAGGACCAGCACGACCGAGACCGCGGCGGCCGTGCCGTCCGACTGCCAGTCCGGTTGCGGCAGCCCGACCCCCGCCAGGACGCGGTCGACGATGCCGACGTTCTGGTCGAACACCCACCGGCCCGCCATCGCGACGACGACCCCGGAGATGACGTAGGGCGCGAGGAACACCGCCCGGAACAGGCCGCCACCGGGGATGCGGTCGCGCAGCAGCACCGCCACCGCGAGGCCGAGGGCCAGGCTGACGGGGACGGACACCACGGCCAGCAGCGCCGTGTTCCCGGCCGCCTGCCAGAACGTGTCGTCCGACAGCATCGCCCGGTAGTTGGCCAGCCCGACGAACTGCGCCTGGCCGATCCCCGTCGAGTTGGTCAGGGAGATCCGGACGGCCCCGACGAGCGGGTACAGCACGAAGACGCCGAACAGCAGCAGCGCCGGGGCCAGCATCACGTAGGACGTCGCCCAGCGACGGACCGCCGGTCGCCGCGAGGTCGCCCCCCGGGCCACCCCCCGCGTGGTCGTGGCCGTGCTCACGACGTCTGCAGCACCGACGCGACGCCGTCGGTGATCCGCTTCAGGGCGGTCGCGTCGTCGTCGGAACCGAGGAACACCTCGTCGAGGCGGTCGCGCAGCTGCGCGTTGACCGCGCTGAAGCTCGGCACGACGACCTGCTGGACGAGGGGTTCGCGGATGGCCTTGGCCTGCTCCACGTACAGCGCCATGAGGTCGGGGCGCACGGGGTACTGCAGCGTGGAGGCGTCGATGTCCTCGCGGGTCGGCAGCACGGACGCCTCGGTGCAGAACGCGGACATCTGCTCGGCCTGGGCGCAGTAGGTGAGGAACTCCAGCGCCTTCTCCTTGCGCGAGCTCGCCTCCACCGCCACGAGGGCGTTGCCGCCGAGGTCGGCCGAGGCGTTGACGTCGCGCGGCAGGAAGGTGGCGGAGTACTCGAACCCGCCGCCCTCGATCTCGCTCAGCAGGAAGTCGCCCGCGAACGCCGTGGCCACGGTCTGGTTGAGGAACAGGTCGCTGGCCGCCTGGCCGCGCGCCGAGGCGTTCTGCGGCGTGAGCTGCTTGCGGAACAGGTCGCGCGTGAAGGTGAGCGCCTTCAGGGCCCCGGCGTCGTCGGTCGCGACGCTCGTCAGGTCCTCGCTGAGCAGCCGGCCCCCGGCCTGGTCGACGAAGTTCAGCCAGCGGTAGGCGCCGGCGTTCTGCCAGTTCGCCGCGAACGCGTACGTGTCGGCCCGGGACGGCTGGATGCGCCCGAGGGCGTCGGCGAACTGCTCCCACGTCCACGCGCTGTCCAGCGTCGTGGGCAGCGTGCCCAGGCCCGCGGAGGCGACGGCCGCGGTGTTCAGCAGCACCATCGAGGTGTCGGTGTGGTGCGGGATGCCGAACGTGCCCTCGCTGTCGGTGACGGCGGCCCAGAACGCAGGCAGGAACGAGCTCTTGAGCGTGTCCGCGTCGGTGAGGTTCGCGAGGACCTTCTGCCCCCGGTAGGCGGCGACATCGGTGTAGCTGACGCGGAACAGGTCCGGCGGGGAGTCCGTCCGCAACCCGGTGTCGACGGCCGTGAGGACCTCCGAGTACGGGACGACCTGCATCCGCACGGTGGTTCCGGACTGGGCCTCGAAGCCGTCGGCGAGCTTCTTGAACGCGCTCGCCTCGACGTCCGAGGCCCAGGTGATCATCGTGATCGTGTCGTCGCCGGAGGACGAACCGCCGGACCCGCCGGAGTCGGGGGTGGAGAAACCGCTGCAGGCCGACAGGGCGCCGGTGGCGGCCGCGGCACCGGCGGCGCCGAGGACGCGGCGGCGGGTGGGGGTGTTCTGGGCAGGGGTGACCATGGGGAACTCCGATGTCCACGCAGGCGGGGGTCTGCACCTGCTGGTGTCGTGCGCGGGACGGGCACCTCTGGGAAAGGTGGCACCAAACTAGCCACGTGGTGCCGGATCAGCCCGTCGGAACTCAGGCGACGAGGCGGCTCCACACCGTCTTGCCGTCCGGTCCGGGGTCCACGCCCCACTGGGCGCTGAGGACGTCGACGAGGGCGATGCCCCGTCCCCCGAGGGCTCCCGGGTCGGCCTGCCGCAGCCGCGGGAGCTCGGTGCCGGCGTCGCGGACCCGGACCGTGACCCCGGCCTCGCCCGCGCAGTCCAGCGTGAGGGCCGCCGGCGGCGCGCCGTGCCGGACGGCGTTGGTGACGAGTTCGGTCACCACCAGGTCGCCCTGCGGCCGCAGGTCCGCTGCGTGCGGGCGGCACCAGTGCTCGTCGAGGAAACGTCGCGCGTGGCGCCCCGCCGTGTCGTCCATGACGAGGACGAGCTCGGCGGGCGGGGTGTACTGGCACATCGCCTGAACCCTCTCCCGGAAACCGTGGGCGGGCGACCGGGAGGAGGTTCAGAGGCGGACGGCGAGCAGGGCGATGTCGTCGTGGCTGTCGCCGAGCTCCTCGAGCAGGTGCTCGCACAGGGCCTCGGGCTCGTGCGGTCCGGCGGCCACGACGCCGGCCAGGCGGTCGAGCCCCTCGTTGAGCACCTCCCCGCGCCGCTCGATGAGGCCGTCGGTGTAGCAGAGCAGCAGCGACCCCGTGGGCAGCCGTTCGCGCAGCGTCTCGCGCGCCAGCGACGGTTCGACACCGAGGGGGATGCCCCGGGCCTCCGGCAGGTAGCGCACGCTGCCGTCCGGGCAGCGCACGAGCAGCGGCGGGTGCCCGGCCGAGGAGTGCTCCACCGACCAGTGGTCCGGCCCGTCCGGGGTCAGCCGGACGTAGCTGACCGTGGCCATCGTCGTCATGCCGAGGGCGGCGATGAGCTCGTCCACCCGCGTCAGCACGGCGGCCGGGGTGTCGAGCGTCCGGTCCCACGCGCAGGCGCGCAGCAACCCCTTGAGGTGGCCCATCGCCGCCGCCGCGTAGACGTCGTGCCCGGCGACGTCGCCGATCACGACGGCGATCCCGTCGCCGGGGACGTCGATGAGCTCGTAGAAGTCGCCGCCGACGTCGTTGCCGTCCTGGCCCGCGTGGTACCGCGCCGCGACCTGCAGGCCGGGGACCTCGGGCAGGTCCGGCAGCAGGCTGCGCTGCAGCTCGGTGGCGATGTGGTGCTGCTCCTCGTAGAGGCGGGCGTTGTCCAGCAGCAACCCCGCCCGGCGGCCGAGGTCGACGGCGATCCCGAGGTCGTCGTCGGTGTGCTCGGGGGCGGGGTGCTCGGGGGTGCTCGCGGTGCGGACGAGGACCATGAGGTCGTCGACGCGGCGCCGTCCCGGCAGCGGCACGACGAGGACGGAGGCGACACCCATCTCGTCGGACAGGTCCAGCACCGACTCGTCCTCCACCCAAGTCCGGCGCACCTCCCGCACCGCCGGGGAGGAGTAGCCGCCGATGCGGCGTGCCGAGGCGCCGTCCAGCAGCAGGTCCTGCAGCCGGCCGCGCAAGGGCGTGCTGCGCAGGGCGTCGAGGTAGGCGTCGAAGCGTTCGTCGTCCGCGGGGTCGGCGTGCAGCGCGGTGACCTGCCCGATCTGCCCCTTGTCGTCGGGGCTGAGGACGACGGCCCAGTCCGCGAGCTGCGGCACGACGAGCTGCAGCAGCCGGCGTCGGCACTCGGCGACGTCGAGGGTCCCTGACAGGCTGTGGGTGGCCTCGGCGAGCAGGTCGAGCCGGGCGCGGTGCTCCTCGGCGCGGTGCCGGGCCTCCTCGGCCTCGGCGCGGGCCGCGCGCTCGGCGGCCAGGGCCTCGTCGCGGGCCCGGTCGGCCGCGACCCGCCCGCTGACGTCGGTCTGGATGCCGACGTAGTGCGTGAGCGTGCCGTCGGCCCCGAAGATCGGGCTCATGGCCACCTGGTTCCAGAAGGCCAGTCCGTCCTTGCGGTAGTTCAGGAGCGTCACGGTGACGGGTTCGCGGGCGTCCAGGGCGTCGTGCAGCGCCTGCCGCGCAGCGGGGTCGGTGCCCGGGCCCTGCAGGAAGCGGCAGTTCCGGCCGACCACCTCCTCGAGGGTGTACCCGGTCGTCGCCGTGAACGCGGGGTTCACCCAGACCAGCGGGAACTCGGGGTCACGGGCGTCGGCGACCGTGAAGGACAGCCCCGTGGCCAGGACGGCGCGGTCCCGCAGCGCGGCCTGCTCGGTCGCGGCGTCCATCGCGGCGCGGGCGGCGCGGCTGTCGCGCAGCGGCAGGAACACGACGAGCGCGTGGTCGTCGAGCATCGGGGCGTCGGCCATCGGCAGCGCCACGACCCACAGGGGTTCGCGCCGGCCGCCGAGGTCGCTGCCGGCGGCCGCCGAGACCGCCTGTCCCACCACCGGTTCGGACCGCGCGACCTTGGACAGCGGGTGTTCGGTGTCGGACAGCTCGG
The DNA here is from genome assembly GCF_040796495.1 of Kineococcus endophyticus. NCBI lineage: Bacteria > Bacillati > Actinomycetota > Actinomycetes > Kineosporiales > Kineosporiaceae > Kineococcus > Kineococcus endophyticus. The sequence continues at coordinate 146,265 of NZ_JBFNQN010000010.1, read as the reverse complement.
CACCGTCGAGGTCCAGCAGTCCCGCCGCGTCGGACCAGGCGTCGACGCTCAGCGGGAGCTGCGCCTGCGGCGCGAGCTGGCGGGCGACGGGGTTGACGTGCACCACGGAGCGGTCCGACAGGTGCACGAGGAGGACGGCGGCCGGGGCGTCCCCGGTGACGGCCGAGACGTCTGGGACGTCCGAGGACGCGTCACGTCCACGTCCGGTTCCTGGCACGGTGTCCCCTCTCCTCGACCCTGCGACCGCCTCTCACCCCCGGACGAGGGCAGCACGACGGGCGGGGCCTGGTCTCGACACCGGCTGCGAGCCTAGGTCACGGAGCGGTGACGAGCGAGCCGGGCCAGCACGAGGGTCGTGTCGTCGTCGCCGCGGCCGGGGACGGCGGTCAGGAGGCGGTCGGCGACGGCCGCCACGTCCAGGCCCTCTCCCACGGCGTGCGCGGCGTTCTCCCCGAGCTGCCGGGTCGTCTCGGACAGGCTCGTCCCGCGCCGCTCGACCAGTCCGTCGCTGAAGAACAGCAGCACGGCGTCCGCGGGGAGGGGCGTGGTCGCGACCTCGTCGACCGTGCCGCTCGTGGGCCCGAACCCCAGCCCGAGCATCGGACGGGTCGGCACCTGCAGGGCGACGGCACCCTGCGCGGTGACGAGCAGCGGGGCGGGGTGCCCGGCGCTGGCGAGGTCCACCGACGGCGCCCCGGAGGCTCCCTCCGCGGCCGGGCTGACGATCCCGACGACCGCCGTCGCCGTGTGGTTGCCGTTGAGGGTGGCGACCAGCGCGTCGAGCCGGTCCAGCGCGGCCGCCGGGCTGTGCCCCTCCAGCAGGTAGGCCCGCAGGGCCGTCCGCAGCTGCGCCATCGCCGCGGCCGCGTGCACCCCGTGCCCGGCGACGTCACCGACCACGACGGCCACGCGGTCCCCCGCCAGCGGCAGCAGGTCCCACCAGTCGCCGCCGAGCTGCCCGCCCGCGGCCGGGCGGTAGCGGGCGTGCACGTCCAGCCCCGGCACCTCGGGCGCCTCGTCGAGGACCACGGCCCGCTGCAGCGACTCGGCGATGGCGATCTGGCCCCGGGAGCGGCCCAGCATGATCGCGGTGAGCTGGCCGCGCAGGCGTTCGGCCGTCGCCGCGTGCCAGGGCCGCCACGGCAGGCTGCGGCCGCGCACGACCTCCTGCCACTTCTCGAAGCTCTTGCGCGGACTGATCCGCACCTGCGCGCCGTCGGCGGACAGCTCGTGCACCTCGGCGTTCTGCGGGTCCCCGCCCCAGGAGACGAGTTCGGGCTGCTCCGGGCGGAACCACAGCAGCCAGCCCTCCCGGTCCAGCCCGATCCGCAGCGCGCCGGCCGCCGTGCCGGTGACCTCACCCAGGCGCGGGTCCAGGGTCGAGAGGTGGTCGGTGAACGTGACCGCCCCGTCGGCCCGTCCCAGCAGCCGGGACGCCCGCTGCACCTGCGCCCAGGCGGGCACCTGCCCGCAGGTCAGCAGCCGGTGCCCGTCCCACACCGCGACGCCGCCGGCGCCGAGGAGGTCGGCGACGCGGCCGTCCTCCACGAGCGCCGTCAGCGGGTCCCGGCCCTGCCCCGAGACCCCGGCCAGGACGTCGGACATGAGTTCCTGGGCCGCCAGCGCCTCGTCGCGCTCGCGCGAGCGCGCTCGTTCCCCGACGAGCTGGGACGTCGTCTGCCCCAGGAACTCCGCCGCCGACCGGGCGTCGTACCCGGGGCGGTGCGGGCCGGAGTAGTGGTGGCAGGCGACGAGCCCCCACAACCGGCCGTCGACGATGAGCGAGATGGACATCGAGGCGGTGACGCCCATGTTGTGCAGGTACTCGAGGTGGATCGGCGAGACGCTGCGCAGCACCGAGTGCGACAGGTCCAGCGGGGCACCGGTGCCGGGGTCGACGAGGGGTTCCAGGCGCACGGGGCGGTAGTCGACGTCGGCGATGAGCCGCGTCCAGTTCAGCGTGTAGAGCCGGCGGGCCTGCGCCGGGATGTCGCTGGCCGGGTAGCGCAGCCCGAAGAACGGTTCGAGGCCCGCGCGGTGCTCCTCGGCGACGACCTCGCCGTTCCACTGCGCGTCGAACCGGTAGACCATCACCCGGTCGAACCCCAGGACGCCGCGGACCTCCCGCGCCAGCCGGCGGCACAACGCGTCGACGTCGGTCGTGCCCGCCAGCCGGGCGACGGCACCGCGGGTGGCGCGGTAGGAGACCGGGCTGACGGGACCCTCCACGCCGGTGGACCGTTCCACCTCCACGACGAGGCGTTCGCCGCTGAGGTGGACCACGACGTCCACGTCGACCTCGTCCCCGTCCAGCACCAGCCGCGCGTGCAGGGCCTCGTCGCGGGTGTCGTCCTCCAGCGCGGTGCGCACCCGCCCGGCGACGTCGTCCCCCAGGAGGTCGGCCAGGTCGGCGCCGAGCACCGACCCCGGTGCGCGACCGAGCAGCGCGGCCGCGTTCTGCGAGGCCACGACCACGCGGTGCGAGGGCCGTTCCAGGCCGAGCAGGAGCCCGTGCGGCTGGATCGCCCCCGGGACGTGGATGGGTTCGCTCTCGCAGGTCGTCAGGTCGACCTCGCCGTAGGCGGGGACGTGCTCCTGCGGCTGGGACACCGGGCTCCTCGGTCGACGTGGCGGCGGTCCGGGCCGGGCCGTCGTCCACGACCACCCTAAGCGCGGTGACCGACCCGCTGGACGACCCGCTGCACGACCCGCTGCACGACGTGGACCCGGGGCCCGGCCCGCTCGACGGCGCGCAGGTCCGTCACCGACGCCCCGTCGTCGGTGACGACGTCGTCGACCGCGGCCAGGTCGACCACCCGCGCCAGCGTGACGCGGCCGATCTTGGAGGAGTCCACGACGAGGACCGAGCGCTGGGCGCCCGCCACCATCGCCGCGTTGGTGCGGGCCTCGACCTCGTCGTGGGTGGTGACCCCGCCCTCTGCGCTGACACCGTCGGCCCCGAGGAACGCGATCCCGATGTTCAGCGCTGCGAACGAGCTCTCGGCCAGCGCACCGACGATCTCGAAGGAACTCGGCCGGACGATCCCGCCCGTCACCAGGACACGCAGGTTCTGCCGTGCCCCGATCTCGGCGGCCGTCGTGAGGGAGTTCGTGAGGATCGTCAGCTCGGTGCGGAACACCAGGGCCCGCGCCACCTCGGCCGCCGTCGTCCCCCCGCCGATGGCCACCGCGAACGGCCCCTCGGGGAGGAACGTCGCCGCACGGCGGGCGATGAGGCGTTTCACCTCCGCGGAACTCCCGGCCCGCAGGCGGACCGGGAGTCCGCGGCCGTGGACGAGATGCGCGCACCGCCGTGGGTGCGGACGACGAGGCCCTGCGCCTCCAGGTCGGCCAGGTCCCGGCGCACGGTGGCCACCGAGACCGACAACTCCTGCGTCAGCCGCTGCAGCGGGACCGGCGCACCGGAGGCTCCCGACGCGGCGAGCAGCTGCAGTTCGGCACGCAGCCGACGGGCGCGCTTGCCCGGCCCCAGGGTCGTGGTCGTCGTCGTGGTCGTGGTCGTGGTCGTGGTCGGGGTCATGGTTGCCGTCGTCGCCGATCCGATCAGAACTTCTGAGCGCTTCGCGCAGATCGTTGCACACGGCTGAGCGCCGCGCTCACCATCGGGCCATGACACGAGTGACCTTCGTCGGGGCCGGCAGCGTCGTCTTCACCCGGCAGCTCGTCGCCGACCTCGTCCGGTTCGACGACCTCGACCTCGACCTCGTCCTGTTCGACGTCGACGAGCGGCGACTGCGGGTCGCCGACGGCACCGCCCGGCAGGTCGCCGAACGACTCGGCGGCGCCCGGCGGAGCAAGGTGTCCGTGACCTCCACCACCGACCGCCGGCGGGCGCTCGCGGACACCGACTTCGTCGTGGACATGGTGCAGGTCGGCGGCATCGAGGCCACCCGGCGGGACCTGGAGATCCCGGCGCGGTACGGCCTGCGGCAGACCATCGGTGACACGACCGGGGTGGGCGGGGTGTTCCGGGCCCTGCGCACCTTCCCGTTCCTGTCCGCCCTCGCGGCGGACGTGCGCGACGTCGCCCCCGGGGCCGTCGTCCTGAACTACACGAACCCGATGGCGATGAACGTGTGGTGGCTGCACGTCGTCGCCCCCGACCTGACGACCCTCGGCCTGTGCCACAGCGTGTACTGGACCGCGCACGACCTCGCCGAGCTCGTCGGCGTCCCGGTCGAGCGGACCCGCTTCCGCGCCGCGGGGGTGAACCACCAGTCGTGGCTGCTGGAGTGGACGCACGAGGGCCGCGACCTGTACCCGGCCCTGCGCGCGCGCATCGCCGCCGACCCCGAGCTCGAGCGCCGGGTCCGCGTCGAGGTGTTCCGCCGGATCGGGTACTACCCGACGGAGACGAGCGAGCACTCCTCGGAGTACCTCCCCTGGTTCCTGCGCTCGGACGAGCAGGTCGAGCGGTTCCGCCTGCGGCCCTCGGAGTACCTGCAGATCTCCGAGGAGAACGTCCGCGAGTTCGAGGAGGCCGAACGGACGCTGGCCGCCGGCGGCACCCTGGCGCTGGAGGACGGCGCCACGGAGTACGCCCCGCAGGTCATCCACTCCCTGGTCACCGGGACCCCGCGGGAGGTGCACGCCAACGTCGTGAACCACGGCCTGGTGGACAACCTGCCCGCCGGCTGCGTCGTCGAGGTCCCCACCCTGGTCGACGGGAACGGCGTCCACCCGGTGCCGGTGGGGTCCCTGCCGGTGCAGGCCGCCGCGCTCAACCGCCCCTACGTCTCGGTCGCCGAACTCACCGTCGAGGCCGCCCGGACCGGAGACCCGCGCCTGGTTCGCCAGGCGGTGCTCGTGGACCCCAACGCCTCCTCGACCCTGACCCCGGAGCAGGTCTGGCGGATGTGCGACGACCTCGTCCTGGCCCACGGGGACCTGCTGCCCGAACCCCTGCGCGCGACGGTGTCCCCGACCGCGCTGTGACCCGCGAGAGCGAAGGAGCTCACCGTGCGCCCCACCCGCAGAACCGTCCTGTCCGCCGCCGCCACCCTCGGGTTCCTCCCCGTGCTCGGCGGCTGCGGACGGGAGGAGGTCACCGTCCTGGACACGGACGCCGAGGTGCAGCTCGTGTTCTGGTCCGGCCAGAGCGACGACGCCGCCACCGTCCTGCAGGGCCTCGTGGACGAGTTCCAGCGGCTGCACCCCAACGTGCACCTGGACATGTCCCCCGGTGCGTCCTCGACGGAGGAACTGCTGCAGAAGCTCGCCGCGTCCTTCGCCGCCGACGAGGCCCCGGACATCTCCTACACCTTCGGTTCCTGGGCCAGCCAGCTCGAACGCTCCGGACGGACCCTCGACGTCACCGCCGTCGTCGCCGACCCGGAGGTCCGGTGGGAGGAGTTCACCCAGGCCGCCCGCGACACCGCCCGCCCCACAGGCCGGCGCACGATCGGGTTCCCCGCCGTCGTCGACAACGTCTCGCTGTTCTTCAACACCACGGTCTTCGACCGGGCCGGCGTGGCGCACCCCACGCCCGACTGGAGCTGGCAGGACTTCCGCACCGCGGCCAAGGCCCTCACCGACCCGGCGACGAACACCTTCGGGTACGCCTACTCGGTCTCGGGCAGCGAGGAGACGACCTGGCAGCTGTGGCCGCACCTGTGGCAGAACGGCGGGGCGGTCCTCGACGGGACCACCGGCCGGTCGGCCTTCCAGTCCGACGCCGGCGTGGAGGCGCTGGAGTTCCTGCGCGCCATGGCCGTGGACGACCGCAGCGTCTACCTGGACCAGACCGACACGAAGTTCGCGCAGCTGTTCGCGAGCGACCGCGTGGCCATGATGACGTCGGGCCCGTGGGAGCTCTCGGCGCTGAAGACCGCGGGGACCGCCTACGGGGTCGTCCCGCTGCCGGGGACGGGAGGCAACCACGAGACGGTGTCGGGCCCGGACCTGTGGACGTTGTTCGACAACCGCGACGTCAACCGCGCGCACTGGGCGACGGAGTTCGCGCGGTGGCTGACGTCGGCCGAGCAGGACGAACGGTTCAACGTCGCCGTCGGGAACCTGCCCCTGCGGTCCAGCGAGGCCACCAGCCCCGCCTTCCTCGCCCAGGCGCGTGAACTGCCCGGCCTGGACGTCATCCAGGCCAACGCGGCCAACGCCCGGACCTCCCGGCCCACCGTCCCCGGCTACAACGGCCTGTCCGAGGCCGTCGGGAACGCCGTGGCCCACGTCCTGCAGGGCCAGGGGTCCGCGCGGACAGCCCTGCAGGACGCCGCCGAGGCGGCCGACCGAGCTCTGCGACAAGGTTAGGAGTCCACGGTGACGACGTACGAGAACGCCCGGCGCCGGTCCGTCCGCCGCCGGTGGACCCCCGGCGAGGCCCTCGCCGGCTGGGGCTTCGTCGCCCCCGCACTCCTGGTCGTGGGCGGCCTGACGCTGTTCCCCGCCGCGTGGGCGCTGGTCCTGTCGTTCCGGAAGTGGGACGGGTTCAGCCCGCAGGTCGGGGTCGGGACGCAGAACTACCGCGACCTCCTGAGCGACCCCGCCGTGCTGAGCGCGGCCTGGCACACGCTCCTGTACACGGCGATGTTCGTCCCGGCCTCCCTGCTCCTCGGCCTGCTCCTGGCGACGGCGCTGAACCGCCGCATCCGGTTCATCGGCTTCTACCGGACGGCCGTGTTCGTGCCGTTCGTCGTGTCGGCGGCCGCGACCGGCATCCTCACGACCTACCTCTTCAGCCCGCAGTTCGGTCTCGTCAACAACGTCCTGCGGGTCCTGCACCTGCCCCAGCAGGGGTGGCTGGAGGACAGCGGCCAGGCGCTCGTCGTCATCACCCTCATGTCGCTGTGGGGCCAGGCCGCGTTCACGACGGTCATCTACCTCGCGGCGCTGCAGGACGTGCCCCACGAGACGGTCGAGGCCGCCCGCATCGACGGCGCCGGTTCCCTCCAGGTGACCTGGCGGGTCGTCTGGCCGCAGCTGCGCCCCGTGACGACGTTCGTCGGCGTCTACCTGACGCTGCAGGCCCTGCAGTTGTTCGACCTCGTCTACGCCACGACGCGGGGCGGTCCGCTGGACGCGACGCAGACCATCGTCTACCTCGTGTGGACCACGGCGTTCCAGAAGCTGCAGTTCGGGTACGGCTCGGCCATCGCCTACGGCCTGTTCGTGCTCACCCTCGCCGTGACGGTCGCCGTGACCGTGACCCAACGCCGTGCCGCCCGGAGGACCCGATGACGAGCCCCGCCGCTCCCACCTCCGCCCCGCGGGTCCGGCCCCCGGCGAGCTCCCTGCACCGGCCCCGCCGTCGCCGACGCCTGCCCTTCAGCGCCTGGCACCTCCTGCTGCTGCCCGTGGCCGCCGTGTTCCTCCTGCCGTTCGTGGAGATGTTCCTGGCGTCGGTGACCCCGGCCTCGGACATCAACCGGATCCCGCCCGGTTTCTGGCCGTCGCGGTTCACCGTGGACGGGTACGCGCGTCTGTTCGCGGAGTCGGAGGTCGTGCGCTGGCTGCTCAACACGGTCGTCGTCTCCGCCGTCGCCATCGCCTCCCACCTGGTGCTGTGCTCCCTGGCCGGGTACGGGTTCGCCCGGCTGCGGTTCCCGGGTCGGGAGCTGGGGTTCCTGGGCATCCTCGCCACGATCATGGTCCCCTCGCAGCTGCTCATGATCCCGACGTACGTCATGTTCGCGAAGCTGGGACTCGTCAACGACCTCGGCGCCGCGATCGTCCCCTGGCTGGCGTCCGCGTTCGGCATCTTCCTCATGCGGCAGTTCTTCCTCTCACTGCCCGCCGAGCTCGAGGAGTCCGGACGCATCGACGGCTGCTCCCGGCTGCAGGTGTTCTGGTTCGTCGTGCTCCCGCTGGCGCGACCGGCGCTCGCCACCCTGGCGATCTTCACGCTGCTCGGGTCGTGGAACGACCTGGTCTGGCCGCTGGTCGCCATCAACGACGAGGACGCCTTCACGCTGCAGCTCGGGCTGACGACGTTCCAGGGCACCCGACGGACCGACTGGTCCCTGCTCATGGCCGGCAACGTCGTGGCGACCCTGCCCCTCGTCCTCCTCTTCCTCCTGGCCCAGAAGCAGTTCGTCGCCACCATGGCCTCGGCCGGCCTCAAGGGCTGAGACCCCACCACCCCTGGAGAACCGTGAGCACCCCCACCAGCACTCCCAGCAGCGCCACGCACGGCGAGGTCCGGCAGCAACCGCAGGCGTGGCGCGACCTGCGCCGGCTCCTGCACGACCGCGGTCCCGCGCTGCGCGCCTTCCTCGACCCGCTGCTGGCGCGCCCCGACCTGCGCATCGTCCTCACCGGCGCGGGCACGTCGGCGTTCGTCGGCGACATCGCCGCGGCGGCGCTGCGCCGGCCGCTGGGCCGGCGGCTGGACAGCGTCCCCACGACCGACCTCGTGGCCGACCCCCGCAGCGCGTTCGCCGACCCCGCGCCCGTCCTGCTCGTCTCCTTCGCCCGGTCCGGGAACAGCCCGGAGTCGCTCGCCGCGGTGCAGCTGGCCGACGAGCTCTCCCCCGGCGTCCACCACCTCGTGGTCACCTGCCACGCGCAGGGACGGCTGGCGCTCGACCGCGCCGGGGCGGAGCGGTCCTTCGTCCTGCTCCTGCCGGAGCAGACCCACGACTCCGGGTTCGCCATGACGTCGAGCTTCACGACCATGCTGCTCGCCGTGCTCTGCGCCTTCGAGCCGCAGCACCTCGACGCCGTCGAGCAGCTCGCGACGGCGGCCACGGCGGTGCTGGACCGGGCCGGGGACGTCGAGGACCTGCTGGACCCGCTGCCGCACCGCACGGTGTTCCTGGGCAGCGGCCCCCTGCAGGGCCTGGCGCAGGAGGCGGCGCTGAAGGTGCTCGAACTCACCGCCGGCCGCACCGCGGCCTTCCACGACAGTCCGCTGGGGTTCCGGCACGGACCCAAGGCGCTCGTCGACGACCGCACGCTCGTCGTCGTCCTCGGCTCGGCGGACCCGTACACGGCGCGCTACGACGCCGACATCCTCACCGAGCTGCGGGGCGACGCCACGGCCCGCGTCGTGCACGTCGACCCGCCGGGACTGACCGGTCTGCCGGACGGGCTGCGCGCCGCCGTGCTGGCCGTGCCGGTCCAACTGCTGGCCCTGGGCGCGTCGCTGCGCCACGGGTGCACGCCCGACGACCCGTTCCCCGGGGGCACGGTGAACCGCGTCGTCCGGGGGGTCCGCATCCACCCCCTCGTCCACCCCCTCGTCGAGGGTGGAGGTGGCGGGCGGTGACGTGGTTCCTCGGGATGGACGGGGGCGGGACGAAGACCGCGTTCGTCCTCCTCGACGGCGCGGGCGACGTCGTGGCGCGCAGCACGCAGCCGTCCTGCTACTACTTCGGCGCACCGGGAGGGCTCGCGGCCGTCGAGCGGATCGTCGCCGACGGCGTGCGGGCGGTCACGGACGGGGTGACGGATCCTGGGTCCGTGGAGTTCTCGTTCTTCGCCTTCCCCGGGTACGGGGAGGTCAGCGGCGACGTCGCCGCCCTCGACGCGCTCCCGGCCCGCGTCCTCGGCCACGACCGCTACGCCTGCGGCAACGACATGGTCAGCGGGTGGGCCGGTGCGCTGGGGGCCCGGGACGGCGTGAACGTCGTGGCCGGCACCGGGTCCATCGCCTACGGCGAACGGGCCGGGCGGACCCGGCGCACGGGCGGCTGGGGCGAGCTGTTCGGCGACGAGGGTTCCGCGCACTGGGTGGCCGTGGAGGGGTTGCGCGCGTTCTCCCGGATGGCCGACGGTCGCGTCCCGCGGACTCCCCTGCACGACGCGGTGCTGGCCGCCGTCGGGGTGCGGCACCCGCACGACGTCGTCGGGGTCGTCCTGGACGGCTGGGGCGCGCGACGCGCCGACGTCGCCCGGCTGGCCCCCGTCGTCACCGGCGCCGCCGCGGAGGGCGACGCGACGGCCGGGGCGATCGTCCGGGCGGCCGCCACCGAGCTCGCCGACCTCGTCGAGAGCACCGCGCTGGGCCTCGGCCACGCCCCCGGGGACCGGGTCACCGTCTCCCGGACGGGTGGGTTGTTCGCGGCGGCCGTCGTCCGGGACGCCTTCGAGCAGGCGCTGCGCCGCAGCCGGTTCGCCGTCGACCTCGTGGAACCGCGGCACGACCCGGGCCACGGCAGCGCCCTGTACGCCCGGACGCTCGCCGGCCGTCGGGTCGCCCCGTGACCGGGCCGCCGGTCGTGACGGTGCTCACCCCGAACCCCGCCGTCGACCTCACCTACCGGGTGGCCGAGCAGCGGATCGGCACCACCCAGCGGGTCCTCGACGTCGCCCGCCGCCCGGGCGGGAAGGGGGTCAACGTCGCCCGCGTCCTGCAGTCGGTCGGGGCGCGGGCCCGGTGCGTCCTGCCCCTCGGCGGCGCCTCCGGCGCGTGGCTGGCGGAGGCCCTGGACGTGCCGGCGACGGTCGTCCCGCTCGCCGGTCAGACCCGCTCGACGGTCACCGTCGTCGACGGCGAGCAGCACCCGACGATGTTCGGCGAACCGGGCCCCGCGGTCACGGGTGACGAGTGGGACGAGGTGACGGAGCGGGTGACGCGGGAGGTCACCAGCGCCGCCTTCGTCGTGGCCGGTTCCCTGCCCCCGGGGACCGACCCGGACCTCGTCGGCGTCTGGGTCCGCGCGGCGGGAGGCCTCGCCGTCGCCGACGTGAGCGGACCGGCGCTGCTCGCGGCGGCCGCGGCCGGCGCCGTCTGCGCGCCGAACACCGAGGAACTTCTGGAGGCCACCGGCACCGCCGACGTCGGCGCCGGTGCGCACGCCCTCCTCGGCCTGGGCGCACCCCTGGTCGTGGTGTCCCGCGGCGCAGCGGGTCTGACGGGGCACTCCCCCGACGGCGAGGTCCACGTCCCCGCCGTGGACGGGGTGTCGGGGAACCCCACCGGCGCCGGCGACGCCGCCACGGCCGGTCTCGTCCTCGCCCTCGTGCGGGGACTCCCGACGGCCGGTGCCCTGCGGTGGGCGGCCGCGTTCGGCGCGGCGGCCGTCCTGCGCCCCACGGCCGGCGAGGTGGACCACGACGCCCTCGCCCGGTTCCTCCCCGACCTCGAACCCCCTCTGGACAGGAGCCCCGCATGAGCCCGACCCCCTTCGCCGAACTCGTCACCGGTGCCCGCTCCGCCGGCCGCGCCGTGGGTGCGTTCAACGTGGTGCTGCTCGAGCACGCGGAGGCGATGGTCGCCGGGGCCGAGCGCGCCGGCCTGCCCGTCGTCCTGCAGATCAGCGAGAACTGCGTCCGCTACCACGGCGACCTCACGCCGATCACCACCGCGACCCTGGCGCTGGCGCGGTCGGCGGACGTCCCCGTCCTGGTCCACCTCGACCACGTGACGGACGAGGACCTCGTCACCCGGGGCCTGGACCTGGGGGTGTCGTCGGTCATGTTCGACGCCTCCGCGCTGCCCTTCGCCGAGAACGTCGCCCGCACGCGGGAGGTCGCGGACCGTTGCCGCGCCGCGGGAGTCGGGTGCGAGGCCGAACTCGGGGAGGTCGGCGGCAAGGACGGTGTGCACGCCCCCGGCGCCCGCACGGTGCCCGCCGAGGCGGCCGAGTTCGTGGCGGCGACGGGTGTCGACGCCCTCGCCGTCGCCGTGGGGACGTCGCACGCCATGCAGACCCGGGACGCCAGCGTCGACCTGGACCTCGTCGGGGAACTGGCCGCCGCCGTGCCCGTCCCCCTCGTGCTGCACGGGTCCTCGGGGTTGTCCGACGAGCAGTTGCGGGCCGCGACGGCGGCCGGGATGACGAAGGTCAACATCGCGACGCACCTCAACGGCGTCTTCACCGCCGCGGTGCGGCAGGTGCTGACCGAGCAGCCGGCGGTCACCGACCCCCGGAAGTACGTCGCCGCCGGGCGCACCGCGGTGCGGGACGAGACGGCCCGGCTGCTGTCCCTGCTGGCCGGGACCGACCGGTGACCGGGGCGCTCACCGTCGCCGTCGTCGGCTGCGGGGCCCGCGCCGAGATCGGCGCCCGGGTCGCGCAGGCGCGGGAGGGTGCGCGCGTCAGCGCGGTGGCCGACACGACGGAGGCCGGCCGCGCCCGGGCCGCCGCGCTGTTCCCGTCCGCGGAGGTCTTCGGCGACCACACGGCCCTGCTCGCGGGCGCGCAGGTCGACGCGGCGGTCGTCACGACGCCCGACCACACCCACGCCGACATCGCCGTCGACCTGCTGCGCGCCGGCGTCGCGGTGTACCTGGAGAAACCCCTGGCGACGACGCTGGAGGACGCCGACCGCGTGCTGGCCTGCGCCGCGGAGACGGGAACTCCCCTGTACGTCGGCCACAACTTCCGGCACGCCGCGGTCGTGCGGACGATGAAGGCCGCTGTGGACCGGGGCGAGATCGGTGAGGTGCGCGCCGTCTGGGTGCGCCACTTCGTCGGCCACGGCGGCGACTACTACTTCAAGGACTGGCACGCCGACCGCCGCCGCACCGGTTCCCTGCTGCTGCAGAAGGCGAGCCACGACCTCGACGTCGTGCACCACCTCGCGGGCGCGTACACCCGCCGGGTCGTCGGCATGGGCGACCTGCTGGTGTACGGCGGGATCGCCGACCGCCGGGAACGCACCGGCGAGACGATGCCCGACTGGTTCTCCACGGACAACTGGCCCCCGGCGACCCAGACGGGGCTGAACCCCGTCGTCGACGTGGAGGACGTCTCGATGGTCCTCATGACGCTGGGCAACGGCGTCCTCGCCAGCTACCAGCAGTGCCACTTCACGCCGGACTACTGGCGCAACTACACCGTCATCGGCACCGAGGGGCGCCTGGAGAACGTCGGCGACACGGCCGGCGGGGTGGTGCGCGTCTGGAACCGCCGCCGGGACTGGTCGGTGACCGGCGACCGGGAGCACCCGATCACGGGCGATCCCTCCGGCCACGCCGACGCGGACCTGGCGACGATGGCGGAGTTCCTGGCCCACGTCGCCGACGGGGCCCCGACGCTCGTCTCCCCCCTCGCCGCGCGCGAGGCGGTCGCCACGGGTGCGCTGGCGACGGCCTCGTTGCGCTCGGGGTCGGTCCCGCTGGACGTCCCGGAACCCGCCGACGACGTCCTGGCGTGGTTCACGCGCCCCCGTTGACCGCCGTGGTGTGCAGCGCGCCGTCGGAGACGCCGTACTCCTCCAGGATCGCGTCGTAGGTGCCGTCGGCGATCGCCGCCTGCAGCGCCTGCTGGACGGCGTCGCGCAACGCGGTGCGGTCCTTGGCGAAGCCGTAGCCCCACGGCTGGGCCTGCCAGGGTTTGCCGACGGCCTGCAGGGTGCCGCCGGAGTCGGCGATGAGCTTGGCCGCGGCGGGCAGGCCCTCGGCGCCCAGGTCGGCGCGGCCGGCGCGCACCTCCTCGACGCTCTTGAGGTACGGCACGTCGACGAGGGTGACGGGAGGTTTGCCGACCGCGGTGCACAGGGCCGACTGCCCCGTGACGATGTCGGAGGTCGAGGTGCCGGCCGTCGCGGCGATCCGCAGGCCGCACCAGTTCCCGGGGGTGGTCCAGGCGCTGTGGTCACCGGTGCCGGCGATGATCTGCTCACCGGCGTAGAACACGTCGACGAAGTCGACGTCCTTCTGGCGGACGGCCTTGTCGGTGACCGACGCCCCGACGACGTCGATGGTGTGGGCGGCCGCGGCGGGGCGCAGGTCGGCGAACGCGACCGTCTGGAACTGCGGTCGCAGGCCCAGGCGGCGGGCGACGTCGGTGAGGATCTCGACGTTGGCGCCCTTGAGGGTGCCGCCCTCCTCGTACTCCATGGGCGGGTACGTGGGGTCGGTGCCGATCGTCAGCACGCCGTCGGCCACGAGGGACAGCCCCGCGGGAGCGCCGGCGGCGGAACCCGCGGTGGTGGTGGTGCCGGCCTGGCTCCCGCAACCGGCGGCCAGGGCGGTGACGGCAGCGGCGGCCGCCAGGACGGCGAGGGGACGGCGACGACGCACGGCGGCTCTCCTGTTCCGGTGGTGGGGTCAGACGGTGAACTTGCGCAGTTCCTGCTCCAGGGCGGTGGCGGCCGCGGCCACCCGCCCCGCCGTCCCCGAGGTCTGCTCGGCGACCTCGGTCGTGAGGGTGACGTCGTGGGCCATGGAGGCGATCGACCGGGTGACGTCCGCGGAGCCCGACGCGATCTCGTCGACGTTGCGGACCATCTCGCGGGTCGTCGCGGTCTGCTCCTCGACGGCGCTGGCGACGGTGGCCTGCAGGTCGCTGATGCGCTCCACGACACCGCGGATGGTGCGGATGGCCGTGTCGGCCGCAGCCGCGTCCCGTTGCGCCGCAGCCACCTTGGCGATGATTCCCTCGGACGTGCGGGCCGACTCCGACGCGAGTTCCTTGACCTCGCTGGCGACCACGGCGAAACCCTTGCCGAACTCACCGGCCCGGGCGGCCTCGATCGTGGCGTTGAGCGCCAGCAGGTTCGTCTGCTCGGCGATGGAGGTGATGACCTTGACGATGTCGCCGATCTCGGCCGAGGACTGCGCCAGGCCGCGGACGGTGCCGACGGCCTCCTCGACGGCGGCGACGGCGTCGGCGGCGACCTGGCTCGCCTCGTTCGTGGCGGAGGCGATCTGCTCGATGGCGCTGGACATCTCCCCGCTGGAGTCGGCGACGCTGCGGATCGTCACCGAGATCTCCTCGGCGGCCGCCGAGCCCGCCGTGGCCTGCGCCGCGGAACCCGACGCACGGGCGTGCAGCGACCCGGAGACCGACGTCAGGTCGTCGGCCGAGACGGACATCTCCCGGCTGACGCGGCCGACCTCGGCGAACATCTGCGCCAGCTTGTCGAGGGCGCTGTTCAGGGCCGCGACCATCTGCCCGATCTCGTCGGGCCGGCCGACCTCCCCGCGCTTGTCGAGACGGCCACCGGCCACCTCCTGCAGGATCTCCACGGTGGTGCGCATCCGCCGGCGCAACGCCCGCGTGATGGCCGCGGCGACCAGCGCCAGGACCGCGGTGACCGCGACGCTGGCCGACAGGGTCAACCACAACCCCTGCGTGCGGGCGTCGGCGGCGTCGGCCACGGCCGCCCTCTGCGCGGTCGCGGCGGCGCCCACGATGCCCGGGACGGCCGCCGACAGGACGTCGGCCTCCTTGGCGAAGGCGGGCATGGCGGCGCGGGCGGCCGACTGGCTGGGGTCGGTGATCTCGTAGTTCGACAGGGACACGACGCGCTGGCCGAGCGTCACGACCGTCTCGGTCTGCGCGAGCAGCTGGCTCGCCTGCGTGCGGACGTCCCCGCTGGAGGACGCGGCCAGCTCGCGCAGCGTCGTGCGCAGCGTCGTCGCGTCCGCGCCGAGGGCGGCGATGGCCGACTGGCGCTGGGTGGTGTCGGTGGTGACCAGCGACGTCATGACGTCGCCGCGGATGCGCGCCTGGGCCGCGTCGACGCGCTCGGCGAGCCCGGAGGCGCGGTCGGCGGCCACGAGCGCCGTCTGCGCGGTGTCCTGGCGCTGGGAGCTGACGACCCCGATGCCGCCGACGGTGACGACGCCGAGGACGCCGACCGTGGACAGCAGGACGAGCCGAGCGGCGATGCTGGCGGTGGCGGAGCTGTGGTTGGTGCGGGTCATCGCTGTCGTCCCCGGGTCCGGATGGCGTGGTGCCTCGTCCTCTGCTCATCGGACGCGGCACCCGCCACCTGAAACGTGGGACTCAGCGCGTCCCGTGCACGGCCTCCCCCAGCCGCGCCAGCAGCGGCGGCACGTCGTGGGCGTCGAGGACCGCGTGCACGACCGCCGGCCGCTCCGGAGCGGCCGCGATGCGGTCCAGGGCGTCCTCGAGCTCGGCGCGGGTGCCGGCGCGGGCGGTGAGGACGTCGCGGCCGGGGGCGAACAGGGCGGGCACCGCGAGCCAGTCCCAGGACGTGACGTCCTGGTAGACGGCCTTGGGGCTCTGCAGCACGCGTTCGATGGTGTAGCCGGAGTTGTCGACCACGACGACGACGGGAGCGGGCTGACCAGCCGAACGCTCCCGCTGCAGGACGGTCGCGATCTCCTGCACCGTGAGCTGCGCGGCGCCGTCGCCGACGAAGAGGATCGAACGCCGGTGCGGGGCGGCCAGGCAGGTCCCCAGGACGGCGGGCAGCGTGAACCCGATGGAGGACCAGATGGGCTGCACGAGGAGTTCGGCCCCCGGCGGCAGGCGCAGTTCCAGGCTCCCGTAGAGGGACGTGCCCGCGTCCGCGACGACGATCGCGTCCTCCGGCAGCCACCCCTGCACGGTGCGCCACAGGGCGTGCTGCGTCAGCGGGCCGTCCCCCGCCTCCGCCTGCGCCGAGGGCGCGGTGACGTGCGGCCACACCCCTTCGACGGGCGGCAGCGCGGCGAACTCCCGGTCCCGCACGACCTCGGCCAGCAGCGGGAGGGTGTCCTCCAGCCGCACGTCGTGGAACGTCACGCCGTCGACCACGGCCTCGGCGATGCCGAGCCGGACCGCGCGGGAGGGGTCGAAACCGTGGCTGAACAACCCCGTCATGACGTCGGACAGGACGGCGCCGGCCAGGACGAGCAGGTCGGCCTCGTCGACGGCGCGGCGCACGTCGGGCGAGATGGTCATGGCGCCCTGGTAGGTGCCCAGGCTCGCCGGGTGCTGCTCGGGCAGCATCGCCTTGGCCCCGACGAGGGTCGCCACGCGCACCCCGTCCCGGCCCGCGAGCGCCGCCAGCCCGCCCTCGGCGCGGCGGCGGTGCACCTGGGTGCCGGCCAGCACCGTCAGGGCGGGGACGTCGGCGAGGACCTCGGCGAGGGCGACGCGCAGGTCGTCGAGGGCGACGGGGTCGCTGGGGGCCGGGCGCAGCGGCCGGCGCAGCGGGGCGCTGGAGACGCGGGCGACGGCGACGTCGGCGGGGATCCCGAGGTAGACGGGCTTGGAGCGTTCGAGGGCGACGCGCAGGACGCGGTCGATCTCCAGCGCGGCGTCGGCGGCGCGCAGCACGGACCCGGTGGCGGTGACCTCGCGGTAGGCGCGCGCGAAGTGCTCGTGGTCGCCGTCGGCGAGGGAGTGGTGCAGCAGGGCGCCGCGCTGGCAGGCCCCCGTCTCGGGCATCCCGGTGACCTGCACGACGGGGACGTCCTCGGCGTAGCTGCCGGCGATGCCGTTGACGGCGGACAGCTCCCCGACCCCGTAGGTGGTGACGAGGGCGGCGACCCCGCGGGTCGTGCGGGCGTAGGCGTCGGCCGCGTACGCCGCGTTGAGCTCGTTGGTGTTGCCGACCCACTCGATCCCGGGCACCTCGAGCATCTCGTCGAGGAGGCTGAGGTTGAAGTCGCCGGGGAGGCCGAACAGGTGCGCTCCCCCCAGTTCGACGAGGCGGCGGGCCAGGTACGCGCCGACGGTCACCGTGGGCACCGCGGGCGTGGAGCGAGACGTCATGGACCCATGACGCCGTACGGTCGTCAGTCTGTCCAGACGCGACCGCTCGGGTGGACACATTGCCCAGTTGTGCGGCGTGGAACTGGTCGACGACGGGCAGTCTGCCCAGTGCGGCAGGATGTCGCCCGTGACCGCAGCCCTCGTCGTCGTCGACGTCCAGCAGGACTACTTCCCGGGTGGGGCGTTCCCCCTCGTCGGGCCGGAGGAGGCCGCGCAGGCCGCCGGCCGGGTGCTCGCCGCGGCGCGGGGGGCCGGCCTCGTCGTGGTCCACGTCCAGCACCACAGCGTGGACGGGACCCCCTTCCTGCGGCCCGGCACTCCCGGTGTGCAGATCCACCCGGCCGTGGCCCCGGGGCCGGGCGAGGCGCTCGTGGTCAAGCACGCGCCGAACTCGTTCCTGGACACCGGGCTGGAGGAGCTGCTGCGCGAGCGCGGCGTGGAGGACCTCGTCGTCCTCGGGATGATGACGAGCATGTGCGTCGACTCCACGGTCCGCTCGGCGGCCGAGCGGGGTTTCGCCGTCACCGTCGTCGCCGACGCCTGCGCCGCACCGGATCTCGAACTCGCCGGGGTGCAGGTGCCCGGGGCCGTGGCCCACACCGCGTTCCTCGCGGCGCTCGGGGACGGGTTCGCGCGGGTCGTGACCAGCGACGAGCTGACGGGAGAGCTCGGCTAAGCTCGGTCCCGCGCGCGAGCGCGCCCCTGTAGCTCAGTGGCCAGAGCAACCGCCTTGTAAGCGGTAGGTCGTCGGCTCGATTCCGACCAGGGGCTCCACCGCCCCGTCGGCCTGCCCCTCAGTCGACCAGACCGGCCTGCCGCGCCAGGGCCGCGGCCGCGGCGGAGGACCGGACGCCGTACTTGCGACGCACCGAGGCCAAGTGCTGGGCGACGGTGTTCGGCGCCAGGCCCAGGCGTTCGGCCACGACGGCGCCGGGGTTCCCGTCGGCGGTCAGCTGGAGGATCTCCCGCTCGCGGGCGGTCAGCGACGGCGTCCGCCCCGCCGCCGGCGCCAGACCGCCGTGGCGGCGCTCGAACTCCTCCAGCGCCCGGTAGCGCTCCTCGGAGACGAGCACGAAGCGGCGGCCGTCGGCGTCCTCCACCGTCATGCGGCGGTCGCCGTCGGCCACCGTCGCCAGGAGGCGGGAGAAGAAGTCGGGACCCTCGAGGGTCTGGCTCACCGTGGAGCTCGTGCTGGTCACGAGGTCCATGGTGGGTCTGCTTCTAGACAAGTACAACTCTCAACCAGCACTGTCACCCGGGCAGGCGAAGATCGGCCCGCAGGGCGCGCCCGATGCCCGCCGCCGCCACCGTGAGCGCCGCCACGAGCCGCTGCCGGTCGCGGCCGAGCGTCGCGACCACGAGGCCGAGGGCCGCGACGACCTGCCCGTCGGCTCCCCGCACGGGCACGGCGACGGAGGCGTTCCCGACGTCCATCTCCCCGCTCGTGCTGGCGAAGCCCTCCCGGCGGACCTGGGCGAGCTGACGCTGCAGCAGAGCGGGCGAGGTGATGCTGTACGGCGTCACGCGGTCCAGCCCGGCGAGGACGTGCGCCACGACGTCCGCGGGGGCGTGCGCCAGCAGGACCTTGCCCACCCCGGTGGTGTGCAGGGGCAGCCGCCCGCCGACGCGGCTCACGACGGGCACCGACGCCGACCCCTGCAACCGGTCGAGGTAGAGGACCCGGTCGCCGTCACGCTGGGCGAGGTGCACCGTGGCCCGCGTCGCCGCCTGCAGGTCCTGCAGGAACGGCGCGGCGACGTCGC
The DNA here is from genome assembly GCF_040796495.1 of Kineococcus endophyticus. NCBI lineage: Bacteria > Bacillati > Actinomycetota > Actinomycetes > Kineosporiales > Kineosporiaceae > Kineococcus > Kineococcus endophyticus. The sequence continues at coordinate 127,127 of NZ_JBFNQN010000010.1, read as the reverse complement.
GCAGGTCGGTCTGCACCGGCGCCAGCAGCCCGAGGTCCCACGTCCGGCGCCCCACCACGTAGGACCCGTCCGCGCGCCGGGCGACGAAACCCCTGGTCTGCAGCCGGCGCACGATGCGCAGCGTCGTGGACGGAGTGAGCCCGCTGCGGGCCGCGAGGTCGGCCAGGCGCAGGACGCGGTGCTCGGGCTCGAAGGCGCCGAGCACGTCGAGGGCGCGGTCCACGAGGGAGGCGCCGGGAGCGGAACGACCGGCCACGCCACCAGGCTATTCCACTCAGTGGCACGGCGCCCTGGCCGCTCACCGGCACCGGCCCTAGCCTCGCCCCATGACGACGCCGTCCCACGCCCCCGTCACGACCCACCGCACGCGGGTCGCGGTCGTCGGGGGTGGCCCCGCGGGCCTCATGGCCTCCCACCTGCTGCACCGCGCGGGGATCGACACGGTGGTCGTGGACCACCGGACGGTCCACGAGATCGAGACGACCCACCGCGCGGGCATCCTGGAGACCGACAGCGTGCGCCTGCTCACCGAGACGGGCGTCTACGGCGACGGACCCCAGCGCGTCCTCACCGAGGGCGACCGCCACGGCGGCATCTTCCTGCGCTTCGACGGCGCGTCCCACCACCTGGACTTCGAGCGGCTCGTCGGGAACTCCGTCTGGCTCTACCCGCAGACCGAGGTGTTCACCGACCTGCACCGCGCCCGCACCCGCGACGGCGGGAACCTGCACTACGGCGTCTCCGACGTCGGGGTGCACGACGTCACCGGATCGCCCCGGGTGGTCTTCACCGCGGCCGACGGGTCGCGGCACGAGGTGCAGGCCGAGGTCGTCGTCGGCGCCGACGGGTCCCGCAGCGTCTGCCGCGACCTCGTCGCCGGCCACCAGCGCTGGTTCCGCGAGTACCCGTTCGCCTGGTTCGGGATCCTCTGCGAGGCCCCCAAGAGTTCTGACGAACTGATCTACAACCGCTCCGAGACGGGGTTCGCGCTCATCAGCCAGCGCACCGAGTCGGTGCAGCGCATGTACTTCCAGTGCGACCCGGCGGAGAACGTCGACGACTGGTCCGACGCCCGGATCTGGGACGAGCTCCAGGGACGGCTCGCCGGCCGGGACGGGTTCGAACTCGTCGAGGGTCCCGTCATCAGCCGTTCGGTCCTGCCGTTCCGCAGCTTCGTCCAGACCCCGATGCGGCACGGCCGCCTCGTCCTGGCCGGAGACGCCGCGCACACCGTCCCGCCGACGGGCGCGAAGGGCCTGAACCTCGCCCTGGCCGACGTCCGGGTGCTCGCCGAGGTCCTGGTGGACGCCCTGACCAAGGACGACCTCGACCTGCTCGACGAGTACACCGACCGCGCCCTGGCCCGGGTGTGGAAGGCCCAGCACTTCAGCTACTGGATGACGACGATGCTGCACCGCAGCCCCGGCAGCGAGGGTTTCGACGACCTCCGCCAGCTCGGGGAACTGCACTCCCTGGTCTCCTCCGAGGCCGGGTCCACCTACCTCGCGGAGGGTTACACCGGATGGCCGACACGATGACCGGGCCGGACACGGGCCTGGAGAGCCAGGCCGCACTGTCGGCCGAGATCGAGGACACCGCGGCGAAGTGGGCCACGACCCGCGAGCCGGAGTTCCAACCCCACCGCGACTACCCGCCCTACCGCTCGACGCTGCTGCGGCACCCGACCAAGGACCTGTTCCAGGTCGACCCCGAGGGCGTGGAACTCTTCGCCCCCGCCTTCGGGCAGCGCGACGTCGACCCGCTCGAAGCGGACCTGACGATCCAGCGCGGCGGGGAGCCCCTCGGTGAGCGCATGGTGGTCACCGGACGCGTCGTCGACGGCGACGGCCGGCCCGTGCGCCACCAGCTGGTGGAGGTCTGGCAGGCGAACGCGGGCGGGCGCTACGTCCACCAGCGCGACCAGCACCCCGCCCCCCTGGACCCGAACTTCACGGGCATGGGCCGGACGCTCACCGACGCCGACGGCGTCTACCGGTTCACGACGGTGAAACCCGGGCCCTACCCCTGGAAGAACCACCACAACGCCTGGCGCCCGGCGCACATCCACTTCTCGCTGTTCGGCACCGACTTCACCCAGCGCCTCGTGACCCAGATGTACTTCCCGGGCGACCCGCTGTTCGCGCTGGACCCGATCTACCAGTCGATCGTCGACCCGGCGGCGCGCGAACGCCTCGTCGCCACCTACGACCACGACGTCACCACGCACGAGTGGGCGACGGGCTACCGGTGGGACATCGTCCTCACCGGCGCCCACCGCACGCCCCTGGAAGAGGAGGACCACGGATGACCCGCCTCGCGCCGACCCCGGGCCAGACCGTGGGCCCGTTCTTCCACTACGCCATGCCCTACCCCGGCGACTCCGAGCTCGTGCCGAGGGGGACCCCCGGGGCCGTCCGGCTGCACGGCACGGTCTTCGACGGTGCGGGCACCCCCGTCTCCGACGCCCTGCTGGAGGTCTGGCAGGCCGACCCCGACGGCGCCGTCGTCCAGCGGCACGGGTCCCTGCACCGCGACGGCTGGACGTTCACGGGGTTCGGCCGCTGCGCCACCGACGGGGCGGGCCACTACTCCTTCACGACCCTCACCCCCGGCGCGGTCGACGGCGGGCTGCCGTTCTTCGCCGTCACGGTCTTCGCCCGCGGGCTGCTGCACCGCCTCACCACCCGCGCTTACCTCCCCCTCGCCGACGGCGCGACGGATCCGCTGCTCACCGCGGCCGGCCCGCGGGCCCGCACCCTCGTCGCGACGGCCGACCCGGACGGCTACCGTTTCAACGTGCACCTGCAGGGTCCGGAGGAGACCGTCTTCCTCGTCGCACCGGGGGAAACCCCCGCGTGAGCCACCGGTGAGCGAACTCTTCCGGCCCGGTGACCACCGGGCCGGCGACGTGTTCTCCGACGAGGCCTTCACCGCGGCGATGGTCGCGGTGGAGTCGGCGTGGGCCGGTGCGGACCTGACGGCCCCCGACGAGCCGCTCGACGTCGAGGCGGGCGGCAACCCCCTCATCCCGCTGGTCCGGGCCCTGCGCCGGGCCAACCCCGGCGTCGAGGTGCACACCGGGCTGACGAGCCAGGACGTCGTGGACACCGCGCTCGTCCTGATGCTGCGGGACGCGGTGGGCCGGGTCCGCACCCACCTCGCGGACGCCCAGGCCGCACTGGCGACCCTCGACGCCGCCCACGGCCACCTCGAGGTCACGGCCCGCACCCTGACGCAGTGGGCGCTGCCCGTCCCGTTGTCCCACCGCTTCGCCGCGTGGCGCACGGGACTGCTCGAGGCCGACGCGGACCTCGCCGCGCTGACCTACCCCGTCCAGGCCGGTGGGCCCGTCGGGGTGCTGACCGAGCGCCGCGACCTCGCCGCCCGGCTGGGCCTGGCCGACGCACCGTCCTGGCACACGACCCGACGTCCGGTGACCCGCGCCGGGGACGCGCTGGCGACGACGACCGACGCGTGCGGGCACGTCGCCCGGGACGTCCTGACGCTGTCGCGGCCCGAGGTCGGGGAACTGTCCGAGGGCACGGGCGGCGGGTCGTCGTCCATGCCGCACAAGGCGAACCCCGTGCTGTCCGTCCTGATCCGCTCCACCGCCCTCGCGGCCCCCCAGCTCGCCGCGACGCTGCACGCGGCCGCGGCCGACCAGGTCGACGAACGCGCCGACGGGGCCTGGCACGCCGAGTGGGACACCCTGCGACTGCTGGCCCGCCGGACGGTCGTGGCGACCGCGCAGACCGCGGACCTGCTGGCGGGTCTGACCGTCCACCCCGACAGGGCCGCGGCGAACCTCGCCGCGGCGGAACGACTTCGCGGAGGAACCCCGTGACCCCCGACCGACCCGTCCTGGTCCTCGGCCCCTCGCTCGGGACCACCGCCGCCACCTGCTGGGGCCCCGTCGTCGACCTGCTCTCCGACGAGTTCGACGTCGTCGCCTGGGAACTGCCCGGCCACGGCGCCGACCGCCGGCCCGTCCCCGACGACCTGACCATCGCCGACCTCGCCCAGCAGGTCGCAGGCGCCGTCGCCGAACGGCACGACGGCCCCTTCCTCTACGCGGGCGACTCGGTCGGCGGGCAGGTCGGGCTGCAACTCCTCCTGGACCACCCCGACCGCGTGCTGGGGGCCGTGCTGTGCTGCACGGGCGCGCGCATCGGGACGCCCGACTCGTGGGCGGGACGCGCGGCGCAGGTGCGGGCCTCGGGCACCGCCTCCCTGGTGAGCGCGACGGCGGAGCGCTGGTTCGCCCCGGGGTTCCTCGACCGGCGCCCCGCGGTCGGGGCCGCTCTGCTGCACGCGTTGCGGGACACGGGCACCGAGGGCTACACCGCGGTCTGCGGCGCGCTGGCGCGGTTCGACGTCCGCGACCGCCTCGCCGAGGTCGAGCGTCCCGTCGTCGCGGTCGCCGGCGCCCACGACGCCGTCTGCCCGCCGGAGTCCCTGCGGGAGATCGCCGACGGGGTGCGCGACGGGCGCCTCGTGGTCCTGCAGGACGTGGCGCACCAGGCCCCGGCCGAGGCGCCGCAGGAGATCGCCCGGATCGTCCGGGACCTGGCACGAGAGGTGACGCAGTGACTCGGGACCACAGCGACGAGTACTCCCCCGAGTACAGGGCGGGGATGGTCGTGCGGCGCGAGGTGCTCGGCGACGAGCACGTCGACCGCGCCGTGGCCGGGACCACGGGGTTCACCGCCGACTTCCAGCGGTACATCACCGAGAACGCCTGGGGCGCGGTCTGGACGCGCCCCGGCCTGGACCGGCGTACGCGCTCGCTCATCACCCTCACGGCCCTCATCGCGCGCGGTCACCACGAGGAGTTCGCCATGCACGTGCGGGCCGCCCGGCGCAACGGCGTGACGGTCGCCGAGATCGGCGAGACGATCCTCGCCTCCGCCGTGTACTGCGGGGTGCCCGACGCGAACACCGCCTTCCGCATCGCCTCCGCAGTGCTGGCGGAGCTGGGCGAGGACCTGGGCTCCCCGGAGGGCTGAGCCCACCTCGGGGAAGCCGAGGTTCCACCTCGGACACCGGTGGTTGACCCGTCGCGAAGGCGAAACCTAGCGTCGCCGGTGACACCGTCGTCCGGGAGGCTCCTCATGCAGTTCCACCACCACGGGTACGTCTCGGGCGACCCGCGCGTCACCCCCGTCCCCGACGGCACCGCCTGGGACCCCGACCTGCCCGAGGAGGTCGACGTCCTCGTCGTCGGCGCCGGGCCGGCGGGCGTCCTGCTCGCCGCCCAGCTCTCGGTCTTCCCGGGCATCACCACCCGCCTCGTGGACCGCCGCGAGGGACGCCTGGCCATCGGCCAGGCGGACGGCATCCAGGCCCGCAGCGTCGAGACGTTCCAGGCGTTCGGCTTCGCGGGGCGGATCACCGAGGAGGCGTACCGGATCACCGAGATGTGCTTCTGGGCGCCGGACCCGGCCGACCCCGCCTCGATCGTGCGGACGACGCGGGCGGTCGACGACCCGCACGGCATCAGCGAGTTCCCGCACCTCATCGTCAACCAGGCCCGCGTCCTGGACCACTTCACCGAGTTCATGGAGAACTCCCCGAGCCGGATGGAACCCGACTTCGGCTACGACTTCCTCGACCTGACGGTCCACGAGGACGGCCGGGACCACCCCGTCGAGGTCCGGCTGCGCGAGGCGTCCGGCGCCGAGCGCACCGTGCACGCGCGGTACGTCGTGGGCTGCGACGGGGCCCGCAGCGGTGTCCGCCGCTCCATCGGGCTGACGCTCGCCGGCGGGGCCGCGCTGCACGCCTGGGCGGTCGTGGACGCCCTCGCGGTCACCGACTTCCCCGACATCCGCACCAAGTGCGCGATCCAGTCCCGGGCGGGCAGCATCCTGCACATCCCCCGCGAGGGCGGGCACCTGTTCCGCATGTACGTCGACCTCGGGGAGACCGCCGCGGACGACGCCGGCGCCGTCCGGGCCACGACCGTCGAGACGGCGATCGCCAAGGCGAACGAGATCCTGCACCCGTACACGCTCGACGTGAAGGACGTCGCCTGGTACAGCGTCTACGAGGTGGGGCACCGGCTCACCGAGCGGTTCGACGACGTGCCGGCGGGAGTGGACCGGGACCCGCGCGTCTTCATCGCGGGCGACGCCTGCCACACCCACAGCGCCAAGGCCGGTCAGGGCATGAACGTCTCGATGCAGGACGCGTTCAACCTCGGCTGGAAGCTCGCCCACGTCCTGTCCGGACGCAGCCCGGAGTCGTTGCTGCGCACGTACTCCGCCGAGCGGCAGGTCATCGCGCAGAACCTCATCGACTTCGACCGCGAGTGGTCGACCCTCATGGCGCGCAAGCCCGAGGAGTTCGACGACCCCGGCGCGCTCGGTGAGTTCTACACCGCCACCGCCGAGTTCCCGGCCGGGTTCCGCACGCACTACCCGGCCTCGCAGGTCGTCGCCGACGACGCGCACCAGGACCTCGCGAAGGGGTTCACGGTGGGCAAGCGGTTCAGGTCCCCCCGCGTCAGCCGGGTCGCCGACGGGAACCCCGTCCACCTGGGCCACCACGCCCGCGCCGACGGCCGCTGGCGGCTGTACGCCTTCGCCGACGGGGCGCCGGGTGCGGAACTCACCGCGTGGGCGCAGTGGCTGGCGGACGACCCGGCCTCCCCCGTCGTCGCCCACACCCGGCCGGACGAGGACCTCGACGCACTCTTCGACGTCAAGGTCGTCCACCCCGTCCCGCACCCCGAGGTCGACCTCGGCACGGTGCCGGCGGTGTTCCTGCCGCGCACCGGGCCGTTCGGCCTGACGGACTACGAGAAGGTCTACGCCCTGCACCCCGAGGAGGACGTGTTCGCCGAACGCGGGATCGACCCCGCCGGGTGCGTCGTGGTCGTCCGGCCCGACCAGTACGTGGCGGCCGTGCTGCCGCTGACCGATCGAGCCGGACTGCCCGCGTTCTTCGACGGGGTGTTCAGCCCGCGACGCTGAGGGCGCTCAGCGCACGGGCCGCCTTCTCGGCGACCAGGACCGCCGGCGCGTTGGTGTTCCCCGCGGGGATGGTGGGGACCACCGACGCGTCGGCCACGTGCAGCCCGGCGACGCCGTGCACGCCGAGCGTGCGGGGGTCGACGACGGCGAGGGCGTCGGTGCCCATCCGCGCCGTGCCGACCTGGTGGTGGTACGTGACCGCGGTGCGCCGCACGTAGTCCTCCAGGTCCTCGTCCCGCACCTGGGCCCCGGGGTGCAGTTCGGCGGCCCCCCACGCCGCGAGGGCCGGCTGCCGCACCACCTCGCGCGCCTGCTGCACCGACGCGACGAGGGAAGCGACGTCGTCGGGGTGGGTGAGCGCCCCGAGGTCCACGGCCGTCGGTGCCGTCGGGTCGGCGCTCGTGAGCCGCACGGACCCCCGGCTGCGCGGCGTGACGAGACCGCCGTACACCGTGAAGGCGTTGGCCGGACCGCTGAGGGTGTCGTCGTACATCGGGACCGAGAACACGATGGGCTGGGTGTCCGGGCGGTCCAGCCCGGGTCGGGACCGCCACCACCAGTGCACCTGCGTGGCGCTCTGCCCCGGTCCGGGAGGCGGGACCTCCCGCTGCGCCGTCGCGATGACGGGGGCGAGCAGGTGGTCGTGGAGGTTGCGCCCGACACCCGGCAGGTCGAGCACGGGCTCGATCCCGACGGCCGCGAGTTCCTCGCGCGGGCCGACGCCCGAGCGCAGCAGCACCCGCGGGGTGTCGAGCGCTCCGGCGCACAGCACCACGGTGTCGGCGCGGACCTCCTGCACCCGCCCCTGCACGGCGTACCGCACCCCGCGGACGGCGCCGTCCTCGAGCAGCAGCTCGTGGACCCAGGCCCCGGTCACGACCTCCAGCGACGGGTGGTCGCGGACGGGCAGCAGGTACGCGTGCCAGGTGTTGTGCCGCCGCCCGTCGCGCACCGTGACCTGCTGCGGCGCGACGCCGTCCAGCCGCCCGCCGTTGTAGTCCGGCGTGCGGGCCAGACCCGCCTGCTGCGCCGCCTCGAGCACCGCGGCCTGGACCGGGTGCAACGGGTAGTCGGTGACGACGCCCAGCACCTCCTCCGCGGCGCGGAACAGCGGCACGACGTCGTCCCAGCCCCAGCCGGGGTTCCCGGCCGCCGCCCAGTCGTCGTAGTCCTGCCTGCACCCACGCACCCAGATGCAGGCGTTCAGCGCGTGCGAGCCGCCGACGACCTTCCCGCGGGGCAGGTGCAGCCGCCGTCCCGCCGCACCCGCTTGCGGCACCGTGAAGTAGTTCCAGTCGACCTCGGAGTGCCAGAGCTCCCCGAGCCGCGCGAGTTCGGGGATGGCCGGGTTCGTCTCGGGCGGGCCGGCCTCCAGCAGGAGGACCGAGCGGCCCGCGTCCAGCAGGCGCCGGGTCAGGACCGAACCGGCCGACCCGGCGCCGACGACGACGACCCGCCCGGCCCCGTCCGCCGCACTCACTGCGCCGCCGGCGCAGCCGGGCGGGTCACGACCTTCGGCACCCCGAGGGCCTTCAGACCCTCGACACCGAACTCGACGCCGTACCCGGACCCCTTGACCCCGCCGAACGGGGCCATCGGGTGCACCCCGCCGTGGGAGTTGATCCAGACCGTCCCGGCCTCCACACGGTCGGCGACCTCCTGGGCCCGGGCGGTGTCGGACGACCAGACCGACGCCCCGAGACCGACGTCGAGCCGGTTGGCGCTGGCGATGGCCTCCTCGACGTCGGAGTAGGAGACGATGGGCAGCGCCGGACCGAACTGCTCCTGGTCCACGAGCGGGTCGCCGTCGTGCAGCCCGGTGACCAGCGTGACCGGGTAGAACAGCGGGCCCAGGTCGCTCAGCGGCGAACCCCCGGTGACGACGGTTCCGCCGCGCTGCTTGGCGTCCTCGACGAGGCCGGAGACGACCTCGAACTGCATGGAGTTCTGCACCGGCCCGAGCACGCTGTCCTCGTCCAGGCTGCGCCCCAACGGCATCGCCTTCGCGACGTCGGCCAGCGCCGCGACGACCTCGTCGTGGATCGACTCGTGGACGTAGAGCCGCTTGAGGGCCGCGCAGGTCTGGCCGGTGTTGATGAAGGCGCCCCAGAACAGGTCCTGGGCGATGGCCCGCGGGTCGGCGTCGGGCAGGACGATGCCCGCGTCGTTGCCCCCGAGCTCCAGCGTCAGCCGGGCGAGGTTCGCCCCCGACGCCTCGACGATCTTGCGGCCCGCGGCCGTGGACCCGGTGAACATCACCTTGCGCACGGCCGGGTGCGCGACGAGCGACGCCCCCAGCTCACGGCCCCCGGACAGCGCCCCCAGGACGCCGTCGGGCAGTTCCTCGGCCATGAGGGAGACGAGCGCGAGCACGCTCAGCGGCGTCTTCTCCGACGGCTTCACGACGACGGCGTTGCCCATCAGCAGGGACGGCGCGACCTGCCAGACGGTGATCATCAGGGGCCAGTTCCACGGCCCGACCGCCGCGACCAGGCCCAGGGGCCGGTAGGTCATGACGGACACCTGCGAGCCGTCGTCGACGACGACCTCCTCCTCGAGCACGGTGGCCGCCGTCGCGCGCAGCCAGGCCGAGCAGGCGCCGACCTCGAACCGGGCGTTCGGCCCGTTGAGGGGTTTGCCCTGCTCGCGGGCGAGCAGGCGGGCGAGCGGTTCGGCGGCCGCCTCGATGCGGTCGGCGATCCGCAGCAGGACCGCGCTGCGCTCGGCGTGCCCGAGTCCGGCCCAGCCGGGCTGCGCCGCGGTGGCCGCCGTCACGACGCGCTCGAGGTCGTCCGTGGTGTGCTCGGGCGCGCGGCCGAGCAGGTCCCCCGTCGCGGGTTCGTGGATCTCCACGCCCTCGGCGACGGTGACCCGGGCCAGCAGGTCCTGCTCGCTGGTGACGGTGTCGGTCTGGGTGCTCATCGGTTCTCCTCGGTCGTCGTCGACTGCTGGGACAGGATGGGACTGGGGGTGAAGGCGGTGGGGGCGGCGCGGGCGAACGCGCGTGCGGCCCGGGTCAGGGGGGTGCGCCGCGACCAGGCCAGGAGGACGCGCACCTCGGGCACGCCGTCGGCGATCTCGCGCACGACGACCTCCCGGCCCTCGTAGGTCCGGTCCGACCACGGGCGCTGGACGAGCAGGCTCCACCCCAGCCCGCGGCCGACGAGGGCCCGCACGGTCTCCAGGCCGCCGGCGCGGAACCGGACCTGGGGCTCGATGCCGACCTGCCGGAACACCGAGAACGTGTCCTGCGAACTCGGCGGTGAGTCCAGCAGCACGAACGGTTCGGCCGCGAGGTCGCGCAACCGGACCTCGGGGTCGCCCGCCAGCGGGTGACCGGCCGGCAGCAGGACGTGCGGGCGGGTGCGGAACAGTTCCAGGCTCGCCACGCCGTCGCGCAGCTGCATGTCGTACAGGACGGCCACGTCGAGCTCGCCGCGCTCGAGCCCGTCCTGCAGGCTGTCCTGGTCAGCCTCGGTGAACGTCGTGCGGACCCGCGGGTGGTCGGCGGCGAACGCCGACAGCAGCGGCGGCAGGCAGGTCGGTCCCAGCGTGTGGTAGCAGCCGACGGTGAGGTTCCCGCCCAGGGACTCCCCCGCGCCGCCCCCCACCTCGGCGAGTTCCTCGGCCTCCTCCAGCAGGGCGCGCGAGCGGCGGAGCAGGTCCTGCCCCGCCGCGGTGAGCGTGATGCCGTGCGCCTTCCGGCGGACGCAGAGCTGGACCCCGAAGGCGTGCTCCAGCTTCTCCACCGCCGCGGCGACCGCCGACGGGGAGATCACCAGCTGCTCGGCGGCACCGGTGATCGTCCCCGTCTCGGCCACGGTGACGAAGTAGAGGAGTTGGCGCAGGGACCACGCCGGCGCCTGCCGGACGGTCTTCACACCTGGTGCCCCACCTTGAAGCCGACCGCCTCGTCGTCCTTGCGGGTGTAGGAGAACCCGTCGGCGCCGATGGTGACGTCGGACTCGCGGTCCTGGGTGCGTTCGGTGACCGGGCGGGGCGTGCCGTCGAGGTCGAGGACGGTGGACGCGTTCGCGTACCAGGACGGGACGACGGGGTTGCCCCACCAGTCGCGGCGCTGGTTGTCGTGCACGTCCCACGTGATGACCGGGTTGTCGGGGTCACCGGTGTAGTAGTCGTGGGTGTAGATCTCGATGCGGTGCCCGTCCGGGTCCAGCAGGTAGAGGTAGAACGCGTTGGAGACCCCGTGCCGGCCGGGGCCGCGCTCGATCTGGTCCGAGCGCCGCACGGCCCCGAGGTGGTCGCACAGGTGCAGGATCTGGCTGCGCTCGTGGGTCGCGAAGGCGATGTGGTGCATGCGCGGGCCGTCCCCGCCGGTGAGGGCGACGTCGTGGACGGTGGGTTTGCGGTACATCCAGGCGGCGTAGACGGTGCCCTCGTCGTCCTCGATGTCCTCGGACACCTTGAACCCCAGGCCCTCGTAGTAGGCGCGCGCGGCGGGGACGTCGGGGGTGACGACGTTGAAGTGGTCCAGCCGGGAGATGGCCCCCGCCCCGTGCAGGTCGTAGCGCTGGTGGAACCGCTCGACGTGCTCGGCCTCGTGGAAGAACTCGACGGGGAACCCCAGGGGGTCGACGACCTGGACGGCCTCGCCGATCCCCCGGGTGGTCCCGGCGGGCACCCGGCGGACCTCGACCCCGAGCGCGCGGTAGTGCGCCTCGGCCAGGTCGAGGTCCTGCGGCGTGCGCACGCGGTAGGCGAACTTGGCCGCCGCCGCCACGGGCCCCTGCCGCACGACGAGGCTGTGGTGCAGGTACTCCTCGAAGGCCCGCAGGTACAGCGCGTCCTCGGTCTCGTGGGTCACGACGAGGCCGAGCAGTCCGGTGTAGAACCACTTCGAGGCCTGCAGGTCGGTGACGACGAGTTCGGCGTAGGCGCAGCGGATGACGTCGGGCGGGGTCGGCAGGTCTCGTGTCGTGTCGCTCATGTCGGGCTCCCGGGGGTTCAGTGGGCGCCGAAGCGCGCGGTGTGGACGTCGCCCAGCGTGATGTGGACGGCTTGCTGCTCGGAGTAGAAGTCCAGCGACCGGTACCCGCCCTCGTGGCCGAGCCCGGAGGCCTTCACCCCGCCGAAGGGGCTGCGCAGGTCGCGGACGTTGTGGGAGTTCAGCCACACCATGCCGGCCTCGATCGCGTGCGCGACGCGGTGCCCGCGCGTGAGGTCGGACGTCCAGACGTACCCCGCGAGGCCGTACTTGACGTCGTTGGCCAGCCGCACGGCGTCGGCCTCGTCCTCGAACGGCGTGATGGCCACGACGGGACCGAAGATCTCCTCCTGGAAGATCCGCGCGGTGGAGGGGACGTCGGCGAAGACGGTGGGCGCGAGGTAGTTCCCGACGGGAAGGTGGTCCGGTCGCCCGCCGCCGGCGACGAGGCGCCCCTCGGTCTTGCCGACCTCGACGTACCCCAGCACCCGTTCGTAGTGCTCGGGGTGCACGAGGGCGCCGACCTCGGTCCGCGGGTCGTGCGGGTCCCCGACGACGATGTTCCGCGCCCGGGTGGCGTACCGATCGACGAACTCGTCGTAGATGCTGCGCTGCACGAGGATGCGCGACCCCGCGGTGCACCGCTCCCCGTTGAGGGAGAACACCCCGAACAGCGTCGAGTCCAGGGCCGCCTCGAGGTCGGCGTCCGCGAACACGACGGCCGGGGACTTCCCGCCGAGCTCCATCGACAACCCCTTGAGCTGCGTCGCGGAGTTGCGGAAGATCAGTTGCCCCGTCGTCGTCTCGCCGGTGAAGGAGATGAGCTGGGTGCCGGGGTGCTTGACGAGCGCGTCCCCGGCGTCCTCGCCGATGCCGTTGACGAGGTTGAACACCCCCTGCGGCAGGCCGGCCTCGGTGAAGATCTGCGCCCACAGGCTCGCCGACAGCGGGGTGAACTCGGCGGGTTTGAGGACGACGCTGCAGCCGGAGGCGATGGAGGGCGCGAGCTTCCAGCTCTCCAGCATGAACGGCGTGTTCCACGGCGTGATGAGCCCGGCCACGCCGACGGGTTTGCGGTTGACGTAGTTCACCTGCCTGCCGGGCACCTTGTAGGCGTCGTCGGACTGCGCCACGACGAGGTCGGCGAAGAACCGGAAGTTCTCCGCGGCGCGCTGCGCCTGCCCCAGGGCCTGGGTGATGGGCAGCCCGGTGTCGAAGGTCTCCAGCTCGGCGAGCCGCGTGTCCGAGGCCTCGACGAGGTCGGCGATCGCGTTCAGGACGCGGGCGCGGCCGCGGGCGGGCCGCTCGGACCACGTGCCGGCGTCGAACGCCCGGCGCGCGGCCCGCACCGCGGCGTCGACGTCGGCGGCGCCGCCGGCGGCGGCCGTGGCGTACGTCTCGTTCGACACGGGGTCGAGGACGTCGAACGTGGTCCCGTCGGCCGAGTCGCGCAGTTCGCCGTCGATGAAGTGCTGCAGGTGGGTGGGCAGGCCGTCCGGCACGTGGCGAGCGGTCACAGGGTCTCCTCGGGGTTGCGGGCGGTGGCCTCGTGGACGAGCACGGCGCGCAGGGTGGCCGCGCGGTGCTCCCGGGCCGCGGTCTCCACCTCGGCGGCGGGGGCGCCGGAGGCGATGAGGTCGAGCAGGGCGTCGTGCTCGGCCACCGACTGGTGCGTACGGTCGGGGACCAGGGAGAACACGCTGGTGCGCAGCGTGCTGAGGCGGTGCCAGCCCCGGTCCACGAGCTCGAGCAGGTGCGGGTTGGGGCAGCGGCCCGCCAGCGTGCGGTGCAGTCGCTGGTTGAGCTGGCTGAACAGCTGGGTGTCCGGTTCCCCGCGGTCGAACCCGGCGAGTTCGGCGCGCAGCCGCTCGTTGAGCCGCCTCGCCTCCGCCAGGTCGTCGGCCGTGAGCAGCGGCAGGGCCTGCCCCACCGCCGCCCCCTCGACGACGGCCAGCGTCTCCATCGTCCAGCGGTACTCCACGGGGTCCAGTCCCCGGACGGTCGCGCCGACGTGGCGCTCGAACTCGACCAGCCCTTCGGCCTCCAGGCGCCGCACGGCTTCGCGCACCGGCACCGGGGACGAGCCGAGCTCCCGGGCGAGCGCCCCGAGCACGAGGCGGTACCCCGGCGTGTAGGCGCCCGACACGATGCGCCCGCGGACGAGCTCGTAGGCGAGCTCCACCTTCGACGTGGCGACACCCGCCTCCGGACCCGGCACGACGTCCTCCTCGACGCTCGACAGATCGTATATCTTCGGCGATACGGTAGGTGCCCAGCTCGACGGTGCGCAAGGACCGGCTTCCTCGTCGTCGCCGAGGAGGCACCTCGGCCCGGTGCGCTTGACGCGGGCGGCCGTCAGCCCGACGGTCGGACCACACGACCCACGAAGGAGTGCGCAGATGCCGTCCTCGTCCGGACCGCTCCCCCACCGGCCGGGGAAGGTCCTCGCCGTCCACCTCGCCTACGCCTCCCGCGCCGCCCAGCGCGGCCGCCGGCCGGCGCACCCGTCCTACTTCCTCAAACCGTCCAGCTCGGTCTCCGGCGGCGGCACCGTCGAACGTCCCCTCGGCACCGAACTCCTGGGGTTCGAGGGCGAGATCGCCCTCGTCATCGGCGAACCCGCCCGTCGGGTGGGCGTGGACCGCGCCTGGGACCACGTCGCCGGCGTCACCGCGGCGAACGACCTGGGGTTGTACGACCTGCGCAGCAACGACAAGGGCTCGAACGTCCGCTCCAAGGGCGGCGACGGGTTCACCCCGCTCGGGCCCGCGGTCCTGCCCGCGCGGGGCCTGGACCCCGCCGCCCTGCGCGTGCGCACCTGGGTCAACGGCGACCTCGTCCAGGAGGACACGACGGCCGGGTTGCTGTTCCCGCTGGCGCAGATCGTCGCCGACCTGTCCCAGCACCTCACGCTCGAGACCGGCGACGTGGTCCTCACGGGAACCCCGGCCGGTGCGGGCGTCGTCGTGCCGGGGGACGTCGTCGAGGTCGAGGTGGACGTGCCGGGAGGTCCTGCGACCGGCCGGTTGCGCACGACGGTCGTCCAGGGCGAGCACGGGTTCGACCCCGCCCTCGGGTCCGGCCCCGCCGTCGACGACCTCCAGCGCGAGGAGGCGTGGGGTTCGCGCGAGGCCGCCGGGCTCCCCGGTCACGGCCTGTCCCCCGCACTGCGCGCCGACCTCGAACGGGTCCCGACCGCGGCGCTCTCGGCCCAGCTGCGCAAGCGGGGCCTCGACGACGTGACGGTCGACGGGGTGACGTCGAACCACCCGGACCGCAAGCTCGTCGGGCTGGCCCGCACGCTGCGCTTCGTCCCCCACCGCACCGACCTCTTCGCCTCCCACGGCGGGGGTCTCAACGCCCAGAAGCGGCTGTTCGACACGGTCGGCGAGGGCGAGGTCATCGTCATCGAGGCGCGCGGGGAGACCGGCTCGGGAACCCTGGGCGACATCCTCGCGATCCGCGCCCACGCCCGCGGCGCCGCGGGCGTCGTCACCGACGGCGGTGTCCGCGACCACGCCGCCGTGAGCGCCGTGGGCATCCCCGTGTACTCCCGTGGCGCCCACCCCGCCGTCCTGGGCCGCAAGCACGTCCCGTGGGACACCGACGTCACGATCGCCTGCGGCGGGACGACGGTGCAGCCCGGTGACGTCGTCGTCGGGGACGGCGACGGGGTCGTCGTCGTCCCCCGCGCCCTCGTCGAGGAGGTCGTCGCGGCCGCGCTCGCCCAGGAGGCCGAGGACGCCTGGATCGCCGGGCAGGTCGCCGCCGGGAACTCCGTCGACGGGTTGTTCCCGATGAACGCCCACTGGCGTGCCCGCTACGAGCAGGAGGCCTGAACCGTGCTGCCCCCCGAGACCGTCACCGCCATCGCCGACGAACTCGCCGCCGCCGAACGCGACCGGACGACCGTCCCCCTGCTCACCGCCCGGCACCCCGGCATGACGGTGGAGGACTCCTACGCGGTCCAGAACGAGTGGCGCCGCCGGCAGGTCGCCGCGGGCCGCCGGCTCGTCGGCCGCAAGATCGGGCTGACGTCGAAGGTGATGCAGCAGGCCACCGGCATCACCGAACCCGACTACGGCGCGGTCTTCGACGACATGGTGTTCGAGAACGGCAGCGTCGTCGATCACGCCCGGTTCTCCAACGTGCGCATCGAGGTCGAACTCGCGTTCGTCCTGCGCGAACCCCTCAGCGGCCCGCACACGAGCGTGTTCGACGTCCTGCGCGCCACCGAGTACGTGGTCCCGGCGCTGGAGATCCTCTCCTCGCGGCTGGAGATGGCCGGACGCACCATCGTCGACACCATCAGCGACAACGCCGCCATGGGCGGCATGGTGCTCGGCGGGAACCCCGTCGCCCCCGACGCCGTGGACCTGCGCTGGGTCTCGGCTCTGTTGTACCGCAACGAGACCATCGAGGAGACGGGGGTCGCAGCGGCCGTGCTGAACCACCCCGCGACCGGGGTGGCGTGGCTGGCCCGCAAGCTCGCGCAGCACGACGACGGCCTCGCCGCGGGTGACGTCGTGCTCGCCGGGTCCTTCACCCGGCCGGTGTGGATCGAACCCGGCGACACCGTGCTGGCCGACTACGGACGACTGGGGACGATCTCGTGCCGCTTCCACTGACCCTTCGCGACGCCCTGCAGACCGCCGACCGGCCCCTGTTCGGCGGGTGGGTCTGCTCCGGTTCCCCCGTGGCGGCCGAGATCATGGCGGGGTCGGGGCTGGACTTCGTGCTCGTCGACATGGAGCACGCGCCGAACGGGCTGGAGTCCGTGCTGACCCAGCTGCACGCCGTCTCCGGGTACCCCGTCGTCCCCGTCGTGCGCGTCGCGGCGGCCGACGAGGTGCTGCTCAAGCAGGTCCTCGACCTCGGCGCGCGCACGGTGCTCGTCCCGATGGTCTCGACCCCGGAGCAGGCAGCGGACGTCGCGGCCGCCACCCGCTACCCCCCGCTCGGGCGGCGCGGGGTGGGCAGCGCGCTGGCCCGGTCCGCACGCTGGAACCGGGTCGAGGGCTACCTCCGGAACGCCGCCGACCACGTGTCGGTCCTCGTGCAGGTCGAGACGCCGGACGGGGTGCGGAACGCGCGCGCCATCGCGGCGACGCCCGGGATCGACGGTGTCCTCGTCGGCCCCGCCGACCTCGCAGCGTCCATGGGGCTGCTGGGTCAGCAGGGCCACCCGGACGTCGTGGCCGCGGTCCTCAGCACCCTCGCCGACGTGCGCGCCGCGGGCCGGCCGGCGGGGGTCAACGCGTTCGACCCCGCGCTCGCGCACCGGTACGTCGAGGCCGGGGCCCGGTTCGTCCTCGTCGGCGCGGACGTCGTCCTGCTCGCCCGGGGTTCGGAACGACTGGCGGCGGAGTTCATCCCTCCTCCAGGATGACCCCGTGGCGGACAGCGACGTGCGGCGGATCGGGATCGTGCTCTTCGACGGTGTGGAGGAACTCGACGCCGTCGGGCCGTGGGACGTGCTGGCCTGCTGGACCCAGCAGTTCGACGAGGACGGCTGGGAGGTGACGACACTGTCGCGCGACGGCGGACCCGTCACCGCGGCCAAGGGGCTGCAGTTCACCGCCGCCCACTCCTTCGCCGACGCCCCGGCGTTCGACGTGCTGCTGCACCCCGGCGGTCGCGGCACGCGGCCGCAGCTGCGCGACGAGGCGCACCTGGACTGGGTGCGCACCCAGCGCCGCTCGGTGCCGCTCATGACGAGCGTCTGCACCGGCGCCCTCGTCTACGCCGCCGCGGGTCTCCTCGCGGGCCGGCCGGCGACGACCCACTGGGGTTCGCTCGACCTGCTGGCCGAGCTGGACCCCACGATCGAGCTCCGGCCGGACGACCGCTTCGTCGACGACGGCGACGTCGTCACGTCGGCGGGCGTCTCGGCCGGCATCGACATGGCCCTGCACCTGGTGGCCCGGCTCTCCTCGGTGGACCGGGCCCGCCAGGTGCGTCGTCACGTCCAGTACGACCCGGAACCGCCCGTCTGAGTCGCGAGCCCCGACGCCACCGGCGGGAACACCTGCCGGTCCAGCCCCTGGAACGTCCGGGCCACCCGCAGGACCTGCTCGCAGTAGCCGCGTTCGTTGTCGTACCAGACGTACAGGACGACGGTGTCCCCCGCCGTGATGGTCGCCAGTGCGTCGACGACCCCCGTCTTGCGGGTCCCGATGAAGTCGGTCGAGACGACCTCCGGGGAGTCGGTGTAGTCGATCTGGTCCTGCCACGGGGAGTCGAGCGAGACCTGGCGCAGGTACTCGTTGAGGTCGGCCTTCTCGACGGACTCGCGCAGGGTCAGGTGCAGCACGGCGAGGGACACGTCGGGGGTGGGTACTCGGATGGAGTTCCCGGTGAGCTTGCCCTCGAGCTCGGGGAGGGCCTTCGCCACGGCCTTCGCCGCGCCCGTCTCGGTGAGCACCATGTTGAGCACCGCGGACCGTCCGCGGCGGTCGCCCTTGTGGAAGTTGTCGATGAGGTTCTGGTCGTTGGTGAACGAGTGCACCGTCTCGACGTGGCCCCGGAGGATCCCGAAGCGGTCGTTCACGACCTTCAGGACGGGGGCGATCGCGTTGGTCGTGCACGACGCCGCCGAGGCGATCCGGTCCGACTCCGACAGCGTGTCCTGGTTGAGCCCGTGGACGACGTTCTTCACCGAACCCTTGCCCGGTGCCGTGAGCAGCACGCGTCCGACCCCTCCACTGCGCAGGTGCTGCGACAACCCTTCGGCGTCGCGCCAGCGGCCGGTGTTGTCGATGACGAGCGCGTCGTGGATGCCGTGGGCGGCGTAGTCGACGGTGGCCGGGTCGTCGGAGTAGATGACCTGGATCGTCGTGCCGTTGGCGTGGATGCGCTCGTTCTCCTCGTCCACCGTGATGGTGCCCGCGAAGGCACCGTGGACGGAGTCGCGGCGCAGCAGGCTGGCCCGCTTGACGAGGTCGTTGGCCCCGCCGCGGCGGACGACGACGGCACGCAACCGCAGACCCCACGGGTCCTGGCCCTGCTCGACGAGGATGCGGGCGAGGAGGCGACCGATCCGGCCGAACCCGTACAGGACGACGTCGCGCCGACCCGCGGGGGCCTGCTGCTGCGCCAGCGGGGCGAGCAGTTCCCGGACCGCGGCCTCGTCCCCCACGCCGGTGAGCCGGGCGAGGTCGATGACGGCCGGGGCCAACGGCAGGCGGCAGAGCACCTGCAGCAGTTCGAGGCTGCCCTCCAGGCTCAGCTCGACGTCGTCGACGCGGCGGGCGAAGCGGTGCGCCTTGATGAGGTCGACGACGGACTTGCCGACGAGGCTGCGGCCGTGGACCGTCGCCGTCACCCCGTGGTCGCGGTGCAGGCGGCCGATGAGCGGCACCATCGCCTCGGCCAGGCCGAGCTTGAGGGACCAGCCGAGGTCGTCGGCGGGCTGGGTCTGGTCGGACATGCGGGGTCGTCTCCTCAGTTCGCGGCGGTCAGGTCGGTCCGCAGCTGGTGCAACCGCTGCGAGATCGGGGCGGGGAGCGTGTCCCCGAAGCGGGCGAAGTACGTCTCGAGCTCGTCGAGTTCGGCCGTCCAGGCGGCGGGGTCGATGGCGAACAGTTCGGCGAGGTCCTCGGCGGGGACGTCGAGCCCCGTGACGTCGAGGTCACCGGGTGCCGGGACGAGTCCGACGGGCGTGCGCACCGCGTCGACCGATCCGGCCACGCGCCGGCAGATCCACTCCACGACGCGGGAGTTCTCCCCGAACCCCGGCCACAGGAAACGGCCGTCGTCCCCGCGGCGGAACCAGTTCACGCCGAACACCGCGGGCGTCTGCGCGAGCCGCTCGCCCATGCCCAGCCAGTGGCCGAAGTAGTCCGCCATGTCGTACCCGGCGAAGGGCAGCATCGCGAAGGGGTCGTGCCGGAGTTCGCCGACGGTCCCCTCGGCCGCGGCGGTCTGCTCGCTGGAGATCGAGGCGCCGAGGAACACCCCGGCGCGCCAGTCCTCGGCCTGCAGCACCAGTGGCACGTTCGTGCGGCGGCGGCCGCCGAACAGGACGGCGTCCACGACGACCCCGGCGGGGTCGTCGGCGTCGTCCGCCAGCGACGGGCACTGCGACGCCGAGACGGTGAACCGTGCGTTCGGGTGCGCGGCCGGCGTGCCCGAGGCCGGCGTCCAGTCGCGACCGCGCCAGTCCACGAGGTGCTCGGGGACCTCGTCGGTCATCCCCTCCCACCACACGTCCCCGTCGTCGGTCAGGGCCACGTTGGTGAAGATGACGTTCTCGCGCAGCATCTCCATGGCGGTCGGGTTCGTCGACCAGCCCGTGCCCGGGGCCACGCCGAAGAACCCGGCCTCGGGGTTGATGGCCCGCAACCGACCGTCGGCGTCCGGGCGCATCCAGGCGATGTCGTCCCCGATCGTCTCCACCGTCCAGCCCGGGACGGTGGGACGCAGCATCGCGAGGTTCGTCTTGCCGCACGCCGAGGGGAACGCCGCGGCCAGGTGGAACTGCCGCTGCTGCGGGTCGGTCACCTTGATCAGCAGCATGTGCTCGGCCAGCCAGCCCTCCTCGCGCGCCATCGCGGAGGCGATGCGCAGCGCGAAGCACTTCTTGCCCAGCAGCGCGTTCCCGCCGTACCCGGAACCGTAGGACCAGATCTCCCGGGTCTCGGGGAAGTGGGCGACGTACTTGAGGTCGTTGCACGGCCAGTGGACGTCGTCCCGGGCGACACCGCGGTCGTCCACCAGCGGGAAGCCGACGGAGTGCACCGCGGGGACCCACGCCGTCCCGGGGGTGATCGCGGCCAGCGCCTCGGCTCCCATGTGCGTCATGATCCGCATCGAGACCACCGCGTACGGGGAGTCGGTGACCTGCACGCCGAGCTGGGAGATGGGGCCGCCGACCGGGCCCATCGAGAACGGGACCACGTACATCGTCCGGCCGCGCATCGAGCCCGCGAAGGCCTCGTCCAGTTCCTCGCGCAGGGCGGTGGGTTCGCGCCAGTTGTTCGTGGGGCCGGCGTCCCGCTCCTCCTGGGAGGCGATGAAGGTCCGCGACTCGACGCGGGCGACGTCGGTCGTCGTCGAGCGGGCCAGGAAGGAACCGGGTCGCAGGTCCTCGTTGAGGCGGATGAGGGTGCCCGCCTGCACCATCTGCGACGTGAGCCGGTCGAACTCCTCCTGGGACCCGTCGCACCAGACCACCGCGTCCGGCTCCGTGAGCCTCGCGATGTCCTGCACCCAGGACAGGACCTGGGGGTTCACGTCGGACCGTGTGGTGAGGGGCGCGTCCAGCTGCGTCGTCAAGGCTCGTCTCCCGGATCGTGGGTCGTCGTCGAACCCCACGATCCGGGAAGCGCGAACCCCTCGACAGGGCTCAGACCTCGAAAGATCGGCCGATCTTCACCGCTGGTGCAATCGCGTCAGCGGGGCTGCACCTCACCCATCGGCCCGAAGCCGGCGACGTCCGGGGCCTCGACGTAGATGATCTGCGGCTGGGCGGCGACGTGGTCGGGCATCTCCGAGATCGCCTTCTGGAAGTGGTCGGACGCGACGTGCGTCTTCCCGGCCTCGTCGTCGCGGAAGCCCTCGACGAGGGTCCAGAGGTTGGGGTCCTCGACGCTGCGGGACCAGTCGAAGAAGAGGTTCCCCGGCTCGGCGCGGACGGCGTCGGTGAACTCGCGGACGAGCTCGGGCCAGCGGTCGGACAGCTCGGGCTTCACGGGCCACTTCACCACGATGAGGATCATGTCCCGAGCGTAGTGCGGCGCGCCCGCCACGCCAGGGCGGCGACCGGCGGCCACAAGTACGTCGCGAGGGCGCGTGGCGGCGGCGAGGTGGTGCGCCGGCCCCCAGCCGGGGCGGTGGGACTCCCGCACGAGGAGGACGAGCCCGAAGAACAGGACGAGAGCCCCTCCCCCGGCCGTCACCCACCCGCCCCCGGGGAGGTCGACGAGCCACAAGCCACTGGTCACGGTGAACGCTCCGACCCAGCACGGCCGTGGTGGTGACGGCGAACTGCGGCCACGTGCCGACGAAGCGGAGGTCGACGGCCTGCAGGACGCCCAAACCCACGCAGCCCACGACGGAAGACGGCCGTGACGAGTGTCAGCCCCCGCCACCGCAACCAGGGCGCGGGCACCCGGTGTCGAAGGCCTCGACCACGACGATGGGGACGAGCGTGCTGCCGAGCCCGGGAACCGCCGCCCAGTCCGCGAAGTCCGGCAGCCCGAGGTACCCGGGGTTGAAGACCGTCTGGTCGACGAGGCCCTCCTCCACGAGAGCGTACGCGACAGCGAGGAACCCCGTGACGGACCACGAAGTACGAGTCCGGCGTCGCACCGGGGTGGCGCAGCAGTGACGGCAACGCCGTCAGCGCCTGCCTGCCCAGGACGAATTCACGCAGACCTCCGCGGTTCGCCACGGCGCGTGATCGCAACCCTAGAACGGTGGCGGGTCGTCGGCCTCGCGGGCAGCGCGCAGCGCCGCGACCCGCCGCGCCCGGTCGTCGACGTGTTCCCACACGAACTGCGTCTTGAACCGGTGGTGGGTCCGGCACAACGCTTGAAGGTTGTCGGCGGTGGTGGGTCCTTCTGGCCAGGGGACGACGTGGTCCAGGTCGCAGTCCGCGGCCGGTCGCACGCACCCCGGGCCGCGGCACGTCTCGTCGCGGGCGACGATGAACCGCCGCAGCGCGGCGGAGGGGCGGTAGACGTCGGCGGCGACGTCGATGACGTCGCGGGTGCCGGGGGCGGTGACGACCTTGCGCCAGGTGGCGTCGGGGTCGGCGGCCAGTTCCCGCGCCGTGTCGATGCTGACGGGGCCGAGGCCGTCGACCCAGGCTGCGTCCTCGGGGAGTTCCCCGCCGTTGTTCTCGTCGGTGCCGAACAGGGTGGTCGCGTCGACGCGCAGCAGGACGTGGACGCTGGTCGCGGGCCGGTGACTGCGGCCGGTCGTGACCGGGTGGTCCGCGTCAGCGGGCTGCTGGTGGGCTTGGTCGGAGGTGGCGGGGGTCCAGCGGGTGAGGCCGTCGCGCAGGACGTCGACGAGGGCGTCGTTGACCCTGGTGGCGTGGTCGCGGGTGTCGTGCAGGCCGTGGGTCTTGGTGTGGTCGGTGGTGGCGTCGGCGCAGGCGGTGGCGAACGTCATCAACCGCCGTCCCAGGCCCAGGGGGAGCTCCAGGGACAGGTGGGCGGTGGCGCCGTCCTCGCAGTCGGTCAGCACCGCCTCGCGTCCGGGGTGGCGGGTGTGGCGGACGACGCGTTCGTGGTGGGGGGTCATCCGTTCCAGCAGCCGGAAGCAGCGGCCGTGCAGGGCCGAGCCGACCTTGCCCTCGCGCGCCCAGGCCAGGGCGCTGGTGTGGAACCGGTCCAGGGCCTGGGTGAGAGCCTCCCCCTCCAGCAGCGCGGGCCCTTCGGTGACCTCCCCGTCGGCGTCTGCGGCGACGGTCCCGGTGTGGGCGGCCAGGCGGCGGGACTGGGCCAGGATGGTGCGGGCCTGGCGGGCGGTGACCTCACCGGCGGCGACGGCTTCCCAGACGGGGCGTTCGGCGGTGCCGGCGGCGTGAGCGGTCCAGACGTGGGTGAGGGCGGTTTCGATGGGGACGCCGCAGCCGCGGGAGTGGTGCAGGGCGACCAGTTCGATCGCCGCCTGCAGTGGGGTCCAGGCCGCGAAGGGGTGGCCGTGGTGGCGGCCCATGATCTGGATGCGGCGGTCGGACAGTTCCCCGGCCTGGTCGGGGTGGGGGTGGGTGGTGAGTTGGGTGATGAGGTCGGCCAGCCCGAGCAGTTCGCGGGCGTGGGCTTGGTCGGCGGCGCGGCGCAAGGCGGCGAGGTGGGCGTCGAGGTCGAGGTCGGTGAAGCCGTCGGCGTCGAGAGGGAACCGCGGCGACCGCGTCGGCGGCACGGAACCTGCGGGGTGTCCCGCGTGCTCCTGAATCGTCGCCGTCATGTCCTGATCCTACCGCTCAGGGCCGGTTCGAACAAGACGAACACATTGTCCTGCAACGGCTTCGGTGGGTTATGTGTGGTTCAAGGCGCATCCCGGGACGGGGCAGGGCGACTAGCCGCAGGTCCGAGTGTCAGCGAGCACGGTCCACCCGGCTGTCGGAACACCGTCACCCCCGCAGAATCCTCCCTCGTGCTTCGTCCTGCGGGTTCCGCGACAACTCCCCCGGCACCTGCACAGAGCCTGGGTTTCGCGCTCGAGTCCGCCCGGGCCGTGGGTGCGTTCACGCCGGTCACGGCCTTCGTCGACCAGCTGTTCGGGGCTCGTGGTGCTGGTTCTCCGAGAGCCCTCCGGGCGCGAACTCGCCGCTGACCAGCCGCTCCCGCTCGACCTCCAGCTGACCGCTCCCGACGGGGCCGAGGTGGCGCACGACCGACCCCATCGCGTCGAACACGGACGAACCCGGTCGAACGCCTCCGTGCGGCCACCGGCCATGACGGCCGACCGCCCCCGTCTCAGCGCCGACGTCACCCCCGCTCACCTCAGCGTCGACGACGTCCACGCCAGGGTCGGCGAGGCCCTGCGCTCGTGACCTCGACCGACGCGGCCACCCCGCTGCGCGCTGCGGGCCAGCAGTTCCAGGCCGCGACGATCCCCGAACCCCTCAACCAGGAGGGCTGGCAGATCGTCGACGAGTTCAACCGCGCGTTCGCCGGTCAGCCCGACAGCGGGTACGTCCCGGCGGTGCACATCACCGACGCCGACAACGTGGGCAGCACGACGTCGTGGGACCCTGCGGGGTACCGCGAGGCCTACGCGACGCTCTGGGGTCGCTGACCGGTACGGCCCGTTCGAGACGAGGAGCACCGTGATCCACCCCCTGTTCGACGTCAGTGGCTCACGGGCCCTGGTGACCGGGTCCAGCCGCGGCATCGGCCACGCCCTGGCCACCGGCCTGCTGGAGGCGGGCTGCACCGTCGTCCTCAACGGCCGCGACCCCGACCGGCTCGAGCAGGCCCGCGCGGGGCTGGCCGAACGGTTCGGGGACGCCGTGCACGCGGTCGCCTTCGACGGGACGGACGCGGACTCGGTGCGCGAGGGCGTGGCGCGCACCGAGGCCGAGGTCGGCCCGCTCGACGTCCTCGTCAACAACACCGGCGCGCAGCACCGCGCGCCGTTCCTGGACTTCCCCGACGAGGCGTGGCACCGGCTGCTGGCCACGAACCTCACGAGCGCCTTCCTCGTGGGTCGCGCGGTGGGCCGGGCCATGGCCTCCCGCGGGCGCGGGAAGATCGTCAACGTCGCCTCGTTGCAGAGCGAGGTGACACGTCCCGGCATCACCCCCTACGCCGCCACCAAGGGCGGGCTGAAGATGCTGACGAAGGGCATGTGCGCCGACCTCGCGCCGCACGGCCTGTGCGTCAACGCGATCGGCCCGGGGTACTTCGACACCGAACTCACGTCGGCCCTCGTGGCGGACGAGGAGTTCAGCGCCTGGGTACGGGGCCGCACCCCCGCCGGCCGGTGGGGGAACGTGGAGGACCTCGTCGGCACGCTGCTGTTCCTGGTGAGCCCCGCGTCGGACTTCGTCAACGGGCAGGTCGTCTACGTGGACGGAGGCATGACGTGCGTGCTGTGATCGCCTACGGCAAGGGAGACGTCCGGGTCGAGGAGCACGAGCTCCCCCACCCCGGGCCGGGGCAGGTCGCCGTGCGGATCGCGTTCGGCGGGATCTGCGGGTCCGACCTGCACTACGTCCACCGCGGTGGCGTCGGCGACTACTCGATCCGCGAACCCCTGACGCTCGGGCACGAGGTGTCCGGCACGGTCGCCGCACTCGGCGAGGGGGTCGACGGCCCACCCGTCGGAACCCCCGTCACCGTCCACCCCGCGACGCCGTGCGGGGAGTGCGCGCAGTGCCGGGCCGGCCGGCCCAACACCTGCCCTGCCACCCGCTACCTCGGCAGCGCCGCGCACCTCCCCCACGTCCAGGGCGGTTTCGCCGACGTCGTCGTCGTGCGGGCGGCCCAGCTCGTGGAACTGCCGGCCGGGTTGGCCCTGGACCGGGCGGCGCTGGCCGAACCCCTCGCGGTGGCGCTGCACGCCGTCTCCCGCGCCGGGGACCTGCGGGGTCGCCGCGTGCTCGTCACCGGCGCCGGTCCGATCGGCGTCCTGGTCGCCGCGGCGGCCCGGCACGCGGGCGCGACGGAGGTCGTCGTCAGCGACCTCGTCGGTGAGGCGCTGGAGGTGGCCCGGCGCTGCGGAGCGACGTCGACGGTGCACGCCGGCGACCTCGACGGCACCGAACCGCTCGACGTCGACGTGGCGATCGAGGCGTCCGGCGCCCCGCCGGCGCTCGGCACCTGCGCTCGCCACGTCGTCCGCGGCGGGGTGGTGGTGCAGGTCGGGCTGCTCCCGCCGGGCGACGTGCCCGCCCCCGGGAACCTCCTGGTCACCAAGGAGGTCGACCTGCGCGGCGCGTTCCGCTTCACCGACGAGATCCGCACCGCCGTCGACCTGCTCGCCGGCGACCTCCCCGTGGACGCCGTGCTCACCCACCGGGTCCCCGTGGACGAAGCGGTCCCGGCGTTCGACCTCGCGGGCGACCGGCGCGTGGCCAGCAAGGTCCTGCTCGACTTCACCGGCGGTGCCGTCGGCTGACGCCCGGGAGCGCTGCGGCGGGGCGGGACGACGTCACACGACCGAAACGTGGGCGGAACACGAGGGACTCGCGGGAAAGGCACCATAACCGACACGGTTTCGGTTAGGCTCCGGTCGTGCAACGGAGCACCTCACCCAGGAGGACCTCGTGATGGACCCTGTGATCAGCACCGCGTCGTCAGCTCACCCCGCCGCTCCCCCCGGCCCCACCGGCACCGACCAGCTCAAGGGCTCCCTCGGGGCCACCGGCATCACCGCCATGGTGGTCGCCGCCGCCGCACCCCTCACGGTGCTGACGGGCATCGCCCCCCTGGCCATCGCGATCGGCGGCATCGGCGCCCCGGCCGGCTACCTCACCGCCATGGTCGTCCTGGCGATCTTCGCCGTCGGCTTCACGACGATGACCCGCCTCACCGGCGGTGCGGGTGCGTTCTACTCCTACGTGACGTTGGGCCTGGGCCGGAGCTTCGGCGCCGCAGCAGGTCTCGTCGCGATCATGTCGTACAACGCCCTGCAGGTCGGGGTCTACGGCCTGCTCGGCCTGCAGTTCCAGGCCACCGTCGCCCGCCTCACCGGTCTCGTGCTGCCGTGGTGGCTGTACGCCTTCGCCGCCATCGCCGTGGTCTGGGCGCTGGGCCGGCGCGGCATCGACATCGGCGCGAAGCTGCTCGGCGTGCTGCTCGCGGCCGAGACCGCGATCCTGGCGGTCCTCGCCGTGAGCATCGTGGCCGAGGGCGGCGCGAACGGGCTGCACCTGACGTCCTTCAGCGCCCCCGCGCTGACCGACCCGGGCCTCGTCGGCATCCTCGGGTTCTGCTTCGCGGCCTTCGCCGGGTTCGAGTCCACCGCGCTGTACCGCCGCGAGGCGAGGGACCCGGAGCGGTCGATCCCCCGTGCGACGTACGGTGCCGTCGCGTTCCTCGGCCTCTTCTACGCCTTCGTCGTGTGGGCCGTGATCCAGGGCCTGGGCGATGCCGACGCGCGCGCCGCCGCGGGGGCGAACCCCGTCGCGCTCTTCACGTCGGTGATGGACCGGTACGCCGGCGCGTGGGCCACCGACGTCATGGCCGTCCTCGTCCTCACCAGCGTCCTCGCGGCCCAGATCGCGTTCCACAACGCCATCAACCGGTACTCCTTCACCCTGGCCAAGGACGGCCTGATGCCCGCCGCGCTCGGCCACGCCCACCCGCGCTACGCGTCGCCGGCCCGCGCCGGCGCGGCGCAGAGCGTCCTCGCCGGCGTCGTCGTGGCGATCGCCGCACTCATCCACGCCGACCCGTACCGCCAGCTCGTCATCTTCGTGAACACGCCGGGCGCCATCGGGGTCATGCTCCTGCAGACCCTCACGAGCATCGCAGTCGTGGTGTACCTGCGCCGCCGGCCCGACGTCAGCGCCCTCGTGAAGTGGGTCTCGGTGCTGGCCTCCGTCCTGCTGGCCGTGGCCACCGGACTCCTCGTGCGCTACGTCGGTCTGCTGACCGGCGCACCCACCTCGACGAACGTGGTCCTGGTCGCGATCGTCCCCGCCGCCCTCCTGCTGGGCATCGTCCTGGCGCAGCTGCTGCGCACCCGGCGTCCCGACCTCTACACCCGCATCGGCGGCGAGTCGTGACCGCCGCGCAGCTCGTCGTCGTCGCGGACACCGTCCACACGCTGGACCCGGCGCGCCCGCGCGCCCAGGCCGTCGCCATCGCCGACGGGACCGTCACGGCCGTCGGGGACCGGGCCGACGTCGCCGGCTGGCGGACGAAGGACACCGAGGTCGTCGACCTCGGCGCCGCCACCGTGACCCCGGGCCTCGTCGACGGGCACGTGCACCCGGTCATGGGCCTCGTGCTCACCGCCGGCATCGACCTGTCCGGCGTGCGCACGCGCGGTGAGCTCGTCGAGGCGCTGCGCGCGGGCGTCGCCGACGCCGGGACCGACGTGCGGGGCGGCGCCTGGGTCCTTGGCTGGGGGCTGGACCCCAACGCGTTCG
This sequence comes from Kineococcus endophyticus, assembly GCF_040796495.1. NCBI lineage: Bacteria > Bacillati > Actinomycetota > Actinomycetes > Kineosporiales > Kineosporiaceae > Kineococcus > Kineococcus endophyticus. The sequence goes on along the minus strand of NZ_JBFNQN010000010.1, from coordinate 98,653 downwards.
AGGGCGCCCCCATCACGCACGAACCCCTCGTGACGGCCCTCGGCCCGGACGCCCTCGTGCACATCACCCTGTTCGACGCGCACTCGGCGCTCGTCTCGCCCCGCGCGCTGGAACTCGCGGGCATCACCGGCCCCCGGGGTTTCCGGTCCGGTGCGTCCGTCGTCGTCGCCGACGGACACCCGACGGGCCACCTGCTGGAACTGGAGGCCGTCGACCTCGTCGGGGACCTGCTCCCGTCCGAGGCGCCGGCCGAGCGCCGCCGCCGGTTCCGCCACCTGCTGCAGTCGATGGCCGCCGTGGGTCTGGTCGGGGCGAACGCGATGGACTTCGAGGGCGACTCCGCAGACCTCGTGCGGGCGGTGGCGCAGGAGGACGCGGGGTTGCCGATCCGACTGCGCTTCGCGCCGTTCGTCATGCCGCAGCACGGCCGGGACCACCTCGACCACGTCGTGGACCTGCAGCGCAGCGCCGGACGCCGGTGGGCCGTGGACGGTGCCAAGTTCATGGTCGACGGGACCATCGACGGGGGCACGGCGTGGCTGGAGGAGGCCGACACGCACGGCGAGTCCACCGCCCCCTTCTGGCCCGACCCCGCCGAGTACACCGCGGCCGTCGGGCACCTCACCGCCCACGGGGTGCCGACGGTGACCCACGCGATCGGGGACGCGGGGATCCGCCACGTCCTGCGGACCGTCGCGGGTCTCAGCGCGGGGAGCGGACCCCGTGTGCCACACAGGATCGAGCACATCGAGACGCTGCCGGACGACCTCGTCGAGCAGTTCGCCCGCCTCGACGTGACGGCCAGCATGCAGCCCACCCACTGCACGCACTTCACGAAGGCCGACCACAGCGACAACTGGTCCCGGCGCCTGGGGAAGGTGCGCGCCGACCGCGCGTTCCGCACGCGCGACCTGCGCGACGCCGGCGCCCGGCTGGCCCTGGGGTCGGACTGGCCCGTCGCCCCGTTCGACCCGCGGGCGGTCATGGCCGACGCCCGCCTGCGCCGCACGGCCGGCCGGGCGCAGGAGGAACCGGTCCTGCCCGGGCAGGCCCTCACCGCGCTCATGGCGCTGGAGGGGTACACCACGCACGCGGCCGCCGCCGCGGGGCTGAGCGGCCGGGCGGGTACGGTGCGGGCGGGTGCGCGGGCCGACCTCGCCGCCTTCGGCCTGGACCCGCTGACGGCCGACCCCGACGAGTTCGCGCAGTCCCCCGTCCACCTCACCGTGGTCGACGGTTCCGTCGTCCACCGCGCCTGACCGGAGGTCCTCCACCCCATGACCCTCCCCGAGGACGGCCCCACGACGAGCGCGCGCGCCATGCCGGCGGAGTGGGCGCCCCACCGGCGCACGTGGATGGCGTTCCCCACCCCGAACCCCACGTTCGGGGAGGAGGGCGGACCCGACCTGGCCCGGGCCCGGCGGGCCTGGAGCGCGGTCGCGAACACCGTCGCGGCGCACGAACCCGTCACCGTCCTGGTGGACCCCGGCGACACCGCCGCGGCCCGCGAGCTCCTCGACGCCGGCGTCGACCGGGCCGAGGTCCCCCTCGACGACGCGTGGCTGCGCGACTCCGGACCCACGTTCGCCCGCGAGGGCGGCAAACCCGTCGCGGTGGACTGGCGCTTCAACGGGTGGGGTGCGCAGTCGTGGGCCCGCTGGGACCGCGACGCGCTCGCCGCACGGGCCGTCGCCGACCTGGCGGGGACCGCGGTCAGCACCTCCGACCTCACCCAGGAGGGGGGTGCGTTCCACGTCGACGGCCACGGGACGGTGCTGCTCACCGACACCGTGCAGCTGGACCCGTTCCGCAACCCGGGGTGGACGCGGGAACGCGTCGAGGCGGAGGTGCACCGCCAGCTCGGCACCACCACCGCGATCTGGTTGCCGCGCGGGCTGACCGCGGACTACGGCGAGTTCGGCACCCGCGGGCACGTCGACATCGTGGCGGCCTTCACCAGTTCCGGACGCGTGGTGGTCCACACCCAGCCCGACCCCGGGCACCCCGACCACGCCGTGAGCCGGGAGGTGCTCGACCTCCTGCGGTCCGCGACCGACGCGCGGGGCGGACGACTCCAGGTGCTGGAACTGCCCGCACCGAAGACGGCGGAGGTCGACGGGGAACTCGTGGACTTCTCGTACGTCAACCACTACGTGGCGAACTCCGTCGTCGTGGCCTGCGCGTTCGACGACCCGCGCGACGCGCAGGCGCGCTCCGTCCTGGAACAGGCGTACCCCGGACGCACCGTCGTCCCGGTCGACGCCCGCGACGTGTTCGCGTTCGGCGGCGGCATCCACTGCATCACCCAGCAGCAACCCGCCTGAACCACCGGAGATCCCCATGGCCCGTCCCAGCACCCCGCTCCTGTCCCGCGAGCAGATCCTGCGTGCCGCGCTCGAGCAGCTCGACCGGACCGGGGAACTCGGGCTGCCCAAGCTCGCCCGGCAGCTCGACGTCGGGACCTCCTCGCTCTACCACCACTTCAAGGGCGGGCGGGAGGAACTCGTCGAGGGGTTGCGCGGGCTGCTCACCGAGGAGGCGATGCCCGAGGAACCCCTGCCCGGTGAGAGCTGGCAGGACTTCGTCCGGCGCTGGGCCGGGCGGTACCGCTCGGCGTTCGTGGCCCACCCCGCCGCGGTGCCGCTCATGACGGCGCAGACCGTCACCCACCCGTCGACCCTGGCCAGCTACGAGACGTTGGCGCGGGTCCTGCACGACGCCGGGTTCGACGACGAGGAACTCCTGCACGCCGTCACGGTGCTCGACAACTTCGTCCTCGGTTCGGCGCTGGACGCCGGTGCGCCCGTGGAGGTCTGGGCCGACTCGGGACGTCCCGACTCCCCGCTCTCGCGGGCAATCCGGGCGACCAAGGCGCAACCGGGCGACCGGTCCGCCCGTGCGTTCCACCTCGGTCTGGAGAGCCTGCTGACCGGTCTCGAGGACCTGCGCGACCAGGACTCCCCCGGACGCTGATCAGCGCACGGGAGGCAGGCCCCGGGGCACGCGCTCGGGGCCTGCTTCCGCCGGCCGGTCGCCCTCGAGGGGGTGCAGCCGGAACGCGAGCAGCGCCACGTCGTCCTCGTGCTCGCCGGGGACGAGCCGTTCGAGGACGCCGTCGAGGAGGTCCTCCAGGCTCTGTCCCGCGAGGTCGGCGACGACCGAGCGCAGCAGCGCGATGCGCTCCTCCAGCGGGATGTCCCGGCGTTCGATGAGGCCGTCGGTGAAGGCGAGCACCGTGCACCCGCGTTCGAGCACCGCGACGTGGTCGGAACGGGCGGCGGTCGGGTCGATGCCGAGCAGCAGCTCCGACGCCCCGGAGTCCAGCGACCGGACCGAACCGTCGGGGCTGACGACGAGCGGGTCGAGGTGCCCGGCGTTGGACCAGCGCACGTGGGTCCGCTCCCCGGACAGCTCCAGGCGGGCCACGACCGCCGTCGCCGTGGTCCCCACGTCCAGGCCCTCCATCGCGGCGTCCAGGCCCGACAGCACCCGCGCCGGCGAAGCCCCTGTGCTGTAGGCGATCCCGCGCAGCAGCGAACGGACCTGGCTCATGGCGGCGGCCGCGTCGATGTCGTGGCCCATGACGTCGCCGATGACGAGCACCGTGGCGCCGTCGGGGGTCAGGAAGGCGTCGTACCAGTCGCCCCCCACGCGCGCGGCGCGGGCCGCGGGCCGGTACCGCACCGCGACCTGCACGTGGTCCGGCTGGACCGGCGGCGTGAGGATGCTGCGCTGCAACCCCTCGGCGACCCGGTGCTGCTGGGAGTAGAGCCGGGCGTTGTCGAGGGCCAGACCCGCGCGGTCGCCGACCTCCGTCGCCAGCAGGAGGTCCTCGGCCGAGAGCCGGTCTGCCGCCCGGTCGTGGAACAGGCTGATGAGCCCGACCGTGCGCCCGCGAGCGCGCACCGGCAGGCACTCGAACGCCTGCGGCGCCAGCCGTTCCAGGAGTTCCCGGGCCGTGGAACCCGGCGCCAGCTGCGCCGCGATGGACTCGGTGGCACCGGCGGCGACCCCGGTGGGCTGGCCCGTGCGCCACACGCGGAACAGGTAGGAACTCGACTCCAGCGCCTGCAGGCGCGCCTCGCGGTACTGCTCGACGAGGTCGCGGCGGGCCGCGTCGGCGTGCTGGCAACCGAGGTCGCGCAGCCCACCGTCCTCGTCGACGAGGGTGACGAGGCACCAGTCCCCCAGCGCCGGCACGAGGTGCTGGGCGAGCCGCGCGTACGCCTCCTCCACGTCCAGCGTGGAGGAGAGGTCCTCGCTGACGCGGACGATGAGCCGCAACCGCTCGGCCGCGTCGGCCGTGGCCGCGTGCGCCGCCTCCAGCGCCCGCTGCGCGCGCATCCGCTCGGTGACGTCGAGGAAGGAGACCGACAGGCCGTCGGGGTCGGACCAGGCCCGCACCTCGAACCACGCGTTGAGGGGCGCGGGGTAGAACGCCTCGAACGTCGCGGGCACGCCGGTCTCGGCCACGGCGCGGTAGTGCGTCTCGAACTCCGACCCGACGGCCTCGGGGAACAGCTCCCAGACGCTGCCGCCCAGCAGGTCCGCGCGCGAACGCCCCAGGACGCGTTCGGCCTCGCCGTTGACGTGGCTGAACCGGAACTCGCGGTCCAGGGAGAAGAACGCCGACGACATCGACTCCAGGACACGGGCGATGCGGGCGTCCTCGTCACGCGCCGCCGTCGTGTCGTACGCCGCCCCCAGCACGCGCGCGGCGCGGCCGGACTCGTCGGCCAGGGACTGCCCCTTCGCCCGGACCCAGCGCGTGGTGCCGTCCGGGAGGACGATGCGGTACTCCGCCTCGTAGGGCCCGACGGTGTCGATGGACTCCTGCAGGGCGCGGGTCACGCGAGCGCGGTCGTCGGGGTGGACGCGGCCGTTGAACGCCTCGATGGTGCGTCCGAAGTCGTCGGCGGCGTAGCCGAACATCTGCAGCAGGTTCTCGTCCCACGTGAGACTGCCGGTGCCGAGGTCCCAGTCGAACGTGCCGACCCCGCCCGCGCTGACGGCGAGCTGGTGGCGCACGCGGACCGCCTCGAGGTCGACGGACAGCGCCGACAGCTCCAGCTCGGTCACGGCGGAGCTCGCCAGCGCGGTGATCAGCGAGACGTCGGACCCCGCCCACTCCCGCACGTCGGGCCCGAAGACGCACAGCGCGCCGACGACGTGCCCGTCCTGACCCCGCAGGGGGACCCCCAGGTAGGCGCGGACGGCGCCGCTCGTGACGGGCGGCAGCCCGCTGACGCGCGCGTCGGCGAGGGCGTCGGTGACGACGAGGGGCCCGGCTGACGTCGCCGTCACGGTGCACAGCGAGTCCGCCAGCGGCGTCGGCTGCCCGGGACCCGCGACACCCTCGGCGGCCGACCCGACGGCTGCGGAGATGGTCTGGACGTCGGACAGCAGGGAGACCTGGGCGGCGGGTGCCCCCAGCAGGCGGGCGGCGAGCTCGGCCAGCCGGTCCAGCGCGGGGTTGCTGCTGGCCGTCACGAGGCGCCGGGCGGACTGGACGCGGTCGGCATCGCCGGCGAACGCGGCCGCGGCAGCAGCCGGTGGCGGGCGGTCCATGACGTGTGCTCCTCGGCCGACCGGCGTGGGGACCGGGCTGGGACAGGGTCGAACCTGGGGACGGGTGGACGGTCGCCGGCGTTCTCCAGCGTCCTCGAGTGTGACACGCCGGGTGCCGTGACGACCGTCGAAAGCCCGCGTGCGGCAGCATCGTCGGCCGTGCCGACCGTCCGGGGCCGCCCTGGCCCGCCCGCCCTGCCGCTCGTCCTCCTGCTCGGTTCGCTGCTGGTCGTGGCGCTGCTCGTCGCCCTCGTCGCGCTGGGCGGCGCCCCCCGACCGGACCGGGACGCTCCCCCGGCGGTGTCCGCGCAGACGGCCCTGGCCCAGCTCGCCACGCTGGCCGTCCGGGCGCCCGCACCGCACGCGGGCTACGCGCGGGAGCGGTTCGGGGACGGCTGGGTCGACACCGACCGCAACGGCTGCCAGACCCGGGACGACGTCCTGGCCCGGGACCTGCTCGACGTCTCCTTCCGCGCCGGGTCCGGCGGCTGCGTCGTGGCGAGCGGGGAGCTCGTCGACCCCTACGGCGGGGAGCGCATCGACTTCGTCCGCGGCCCCGGCACCAGCGAGCAGGTCCAGGTCGACCACGTGGTCGCGCTGTCCAACGCGTGGCGGACGGGGGCGCAGGGGTGGGACGCGGCCCGCCGGACCGCGTTCGCCAACGACCCGCTGGAACTGCTCGCCGTGGACGGCTCCCTCAACGCCGCCAAGGGCGACGGGGACGCGGCGACGTGGTTGCCCCCGGCGGCCGGCTTCCGCTGCCGGTACGTCGCGCGGCAGGTGGCGGTGAAGGCCGCCTACGGCTTGTGGGTCACCCCGGCCGAGCGGGAGGCGGTGGCCCGCGTGCTCTCGACGTGCCCCGGTGAGCCCTCGCCCGCGCCTACGCTCGCGGGGTGACCCTCGACGCCGTGCTCGCGTTCTGCGCCCTGTGCCTGCTGCTGGAGCTGACACCGGGCCCGAACACGTTCCTCGTCCTGCGGCACAGCCTGCACGGGGCGCGGGCCGGGGTCGTGACGGCGCTGGGTTCGGCGCTCGGGGCGCTCGTCTGGGCGAGCGCGGTCGCCGTCGGCCTGGCCGCACTGCTGGAACGCTCGGCGCAGGCCTACCAGGTGCTGAAGGTGGCCGGCGGCTGCTACCTCGTGCACCTCGGGGTCCGCACGTTCCTGGCGCACCGGCGCGCGAGCAGCGGCGAACCCCTCACCGCCGCGGCGCCCCGGATGCCCACGGCGTTCCGCTCCGGCCTCGTCTCGTGCGTCCTGAACCCCAAGGTGGGGTTGTTCTTCCTCGCGGTGGTCCCTCAGTTCGTCCCGGCCGGTGCCGGGGCGCGCGGCACCCTGCTGCTGGGGGCCCTCGAGGCGGGGGTCGCCCTGCTGTACCTCACGGTGCTGTCCCACGTCGCCGCCCGCGCGGTCGAGTGGATCCGCCGCCCGCGCGTGACCCGCACGCTCGACCGGGTCAGCGCCGCCGTCCTGACGGCGTTCGGGGTCGGGACGATCGCCGGCGCCCGTTAGTTCGGTTCCCCCAGGGGCGTGCGGTGGAAGTCGCCGCCGACGAGGTCGTCGTCCTCCTGAGGTCCCTCGGCCGCGAACACCTCGGCCGCGAACTGCTCGGAGTCGTCCTGGGGGTGGTACCCGATCGCCTCGCCCTCGGCGAGCGACCACCACCGCCGGGTGTTCGCCGAAACCCCCCAGACGCAGTGCCACCCCGTGACCTGCGGCGCCACCGCGGCCGTCACCAGTCGGGCGCAGTCGTCGTACGACATCCACGTCGACAACCCACGCACGCCCCCCGGGTGCGGGAAGCAGGAACCGATGCGCAGCACGACCACGTCGAGGCCGGCCCGGTCGACGAACAGGCGGCACAACGACTCCCCCGCCGTCTTGCTCCAGCCGTAGTAGCTGTCCGCGCGGAACGGCGTGTCCGCGGCCAGCAGTTCCCCCTCCGGTCGCCCGGTGAGACCGACGGCGTGGTTGCTGGAGGCGAACACCACCTTGGTGACGCCCGCCCGGACGCACGCGTCGAGCAGGACCCAGGTGCCGTGGACGTTGGCCTGCAGCACGTCCGGCCAGGCGCGTTCCTTGCTCAGCCCCGCGAGGTGCACGACCGCGTCGACCCCCGCCACGGCCCGGTCCACGACGTCGGTGTCGGTGACCGACCCGACGAGCACCTCGTCGCACTCGCCGTCCGCCGCTCCTCCCGGCGTGGGCAGGTCGAGGGAACGGACCCGGAAACCCCCGGCCCGCAGCCGGGGGACGAGTTCACGGCCGAGCCCGCCGGCGGCACCGGTCACGAGCAGGAGGGGGTGTTCGGTCACGCACTGGTCTTAGCATGGCCGGGTGGCTGAGGGAACCGGGCGACCCGGCGCGTACCGCAAGGGGATCGAGCGGCGGCAGCAGATCCTCGACCACGCCATCGACCTGTTCGCCGAGCACGGGGTCGACGGGGCCTCCCTGCGGTCGGTCGCCGACGGCACCGGCGTCTCGCACGCCGCCCTGCGGCACTACTTCAGCTCCCGCGACGAACTCCTCGTCGAGGCCTACCGCGAGCACGAACGACGCCACTCCTCCCCCGAGGACCCGGCCGCGGGCGGTCCGGTCGCGCAGATGGCGCGGTCGGCGGACCGCAACCGCGTGGTGCCCGGCCTCGTGCAGCTGTACGCGACGCTGACCGCCGACGCGCTGCAGGAGCGGCACCCGCTGACCCGGGAGTTCGTCCAGGCGCGGTTCTCGCGGGTGCGGGCCGAACTCGCCGACGCGGTCGCGCTCGGGCAGCGCGAGGGCCGCATCGACGCCGACCTCGACCCCGCGGACGCAGCGGCCCTCGTCATCGCCGCCTCGGACGGTCTGCAGGTGCAGTGGCTGCTCGACCCCGACGGCGTCGACGTCCGGCGGTCGCTGGAACTCCTGGAACGCCTGCTGCCCAGCCGCCGGGACATCGGCGGCGGCGGCGCCTGACCTCAGCAGCCGCAGCTGCGCCGCACGACGAGCTCGGCCGGCAGGACCTGGCGTTCGTGCTCGCCGTCGGGGGCGGGGTCCAGCGCCCGGGCGACGGCGGCCCGCGCCATCTCCTCCACCGGTTGCCGCACCGTCGTGAGCGGGGGCAGCGTGAACTCCGTCTCCTCGGTCCCGTCGAAGCTCACGACGGCGACGTCGTCCGGCACCCGCAGGCCACGTTCGTGCAGCGCCCGCAGCACGCCCACGGCCTGCAGGTCGGAACTGACGAACACCGCGTGCGGGTGGTCGTCCGGGGCGAACAGGCGGCGGCCGGCGTCGTACCCGCCCCGGCGGGAGAACTCCCCCCGCGCGATGGGCCCCACCCCGCTGCCGGCTTCGCGCGCCGCGGCGCGCCAGCCCTCCTCGCGCAGTTCCCCCGCCTCCCCGCCGATGACGAGCGCGACGGGACCGCGGCCGTGCCCCAGCAGGTGCGCGGTTCCCGCGCGGGCGCCCTCGAACGCGTCGACCCCGAGGCTGGGGAAACCCGGGACCTCGAAGAACGTGTTGAGCTGGACCAGGGGGATCCCGAGACCCGAGCGGGCCACGAGGTCGGGCCGCGCCATGACGCTGGTCACGACGATCGCGTCCACCCCGCGCGCGCTGAGGGCCTCGATGCGTCGGTGCTCGGCCTCGACGCCACCGTCGGTGCTGGCCAGCAGGACGTCGTACCCGCGCGCCGCGGCCACCGCGTCGACGGCGAGCGCGAACCCCGCCCACAGCGGGTTCCCCAGGTCCGGGACGACGTGCCCCAGCAGGCGCGAGGACCCGCGCCGCAACGCCTGGGCCGTCGTGTTCGGACGGTAGCCGAGCGCCTCGATGGCCTCGCGGACCCGCGCCGCGGTCGCCGGGGCGACCGGGCGCGGGCCGTCGTTCACGACGTAGCTCACCACCGCCGAGCTGACCCCGGCGTAGCGCGCGACGTCGGCGCGGGTGACGTTCCTGCTCACCCCCGCGAGGGTACTGGCCCCCACGGCGGCGGAGGGAGCCTCAGAGCGTCGCGGCGCTCGGGTCCCAGTCCTCCGGCAGCGGGGCCACCGGGGCCACCGTCGAGGCGATCTCGACGGCCGTGCCGCTCGCGGCCGCGTCACGGACGGCGAGCAGGACGTCGAGCACGTGGGCGGCCACGGCGCCGGACGCGCGTTCGGTCCCCCCGGTGCGGATGGCCCGGGCCAGGTCCAGGACGCCCGATCCCCGCCCGAAGGTGGAACCGACGGCCGGCAGCGTCGTGGGCTCGTCCTGCCCGAGGCGCCACAGGGTCGAGTCGCCCTCGAACGTGTTGGGGTCCGGCAGCACGATCGTGCCCTCGGTGCCGTTGATCTCGACGAACCCGTTGCGCGGCAGCGCGTGCTGGAACGAGAACGTGGACTGCGCGGACTGCCCGCCGTCGAACTCGATGAGCGCCGCGTGGTGGGTGGGCACCTCGACGGGGAAGGTCTCCCCCGCCCGCGGGCCCGAGGCGATGGTGCGGGTGGCCGCCGACCGCGACGCGACGGCCTGCACACGGCTCGCGGAACCGAACGCGTGGACGAGCGTCGTCACGTAGTACGGGCCCATGTCGAACAGCGGTCCGGCACCGTGGGCGAACAGGAAGTCCGGGTTCGGGTGCCACGCCTCCGGACCCGGCACGTGGAACATCGTGGTGGCGGTGAGCGGCTGACCGATGTCACCGCGGACGATGGCCCGCAGGGCGCTCTGGATGCCCGCGCCGAGCACCGTGTCCGGAGCGCAGGCGACGCGCAGGCCGAGCCGTTCGGCGTCGGCGAGCAGGGCCTTGCCGGACTCCGCGTCCAGGGCGAGGGGTTTCTCGCTCCACACGTGCTTGCCCGCCGCCAGGACCTGCCGCCCGACCTCGGCGTGCGCCGCCGGGATCGTGAGGTTGACGACGATCTCGACGTCGTCGCGGGCCAGGAGCTCCTCGACCGTTCCCGACGCCTGGACGCCGAAGGCCTCGGCCTGCGCCGCAGCGCGGTCCAGGGCGATGTCCGCCACGAACCGGACCTCGACGTCGGCGAACTTCGTGAGGTTCTCCAGGTACTGCGTGGAGATGTTCCCGGCGCCGATGACGCCGACCCCGGCGCGGCTCACGCGTCGTTCTCCGACAGCCACTGCAGGGAGGCGGCGATGCCCTCGAACACGTCGCCCGAGTAGGCGTCGAACTCGATGACGCGCAGGGCGTCCGGGGCGGCCGCGAGGATCCCGGGGACGTCGATCTCGCCGCGGCCCGCGGGCTGCTGCAGCGAGGTGTCGGTGCTGCGCGCGCCGTCCTTGACGTGCAGGAACTTCACGCGGTCACCCAGGGAGCGCAGCAGCGCGGGGGTGTCGGCGCCACCGACCGAGGCCCAGAAGGTGTCGACCTCCAGGACGACGCCGGGTTCGAGCTGCTCGGCGAACAGTTCGAGGACCGGGCGGCCGTCGACGGTGTTCAACAGCTCCCAGTGGTGGTTGTGGTAGCCGAAGTCGAGGACGTACTCGTGCGCGAGGGCGCTGAGCTCGTTGACCCGCTCGGCGATCCGCTGCACGTCGTCGGCCGTCTGCCAGCGCTCCGAGGGCACGAACGGGTCGATCACCGTGGTGATGCCCAGGGTGTTGGCCGCCTCGAAGACCTCCCGCGGGTTCTCCGCGTCGATGACCGGCGCGTGGCCGGAGGGGGCCGTGACCCCGGCGGCGGCGAACGCGTCCTTGTATTCGGCGGTGCGGGTGTGGAACGCGTAGGGCTCCACCTGCGTGAGGCCGATCTCGGCCAGCCGCGCCACGGCGGCGGACAGGTCCTGCTGGACCGCGTCGCGCACCGAGTACAGCTGCACGGAGGGTTTCCGGGACACCTCGAGACTCCTTCGTTCCGTGGACGGGTGGGCCGGTGACCGGCCCGGGCCGATGCTACACCGGAACCTTCCAGTGGAAGGTATTCGTCCGACGAGCCCGCAGCCGCCGTCCGCGCTAGGTTGCCCGTGCCCGGACGCCGGGCGCGCTCGACCGACACGGGCGGTGGATCCGTCCCGACGGGAGCGGCCGTTGCACCCAGACCCGTCCGACCCCCACTCCGAGCACCACGACGCGGCCCTCCTCGCCGCCGTGGCGGGGCTGGCCGACACCGCGGCCGCCGACGCCGCCACCGACGACCTCCTGCGCCGCCTCGTGGAGGTGGCCGTCGAGCACCTCGGCGTGGACGGCGCGGGTGTCGTGGCGGCGGGGACGGCGGGCCCGGGCGACCTGCGGCTGGTCCACGTGAGCACCGGTGGTCCCGAGGCCCCCGAGCGCCTCCAGGAGCAGCTCGCCGAGGGGCCCTGTCAGGACGCCGCGCTGTTCGGCGTGGACGTCGTGGTCGACGACCTCCTCGACCCCGTGCAGACGGCCTGGCCGTCGTACGTCGACTCGGCGCTCGCCGCGGGGTGGCGGTCGGTCGTCGCGGTGCCCCTGCTGAGCGGTGGCCGGCTCGGCGGGGTCCTGGACGTCTACCGCCGGGTCCCGGGGACGTGGCGGGCGCGCGAGCTGCACTGGGTCCGGGTCCTGGGGCACCTCGCGGCGTCGTACCTGGCGCTGGCCGCGGACCGGGACGAGGCGCGGCGGGCACGGGAGGACCTCGAGCACGCGAGCACGCACGACGCGCTGACGGGTCTGCCGAACCGGGTCCTGCTCTTCGACCGGCTCGACCAGGCCCTGTCCTCGGCACGACGCCGCGGACGCGGCGTCGCCGTCCTCTTCGTCGACCTCGACCGGTTCAAGGCCGTCAACGACACCTTCGGGCACGCCGCCGGGGACAGGGTCCTGGCCGCCGTGGCGGCGCGGATGCGCGCCGAACTGCGCGACGGGGACACGCTCGCGCGGTTGTCGGGCGACGAGTTCGTCGTCGTGTGCGACGACCTGCCCGCCACGGACGACGAGGGCCGGCAGCGGGACGTCGACGCGGTCCAGGCCCGGCTGCGTCGTGCGCTCGCTCCCCCGGTCCGCCTCGGGGACGTCGACGTCGTCGTCTCCGCCAGCACGGGAGTCGCGCACAGCGGTCCCGGCAGCACGGCCGAGGAACTGCTCTCCGAGGCCGACGCCGCGATGTACCGCGCCAAGCACCCCGCCGGGCAGGCGACCGGGACCGGCGGTTCCCTGCGCGACCTCGAGCGTCAGCTCACGCGAGCCCTGCCCGAGGGCAGGCTGCGGCTGCACCACCAGCCGATCACCGACGCCACCGGGACCGTCCGTGCCGTCGAGGCACTGCTGCGCTGGCAGCACCCCACGCGCGGCCTGCTGCCGGCGGCGGAGTTCGTCGACCTCGCCGAGCACTGCGGGATGGTCGTGGCGTTCGGCCGGTGGGTCGCACAGGAGGCGTGCGCGCACCTGGCGCGGTGGCGTTCGGCGCACGGTCCCGCCGCGCCGGAGACCGTCTACGTCAACCTCAGCGCCCGCGAACTGGCCGATCCCGAACTCGGCCGGGTGCTGCAGGACGCCCTGGAGCGCAACGGACTCGAACCGGGCGACCTCGGACTGGAACTGCTCGAGAGCAGTTTCATCGATCCGCTCGTCCTGCCTGCCCTGCACGAACTGCAGCGCCGGGGCCACCCGCTGTCCATCGACGACTTCGGGACGGGGTACTCCTCGCTGGCCCGGCTCGTCGACCTGCCCGTGCGGATGGCGAAGGTCGACAAGTCCCTCGTCGCCGGGATCGCCTCCGACCCGCGGCGCCGGGCCCTGCTCGACGCGGTCGTCACGGTCGCCGTCGGGCTCGACGTCGAGGTGGTCGCCGAGGGGGTCGAGAGCGCCGAGCAGGCCGAGGCCCTGCTGGCCGCCGGCTGCGACTACCTCCAGGGCTTCCACTGCGGCGCACCGGGTCCCGCCGACGAGATCGACCTGCGCCTGCGCTGACCGTCACGCCGCAGCGCGGTCGGGTGGGTCGTCGCGCTGGAGGGTCGCCGACAGTTCCCGGGCTCGGGCCAGGAGGCCGGGGTGGTCGTTCCGCGTCCAGGGTCCGGGGTCGGCGAGCCGGCCGAGGTGGCGGTGCAGGGTCCGGGTTTCGGGTAGCCCGTCCTCGGCGAACCTTGCTTCGAGCCGTCCGGCGTGCAGGGCGCGGTGGTGCCGGCCGCAGAGCAGGATGAGGTTCTCGATGCTGGTGGGTCCGCCGTCGGCCCAGTGGACGACGTGGTGGTAGTGGCAGGCCCACGCCGGTGCGCCGCAGCCGGGGGCGGTGCAGCCGCGGTCGCGTTCGGCGACCAGGAGGCGTTGGGCCGGGGTGGCGTGCCGGTGCTGGGTGTGCAGGGAGCGGGGCCGGCCGAGGCGGTCCAGGACCGCGACGGACAGGTCGGCGTCGCAGGTGGCGGCACGCAGAGTGGCGTCGCTGACGGGGCCGTGCCCGTCGACGCTGGCTGTTCCCACGTTCACGGTGCCGTCGTGGTCGAGGGTGGCGCGCAGGACGACGGTCGCCTTGTGGGCCACGACGGGGTCGAGGTCGCTGGCGGGGTGGTGGGCGCCGGTGGTGACGAGGCCGTCGTGGCGGCGTTGCATGGTGGAGCGGGTGTCGGGTTCTGCGCTGTCGGCCCCGTTCGTGGGGTTGGGGCGGGAGGCGGCGTCGACGGCGGCGCGGACGATGACGGCGGCGTGCTCGTCGAGGTCGACGGTCATGCGCAGCATCCCGTGGTGGCGGGTGAAGGTGAGGGCGCGGCGGCTGGTGGTGTCCGGTTCGAGGTCGCGGTAGCCGCGGTCGACGCGGTCGGGGTCCAGGCGGGTGAGGAGCTCGTCGAGGACGTGGGTGGAGGTGGCCAGGGGTTGGGTGGCGGTGACGGTGGCGAGGAACCCGTCGAGCAGGTCTGAGCGGCGTTTGGTGGTCCAGACCCGTTCACCGGAAGCCATCTCGACTTCCACGTCGACGGTGCCGCGGCGCACGGTGGTGGGGATGGAGCGCAGGGCGGTGACGGCGGAGTGGACGTGGGCCAGGGTGGTGTTCCCGGCGGTGAGTTGCGCGCCGAGGCGGGCGAGGGAACCGCGGTCGCCGCGTAGACCGCCGATGCGTCCGTCCCAGCCTCCATCCTCGAGTGTGTCGGGGTCGGTGTGGCGGGCGGCGGCGACGTCCTTGCGGGCGTGGGTGCGGGACAGGTTGACCGGGTGGGTGGCGAGCAGGTCGGTGACGGTGCCGTCGGTGGTGTGGTCCAGGGCGGCGCGCAGGAGGCGGAGTTTGGCGGCGTCGAGGCGGTTGCCGAGGGCGTACGCGGACCTCACGGCGTGGTCGACGTCGTCGCGGTCGAGGGTTCCGGTCGGCAGGGTGAGCAGGTCGTCCAGGGCGGAACTCAGGCGCGTGAGGGCGTCCTGGGCTGCGTGCTGGGCGGTGGGGGTCACGTGTTCCAGGGTAGTCGAACACCGCCTGAGAAACTAGGCCTTCGCTGATGTGAATCCATGTGCAGCAATGGTTTGCAGATCGACATGGCGAAACCCACCGATCCCCGCCTGACTGCTGCAACGACACCGATACCGCTGGAACACGCCTGAGGGCCCCAGAGGCTTGCTGCTCCCGCAGCGACAGCGGCGAGGCAGCAGGAGGAGAACGAGACCGCACCCGCCGCCCACCAGCGCGGGGCGATGATCGTGAGCGTGCGACGTCACCAGCTCACCGCAGTGGTTCCGCTGGTCGCCGTCGAGAAACCGCTGTTGGTCCCAGTCCTGTCGCTGAGCCCGTGCACCACTGGGGAGTTCGACCCCCCAGGAGTGGGCGGCAAGGTCTCGGCGACCATTCCACCGTCACGCGACGCCCCGAGCCTGTGCCTGTGCCGTACAGACCCGGTGGAGGTCATCAGCAGCCGCTGCGGCTCGGGACTCGTGTCATGCAGGCTCGACGGCGTGGACGGACCGCCCGCTGGACGAAACCTCACACGCCGGCTGAGAACTGTCGTGCGCAACCTGGTGAACAGTGGTCCGCCCGCGGCCGAGGGCACGTCTTCCCGCTCTCGAGAGCCCGGTCCACCGCTGGGAGTGGCTGAGGTGAGTGCAGGACGACGGCTTCGTGAGGACCTACCCACAACCGCCGACACCGTCTACTTGCGACGACTGGAGGCACGCACGATGGCTCGGTCCCTGAGCTTCCTCTGGGTACTGCCCGCGGTGCTGCTCAGCGCCGTGGTCGGGTACGTCCTCCTCCTCTTCTCCTTGTTCGGAGTGGCGGCCTTGGGAGGCCACCTGAGGTGGGTCAGCTGGGCACTCATCCTCGGCATCCCCGGCGCTCTGCTGACCTCGATGTGTCTGGTCGGCTTCCTCACGGGCCGGGTGAGCGCCTACTGGCTGGCTGGAGTGCGGGTGCTGCGACCGGTACCGGCGTGGGCCATCGGCCTGTTGGCAACACTCAGCGCGGCGAGTGCGGCCACCGCACTGGCCGCTGCTTCCCTCCGGCTGCTGTGAAGGTCGACGAACGCCCGCGGCGCGACTTCCACCGGAGTACTGGTGCGTCACGGGCCGAAGTGCGGACACGGACGTCATCTCGCGGCGACGGACCCGACGAGCTAGGGCCTCCACCCACAGGGAGGTGTCCCGGGTCGGGGTTCCAGCCAGCCGGGAAACTGTCGCCCGCGACCTCAGATCCGGCGCCACCCGTGCGCGACCTCCCACGTCGCGGTGTCGACGGAGTACCAGCTCCCCTGCCCCGGCTGGTCGTGGCGCCGGTCGATCGGAACTCCCCGCAGGGCGCACTGCAGCAGCGTTCCCACACCACCGTGGGTGGAGACCACCACGACGTCGTCCGCCCGGGCGTCGGCAACCAGCAGCGCTCGCGCCACGACCCCGTCCACCGCGCGGACGATGCGCTGCTGGGCGGCGGCCGCGGTCTCCCACCCGCGCACGCTGCGTCCCGGTTCGGCGAAGAAGGCGTCGGCCAGCGCCTCGAACTCCTCGGGCGGGACGAAACCGGTGGCGCTGCGGTCATTCTCCCCCAACTGCGCGTCGACGTGCACCGGGCACCCGCTGACCTCGGCCACCGCCTGCGCCGTCTGCAGCGCCTTGCGCTCGGTGCTGGACGCCACGAGAACCGCCGAACGCGCCCACGGCAACCGCAGCAGGCGCTGGAGCCGGTCGCACCCGGCTGCGGACAGGCCCCACTGCGGCACGGGGACCGTCGGGTCGACCTGCACCTCCGGGTGGGAGACGACGAGGAGCCTCATCCGGTCAGTCGAGTCCCCGTGCGGCGAGCGCCTCGCCCACCTGCTCGGCGTGGGCGACGGCCCGCACGACCGTGGGCACCAGCAACGCCCGCGGGCTGGCCCCCAGCCCCCGCGCGGCCGCAGCCTCCCGCGACTCGGCGAGCAGCCGACCCACGACGGGGACGCTCGTCAGCGTCAGCGAGAACGCCAACCCGGCCCGTTCGGGGTCGACGCCGACGCGTCGCAGCGGCTCCAGCGCCCGGACGACGGTGTCCAGCAGGTCGGGGACGGGTGTGGTGGCGGTGACGAGGGTCGCCGACCACAGGCAGGCCAGGAGGCCGCCGACGACCACCGCGGCCTCCCAGGGGCCCTGCAGCCAGGTCTGGACCACGGCGAGCGCCACGAGCACCCAGGCCGTCCGGCGCACCTGCCCGCGCAGCAGCCCGCGGCGCAACCGGCAACCCCGGGCGAGGACGACGCAGCCGGCGAGCAGACCCGCCAGCCACGCGGCGGCCGTCGGCGGCGTGGCGAGCGAGCGGACGAGGCCCACCACCGTCCCCACGACGACGAGGGCGAGGAGCTTCGTGCGCGGGGTGGCCCGGTGCAGGAGGGACGTCCCCGGTTCGGCGGTCCCGAGCAGGGGCGGGGGCCCGGTGAGGCCGCGCCTCACGCCCACGCCCGGTAGGCGGCGACGACCTCGGGCGCCGGCCCGTCGGCGTGCACGCGGCCGTCGGCGATCCACAGCGCGCGGTCGGCCCGGACGGCGAGGTCGAGGTCGTGGGTGGCGACGACGACCTGGTCCACGTGGGCCGGCGGGTTCCGCAGCACGTCCCCGACCCGGCGTCCCGTCCGCAGGTCCAGGAGGGTCGTGGGTTCGTCGGCCAGCACGACGCGGGGGCGGGTCGCGAGCACGGTCGTCAGGGCCAGCAGCTGGCGCTGCCCGGAGGAGACGTCGCGCACGGACCGGTCCGCGAGACCGCCGAGACCGGCCGCGGCCAGCAGTTCCCGGGCGCGCGCGTCCCGGTCGCGCACGTCCGTGCGGCGCAACGACAACGCCACATCCTCCACGGCCGTCGGCATGACGAGCTGCGCGTCCGGATCGGTGAAGACGAAACCCACCCGTCGCCGCAGCGCCCGCAGGTCGCGCTCGGGGTCCAGCCCGTCGACGAGCACCCGGCCCGCGGACGGCAGCACCAGCCCGTCGAGCAGACGCAGGAGGGTGGACTTCCCGGACCCGTTCGGGCCCACCAGGACCGTGAACCGCTCGGTCACCTCCAGGTCCAGCGGGTGGAGCACCACGTGGTCCTGGGCGTCGACCCGGACACCCTCGAGGCGGATCACCTCGGCCCGCCGGTCACACCGGGGAATGTAGCGTGCAGCGGGTGAGCACCGGAGTCGTCCTCCCCCGCGACCTGCCCGCCGCCGACGTCCTGCCCTTCGCCCGGCGCGCCGACGCGCTCGGCGCCGGCAGCCTCTGGGTCATCGAGGACCTCGGCTTCCGCGGCGGGTTCGCCCAGGCCGCCGCCGTCCTGGCCGTCACCGAACGGGTCCACGTCGGGCTGGGCATCGCGCCCGCCGCCGCGCGCAACCCCGTCTTCACCGCGATGGAGGCCGCGACGCTGGCCGAGCAGTTCCCCGGCCGGTTCACGCTGGGCCTCGGCCACGGCGTGCCCGGCTGGATGCGGCAGGTCGGCGCCTGGGGACGCAGCCCGCTCACGTCCTTCGGCGAGCACGTCGAGGCTGTCCGCCGCCTCCTGCACGGCGAGACCGTGACGCTGCTGGGCGACTACGTCCACCTCGACGGCGTCCGGCTCGAGGCTCCCCCGGCCACGCCGCCCCTCGTCGTGTCCGGCGTGCGCGGCCCGAAGTCGCTGGCGCTGTCGGGTCGTCAGGCCGACGGCACGCTGCTCGCCGAGCCCGTGACCGCCGCGTACGCGCGGGCGGCGCGCGAGCAGATCGGCGCGGGCCCGGAGCACCGGCTCATCGGGTACGAGCTGGCCGCCGTCGACGACGACCCGGTCCGCGCCCGCGACGCCGTCCGGCCCGGTCTCGTGTGGGTCGGGACCCCCGACGCCGCCGCGCACACCGCGCCGTCCCCCTACGCCGCCGACCTGCAGGCGCTGCGCGACCGCACGCCGGACGTCGACGAGTTCGTCCGGCTGCTGCCGGACGAGTGGGTGGACGACCTGACCCTGGCCGGCCCGGCCGAGGCGGTGCGCACCCGCATCGCCGACCTGCGCGCGGCCGGGCTCGACGAGGTGGTCCTGTTCCCCACCGGCGACGACCGCCTCGCCGCCCTGGACTCGCTGGCCGCGGTCTTCACCGCCTGAGGAAGACCTCCAGGACGGGCACGAGGACGTCCGGCCGCACCACGGGGAGTTCGAACGTGGTCGTGCCGGCGGGCAGCCCGCCCATCCCGGTGCCGTAGGCCCGCACGGACGGGTCCGCCTCGGTGAACTGCACCTCCGAGGCGTCGTTCAGCAGCTGCGCGTACTCGACGCGGCCGGCGAGCCCCGTGACGTGCAGGTGCCGCAGCGGCCAGGCGAACAGGTGCACGTAGAGCCGGTCCCCGCGCTGGGTGAGGCGGGCGTCCGCGGTCGTGGCGATCCCCGGCTCGGCCGCCCCGGTCCCGTGCACGGCCCGCGCGTGCAGCTCCATCCAGTCCGCGATGGTGTCCAGCGTCCTGGCCGCCGACGGGGCGAACCGGCCCCGCGCGTCCGGGCCGACGTTGAGCAGCAGGTTCCCACCCTTGGACACGCCGTCCACCAGCATGCGCACCAGCAGGTCCGGCGACTTCTCCCGCAGTTCGTCGCGGTGGTACCCCCAGCTGCCGTTCAGGGTCTGGCACGCCTCCCACGGCACCGGCCGCCCCTGCACGGTCATGGGTTCGACCGGTTGGTACTGCTCAGGGGTCACGAGGTCGCCGGGGACGTCGAGCCGGTCGTTGACGACGATCCCGGGCTGCAGCTCCCGGACGGTCGCCAGGAGTTCCTCGCTCCCCCACTCCTCCTTGCCCTTCCCGTTCCACACGCCGGGCTTGTGGTCGTCGTCGGCGTAGGAGAAGTCGAAGAACAGGTAGGAGATGCGCCCGTACCGCGTCAGGAGCTCGCGCACCTGCCCGTGCAGGTACTCCCGGTAGCGCGCCATGTCGCGCCCCTCGTTGAGCGCCGCGACGTCGGGGGCGTTCCGCTGCGGGTGCACGCTGTCGACGACGAAGTCCTCGTGGTGCCAGTCCAGCAGCGAGTAGTAGAACCCCACCTCCAGGCCCTCGGCCCGGAACGCCTCGACGAAGGGCCCCACGAGGTCCCGTCCGTGCGGCGTGCTCGCGACCGAGTAGTCGGTGAGGGCCGAGTCCCACAGGCAGAACCCGTCGTGGTGCTTGACGGTCAGCACGGCGTAGCGCATGCCCGCCGCCCGCGCCCGGCGTGCCCACTCCCGCGGGTCGTAGAGGTCGGGGTCGAAGTGGCGCAGGTACCGCTCGTACTGCTCGCTCGTCATCTCCTCGTAGTTCTTCACCCACTCGTGCCGGGCGGCGGACGCGTACACGCCCCAGTGGACGAACAACCCGAACCGGGCGTCGGTGAACCACGCGGGGACGGTGGCGTCGGCGTTGGCGCCGCTGGCCAGGCCGCTCACCCCTTCACCGCCCCGGCCACGAGACCCTTGGCCATGCGGCCCTGGACGATGAGGAAGACGACGACCACGGGCAGCGCGACGAGCGTGGAACCGGCCATGATCGCGCCCCAGTCGGTGGCCTCGTTGGCGACGTTGAACCGCGCCAGCCACAGCGGCAGGGTGGCCGAGGAGTTGTCCTTCATGACGACGAGGGCGAGGGTGTACTCGTTCCACGACGCCAGCAGCGCGAAGATGCCCGACGCGACGAGCCCGGGGGCCAGCAGCGGCAGCGTGATGCGCAGGAACGCGCCCGGCCGGGAGCAGCCGTCGATCATCGCGGCCTCCTCCAGGTCCGCCGGGACGCCGTCGACGAAACCCTTGAGCATCCAGATGGTGATGGGCACCGAGTGCCCGGCGTAGAGCAGCCCCAGGCCGAGGACGCTGTTGATGAGGCCCCAGCTGTCGAGCATCCGGTACTGGGAGATGAAGAGCGCCTCGGCCGGGATCATCTGGATCACCAGGACCGTGATGACCATCGACGTCCGGCCGCGGAAGCGGAACCGGGTGAGGGCGACGGCCGCGAAGAACGCGCTGAACAGCGCGACGGCGACGGCGATGACGGTGACGGTCGCACTGACGCGCAACGCCGACCAGAACGTGGCGTCGGACAGGATCCGGCTGTAGTTCCCGAGCTCGGCCGGCGAGGGCCAGAAGTGCGGGTCCCCGGACAGGTCGGCGCTGGACTGCAGGCTCGAGTTCACCATCCAGTAGATGGGGAACACCCACAGGACGGCGACGAGCACCGCGACGACCTGCAGGACGACCCGGCGCACGCGCTGGGACCGGCTGCGCACGACGCGTCCGGGCGCGGTGGCGGACAGCCGCCCGACGGGGGCGACGGGCGCAGCTGCGGCGGGGGCGCTCACGCGGTGGCCCCCTGCCGGACGAGCGAGCGGACGTACCCGGCCGTCAGCGCGAGGGTGATGACGAGCATGACCATGGCGACCGCCGATCCCATCCCGTAGTTCCCCTGTCCCAGACCGATCTGGTACACGTACGTGCCCAGCAGGTTGGACTCCTCGGCCACGCCGCCCGCGTCCTGCAGCACCGAGATCTGCGTGAAGACCCGGATGTCCCAGATGATCTGCAGCAGCCCCACGAGCATGAGCACCGGCGCGACGCCCGGCACCGTGACGTAGCGGAACCGCTGCCAGCCCGACGCGCCGTCGAGCTCCGCGGCCTCGAGCACCTCGGGGTCCAGCTGGGTCAGGGACGCGTAGACCATGAAGACCACGAGCGGCACCGACATCCAGATGACGATGACACCGGCGATGACGAGCAGCGTCGTGCCCTGCAGCAGCCACGCGTACCGGTCGAACTGGTCCAGGCCGGAGCGGACCAGGACCCAGTTGACGAGGCCGTTGCGGGTGTTGAACAGCCACTGCCACACGGTGAGGGAGGACAGCACCGGGATGGCCCAGGCCAGCAGCATGGCGCTCTGCAGCACGACCCGGACGGCCGGGACGAGGCGCGTCATCATGACGGCGAAGGCCACGCCGAGGAGCATCGTCAGCGCCGCGCAGACCGCGCAGAACACGATGGAACGCGCGAGGACGACCCAGAACACGCTGTCGGAGAAGACCGCCGCGTAGTTGCGCAGGCCGACGAACTCCGGCGGCTGCCCGAACTGCTGACGCAGGCCGAACTCCTGGAAGGACATGACCAGCTGGCGCACCAGCGGGTAGCCCTGGGACAGCAGGACCACCGCGAGGGCCGGCAGGCCGAGCAGCAACGGGGTGAGCCACTGCGGGCGGCGCCCCGTCCGCCGCCCGGTCGTCGCGCTGACGGTGCTCACGCGTTGAGGAGGCTCTCGACCTTGGCGTCGGTGTCCTGGGCGATCTGCTCGGAGCTCGCGCCCTGGGCCAGCTTGGTGAAGGCGTCCCGGATGACGTCGTTGTTCTCCACCACGCCCCAGCCCTCCGACTTCGGCGTCGCGACGGCGTTCTGGACGGCCTTGACCTCGACAGCGCCCAGCTCGGTCGCCTCCAGCGGCCCGGCGTAGGAGCTGTTGCCCGGGACCCAGCCGCCCTCGGAGGCGAAGGGCTCCATGAAGCCGGACTGGAAGACGAGCTTCAGCAGCTCCTTCGCGGCCTCCTGCTTGCGCGACATGGCGGGGATGCCGATGTTGGACCCCCCGGCGAACACCTTGCCCACCGATCCCGGCTCCTCCCCCGGGAAGGCGAAGAACCCGGTGTCGGGCGCCAGCGCGGGGTCGACCTTGGGGAACTGGTTGTTGAGGGCGATGAACATGCCGGCCTCGCGGCGGTTGTAGGGCGCCGAGGGGTCGCGGGCCTCCTCCAGCGTCGCGGTCGCCGACACCGTGCAGGCGTTGGCGTACAGGTTCTTCAGGTCGTCCAGGCCGGCGATCCCGTCCGGCGTCGTGAGGTCGCCCTCCCACTTCCCGCCCTTCTCGACGGCGAACTTGGCCCCGCGGGTGAAGATCCAGGCCGCGCTCACGCCGTAGTCCTTGGCCGGCAGGAAGATGCCGGAGAAGTTCGCGACGCCTTCGGGGTTGGCGTTCTTGAGGGCCACGACCGCCTCGTTGAAGGCGTCGAGGGTGGTGGGCACGGCGATGCCGGCCTGCTCCAGCAGGGACTTGCGGTAGTAGACGAGCCGCGCACCGGCGTAGAAGGGGGCGGCGTAGAGCTTGCCCTCGAAGCTGCCGGCGTCCACCAGGCTCGCCAGTAGGTCCTTGCCGCCGAGCTCCTCCTGCAGGTCGCTGATGTCGCTGAGCGCCCCCGCGGACGTGAACGTGAGGACCTGGGAGTTCCCGAACTCCACCAGGTCGGGGGTCTGGTCGGCGCTGGACAGCGTCGTCTGCAGCTTGGTGACGATGCCCGTCCAGTCCTGGATCTCGACGGTGAGCTTGGCGCCGCCGTTGGCGTCGGCCCACTGCTTCACGAGCCAGTCGACCGACGTCTGCGGCACGGAGTCGCGCATGAGCCAGATCGTCAGGTCCTTGCTGTCGGACTGGCCGCCGCCGGAGGACTCGCTGGAGCCCCCGCAGGCGGACAGGGCGGCGGCGCCGGCCAGGGCGGCGCCGGCGGCGAGGGTGGTCCTACGGGTGAGTTGCACGGCAACGCCTTCCTGACGAGGGGCTGGTGGGTGGGGTGCCTCAGTGCACCACCCGCGACCAGCGGGTGGCAAGAGTGTTCACAAACTCGAAACGCGCGGTTCCGGCACGGTGTCCGGCTGC
The DNA here is from genome assembly GCF_040796495.1 of Kineococcus endophyticus. Classification (NCBI taxonomy): domain Bacteria; kingdom Bacillati; phylum Actinomycetota; class Actinomycetes; order Kineosporiales; family Kineosporiaceae; genus Kineococcus; species Kineococcus endophyticus. The sequence continues at coordinate 75,116 of NZ_JBFNQN010000010.1, read as the reverse complement.
TGGTCCGACTGCTGTTCCGGCTGGTCGTCCGACGAGAGCAGGACGTGCGGTGGCGCCTCGGCTTCGAGGCCCCACCACGTGTCGCTCTGCCCCTGGTGCGGACCGTCGAGGCCGCGGAACCCCACGTGCGAGGCGGTCAGCCGCTCGAGGTGGTGCTCCAGGCGCGGGAGGAACTCCTCGAAGGTGTCGGGGGCTCCGTTCCAGGCCCTCTCGGCGAACGCGCAGGTGCGCGGGAAGAGCAGGTACTCGGCCTTCTCCCGGCTGTCCGCGAACTCCGTCCAGAGGCACACCTGGGCCCCCAGCACGCGGTCGTGCTCGGGCCAGGCGTACTCGTAGGTGTCCCGCAGTTCCGTGAGGTAGGGACCGAAGATCCTCGGCCCCAGCGGTTCCCGCGGGTCACGCGACTGCTTGTAGTCGAGGTAGAGCTTCCCCTGGGTCGCGACGACGACGTCGTGCCCCTGGGCCAGCGCCGCCCGGGCCTCGTCCTCCGAGCGCCAGGCCACGACCGCCGCGTCCTGCGGGAGGTCGGCGGCGAGGACCTCGTCCCAGCCCAGCAGGACGCGCCCACGCGAGGCGAGGTGGTCGCGCAGCCGGCGGGTGAACCAGTGCTGCAGGGCGTCCTCGTCGGGAAGTCCCCGCTCGCGCAGGAGTTCCTGGACGCGCGGGGAGTCCCGCCACTGGGTCCGCGGGCACTCGTCCCCGCCGATGTGGACGTACCGGCTGGGGAACAGCTCGACGACCTCGTCGAGGATCGTCTCCACGGCTGCGACGGTCGCGTCCTCGAGGTTGAGCACGTCGTGCGACCGGGCCCAGCGGGTGAGGACCTCCGTCTGGACGCCCGTCACCCCCCACTCCGGGTACGCGGCGACGGCGGCCAGCACGTGGCCCGGGACGTCGATCTCGGGCACCACCGTGATCCCGCGGTCGCCCGCGTAGCGCACGATGTCGCGCACGTCGTCCTTGGTGAGGAAACCCCCGTCGGGGCGGCCGTCGAAGGTGTCGGAGAAGCGGTACCCCACGAGGGTCTCGCGCCGCCAGGCCCCCACCTCGGTCAGCCGGGGGAACGCGTCGACCTGCAGGCGCCAGCCCTGGTCGTCCGTGAGGTGCAGGTGCAGGACGTTCAGCTTGTGCAGCGCCAGCTGGTCGATGAGGTCGTACGTCCAGGCGACCCCGTGGAAGTGCCGCGAGACGTCGAGCATGAGGCCCCGCCAGGCGTGCCGGGGCGCGTCGAGCAGGTCCACCGGAGGAGCGACGGCCGGTCCACGGCCGGCCCGCCGGAAGACGTGCGGGGGGAGCAGTTGCCGCAGGGTCTGCAGGGCGTGACCCGCACCCGTGGCCGTCGTGGCGAGGACCTCGACGGTGCCCCGTCCCACCCGCAACCCGTACCCCTCCGACAGCTGGGAGGAAGGGCCGCAGGCCTGCAGCAACCCCGGGACCTCGTCCACGCGGCGGACCGTCACGAGGGCCCCCTCCCCCGCGTCGGGCTCCGCTCCCGCCTGCGGTTCCCGCAGGGTGAACACCGCGCCCGTCCCGGCTTCCAGCGGACGCAGGACGGCGAGCAGGGCCGGCCACCACGCCCGCGGGGCGAGGACGTCGCCCCCGGCGCCGAGGTCGGCCCCGGGGCCCTGCGGGGCCGCACCGGACCAGCGGGGGGCGGGGACGAGACCGGTGGGGTGGTCGGCTGGCACGGGGACCTCCAGCGGCGGGTTCAGCCGGGTCGACGGTGACGGGCGGAACGCGCACGACGGTTTGTGAGTCGTGCTGCGCTTTCGTGACAGTAGCGCCGTGCCGCGTCCACCGGAAGACTCCCGCGGGGATTTGTCAGTCTGGTATCACTACTGCGTGAGCGAGCCGGCCACCACCAGCGACGCCAGGCCACCCCAGTGGCGACGGGCGATGGTCTCCGGACGCCTGCGCGCGACGGTCGTGCCCGCGCAGGCCCGGGCCCACAACCGCGCCGTCCTGCTGAGCCTGCTGTTCCACGACGGGCCCGCCTCCCGCGCGGACCTGGCGCGCTCGACCGGCCTGACGCGCGTGACCGTCTCCGAGATCGTCGGCGACCTCCTCGCCGAGGGACTCGTCGCCGAACTCGGCCTGCGCCCCGAGGGGCGCGTCGGCAAACCGGCGATGATGGTGGGGTTGCGGACCACCGAGCACTTCGTCCTCGCGGTCGACCTGCAGTCCCAACCGACGGCCCGGGCGGCCGTCCTCGACCTCGGCGGTGCGGTCGTGCACGAGGAGACGACCGACCTCGGCGGCCGCACCGGACGGGCGGCGCTCGAGACCGTCGCGGACCTCGCGGCCCGCGTCCTGCACGACTCCGGTCGGCCGGTGGTGGGGGCGGGCGTGGCCTCTCCCGGCGTGGTGGACGCCCACGGCGTCGTCCGCGACTCCGCCAACCTCGACTGGAACGAGGTCCACCTCGCCGAGCACCTCGGCACCCGGCTCGGGACCGGCGTGCACGTCGCCAACGACGCCGACGCGGCCGCCCTGGCGGAGTTCACCTACGCCGACGCCTCGACCTCGGGTTTCCTCCTCGTCGCGATCGGCCGCGGCGTCGGTGCCGGGCTCGTGCTCGACGGGAACCTCGTGCGCGGGCACGGCCTGGCGGCCGGTGAGATCGGCCACCTGACCGTGAACCCCCGGGGGCCGCAGTGCAGCTGCGGCCGCCGCGGTTGCCTCGAGACGTACCTGGGCCTGCCGCACCTGCAGTCGGCCGTCGAGGGCCGGACGGCCTCGGGCCGGCGCTCGGCGCTGCGGGACGCGGGGCGCCGGCTCGGCGCCGTGCTGGCCCCCGTCGTCGCCGCCCTGAACCTCGAGGAGGTGCTGCTCACCGGGCCGCCGGAACTCCTCGACGGCCCGCTCCTGGAGGCGACGCGCGAGTTCGTGGCGAGCGCGTGCCTGCCGGCCACGAGCGGGACGGTCGACCTGCGGATGGCCCGGCTCGGCGAGGCCGGGATCCTGCAGGGCGCCGCCGCCCTCGTCCTCTCGGGCGAGTTCGGTTTCGGCTGAGGGTTCCTCTGGGACCCCGAACTCCCTAGACTCGGGGAAACCCCCTCGAACCCAGGAGAACTCCTCGTGCCCGTCACCCCGTTCCCCCGTCCGCAGTCGATGACGAGCACGACGGGCACCGGGCCCGCCGCGGACGCTCCCCTGCGCGTCGTGCTGGACCCGGCGACGCCCGCACAGGGGTACCGGTTGCAGACCTCCCCCGAGGGCACGACGATCGCGCACTCGGACGCGGCGGGGTTGCGGTACGCGCTGGCGACCCTGGACCAGCTCCGCGCGGACCGGGAGTTCTCCACCACCTCCTACGACATCAGCGACCACCCCGACTTCCCGGTGCGGGGTTTCATGCTCGACGTCAGCCGCGACCGCGTCCCCACCCGGCGGACGCTGGCGCGCTGGGTCGACGTGCTGGTGCTGGCCCGGATCAACACCCTCGAGCTCTACACCGAGCACACCTACGCGTTCAGCGGTGAGCAGGAGGTGTGGCAGGACGCCTCGCCGTTGACGGCGCAGGACCTGCAGTGGCTCGACGCGCTCTGCGCCTCCCGGGGCGTGGACCTCGTCTGCAACCAGAACACCCTGGGCCACATGGAGCGGTTCCTCAAGCACCCCCGGCACGCGCAGCGCGCCGAGAACGAGGACGGCTTCGAGATGCGCGAGGTGCACCGGCCGCCGAGCACCCTGGAACCCACCCCGGAGAACGCGGCCTTCGTCCAGGGCCTGCTCGAGGACGTCACCCCGAACTTCCGCACGAAGCGCCTCAACGTCGGCGCCGACGAGCCGTTCGAGCTGGGCACGGGCAAGAGCGCCGGCCGGGCCGAGGAGGTCGGCCTCGGGACGGTGTACTGGGACTACGTGACGAGCGTGCTGCAGCCGTGGCTGGACCGCGGGTACGCGGTGGAGTTCTGGGCCGACGTCTTCGGCGACCACCCCGAACTCATGGACAAGGTCCCGGCGGGAGCCGTCCCGGTGGTCTGGCAGTACGACTCCCCGCAGCTGCTGCAGGAGGTCGTCGACGCGGCCTCCCCCGGGCAGGTGCAGGAGTGGGAGTCCCTCGGGGTCGACGTCACCGCGCTGCGCGACGGGTTCCGGGACCGCGCGAAGCTGCTGCTGGACGCGGGCATCCCGTTCTGGGTGGCGCCGGGCGCCAGCAACTGGAACTCCCTGCTGGGCCGGTGGGACAACGCCGTCGGCAACATGCTGGACGCGGCCGAGGTCGGGCTCGCCCACTCCGCGCAGGGCTACCTCAACACGTCCTGGGGCGACCACGGGCACTGGGACCCGCCGTCGGTGGCCTTCGGTCCCGTCCTGTTCGGGGGCGCGGTGTCCTGGTCGCTGGAGGGGAACCGCGACGTCGACGTCGCGGCCGTCCTGTCCGACGCGCTGCTGCTGGACCCGCACGGCGTCGTCGGCGACGTCCTCGTGCGCGCGGGGAAGGTCTGCGCACAGCTCGGCGCTCCCCTGCTCAACGCCTCCCCCCTGTGCCTCGTGCTGCGCGAACCGGACCAGCTCAAGCCGTGGGCCGTGCCCGCCCCCGCGGCCCTCGCCGACGTGCAGGCCGAGCTGCTGTCGTGCGTGCAGGACCTCCGGTCGGCCGAGCCGGCCGCCGCGGACGGCGACGTCGTCGTGCGCGAGGTGACGTGGGCGCTGCAGCTGGCGGAGTTCGCCGTCCGCGTCTTCCAGGCCCGTGGCCAGGACGGGGCGTTCGACGCCGTCCGCGCCCCGCGGCTGCTCACCGAGCTCGAGGGCCTCCTCGAGGAGCACCGGGCCTGCTGGGCGCTGCGGTCCCGCCCGGGCGGCCTGCCCGAGAGCCTGGCCGCCTTCGCCCCGCTGCGGCACGCCTTGCTGCGGGCCGTGGGCTGACGGCCGCGCCGTGCGCATCGGCCTGGACATCGGCGGCACGTCGGTCGACGGCGTCGCCCTCGGGCCCGACGGCGAGGTGCTGGCCACGTGCCGGCACCGGACCCGTCTGGGGCGCGACGAGGTGGTCGCCTCCGCGAGCGCGGCCGTGGTCGAGCTCGTGCAGGCCGCGGGCGCCGTCCCCGAGCACGTGGGTGTCGGGGTCCCCGGGCTGGTCGACCCGGACACGGGATGCGTGCGCGACGCCGTGAACCTGGGGTTCGGCCCGGAACCCGTCCCGCTGGCGGACCTCCTGGGCGCGGCCGTCGGCGGCGTCCCCGTCGCGGTGGAGAACGACGTCAAGGCGGCGACGTGGGGCGCCTGGCGGTCGCTCGAGCCCGCCGGGGACCTCGCCCTGCTCTCCCTGGGGACAGGGGTCGCGGCGGGGCTCGTGGTGGGCGGAGTCCTGCAGCGCGGCGCCAGCGCCGCGGCCGGCGAGGTCGGGCACCTGGCCGTGGACCCGGCCGGGGAACGCTGCGGGTGCGGGCAGCGCGGGTGCCTGGAGACGGTCGCCGCGGGGTCGGCGCTGCAACGCGCCTGGCCGCACGGAGAACCCGGCCGCGAGGGCGGGCACCTGTTCGCAGCCGCCGCCGCGGGGGATCCGGCGGCCGCGGCCGTCGTGGACCGGTGGGCGACCGCGGTCGCCCTCGCGGTGCGGACCCTGGTGCTGACGGTCGACCCGGCGGTCGTCGTCCTGGCAGGTGGGGTGACGACGAACGGCCTGCCGGTCCTGCACGCCGTGGGGCGTGCGCTGGACCGGCAGGCCGAGGGGTCCGCCTTCGTGCGCGGGCTGGGGATCGCCTCGCGACTCGCCCTGCTGCCCGCGGACCGTCCCGTCGCGGCGATCGGTGCCGCGACGGCGACGGTCACGTCGTCCGTCAGGACGGCGGCATCAGCACCGAGTCGATGAGGTAGACGGTCGCGTTCGAGGTCTGGACGTTGCCGCAGATCACGTTCGTCGACCCGTTGACCGTGAGGGCGTCGGCCGAACCGGCGACCTCGACGTTCTGGCCCTCGACGGTCTTGACGGACTTCGCGTCGAGCAGCTGCTGCGGGGTCATCTTCCCCTGCACGACGTGGTAGGTGAGGACCTTGGTCAGCGTCTGGGCGCCCTCGGGGGTCTTGAGCGAGTTCACGGTGTCGGCCGGCAGCTTCTCGAAGGCGGTGTCCACGGGCGCGAAGACCGTGAACTCGCCACCGTTGAGCGTGTCGACCAGGTTCACCTGCGAGTTCAGCTGACCGGAGACGGCGGCGGTGAGCGTCTTCAGCAGCGGGTTGTTGGACGCGGCCGTCGTGACGTTCGCCGTGGACATGCCCTCGACCGAACCGGCACCGCTCGGGACCTGCGCGGCGTAGTCGGCGCAGCCGGGGCCGACCGGGGTGGTGTCCGAGGCCATCGAGCTCGTCATGCTCTCGGACGGGCTGGAGGACATCGAGCTGGACGACGAGGACGAGGTGCTCGTCGAGGGCTCGGCGTTCCCCGCGGTCCCGTCCGAGCCGCCGCAGCCGGCCACGGCCAGTGTGAGGGCCCCGGCGAGGGCCACCAGGGAGAAGGCCTTCTTGCCGTTCGACGTGGTGTTCAGCGTGGACATGGGTTTCTCCTCGGTTTCTGGTGCGGTAGTTCGATGGTCAACCGTCCTCGAGGGTTTCGCACCTCGAGAACGGGGTACCGCTCCGGCCGTTGCCGAAACGTCACCGGAGTTTCTAGACGACGGTGAACAACTTGCTGGGCCATCCGGACGAACCGTCCGGGATGGGTTTCGCCACGGCCTCCGTCTGGAGCTGCCCCGTCCCGTCCGTGGCACGGGCCCGCAGGGTGTGGTTCCCGGGTTCCAGACCGTCGAGGCCGACGGTCCACTGGACCCAGGAGTTCTTCCCGACCGACGGCAGGAGTTCTGCCGCGCGCCACGGCCCGGAGTCCACCGAGACCTCCACCCCGGAGATCCCGCGGGTCTGGGCCCAGGCCACACCGGCCACGGGAACCGTTGCGCCGGAACGGACCTGACCGAACGAAGCGGGGACGTCGATGCGCACGGCCGTCTTGATCGGCGCCTCCCGAGCCCACCCGCGGTCGGTCCAGTAGGCGCTCGCCCGGTCGAACCGGGTGACCTCGATCTCGGTGATCCACTTGCAGGCCGAGACGTACCCGTACAACCCCGGCACGAGCATGCGGGCGGGAAACCCGTGCACGTCCGTCAGGGGTTCTCCGTTCATGCCGACGGCGATCATCGAGTCCCGCCCGTCGGTCGCGTCGGCGACCGGGGTCGAGATCGTGAAACCGTCGGAGGAACGGGACAGCAGCATGTCGGCGTCCCGGTCCAGACCCGCCCGGTCGAGCAGCAGGGTCAGCGGAACCCCCAACCACCGGGCGTTCCCCACGAGGTTCCCACCGACCTCGTTGGAGACGCACGTCATGGTCGTCCACCGCTCGACGAGGTCCTCCGCGAGCAGGTCCTCGAACGTCACGGAGACCTCGCGGTCGACCATGCCGTGGATGCGCAGCGACCACGACGAGACGTCCACCTGCGGCACGGACAGCGCCGTGTCCACCCGGTAGAAGTCCTTCGCGCTCGTCACGTAGGGGGTGATCCCCTCGACCGTGTCGATCCCCGGGGGGAGCGCCGGCGCGGGCGAGGCGGGCTTCGGCAGCACGATCTTGGACCGGGCCTGCGCGACGGACCGGGACGACGTGACCGCCGCGCCCGCGCCGGCACTGCCGGCCGCGACGACGGCGACGCCGCCGAGGACGACCGACCGGCGGGACAGGGCGCCCCCGGCAGGGCCCCGGCCGCGTCGCCGCAGCGCACGGGTGCCGAGGACCAGGGCGAGGGCACCCGCCACGGTGCCGATCGTCGAGGGGAGCCAGCTGAGGGCCGTGGCGTCCGGCCGGTTGAGCGTAGCACCGACCGCGGCGACCCCGAGGACCGTGACACCCGCGAGGGCGACCCGCAGGTGCCGACGGGCCAGGAGCCCCAGCACGACGAAGAACACGACGAGCGTGCCGTACAGGCTGCCCAGCAGGACCGCCTTGTCGGACTGGCCGAACTGCCGGATGGCCCACTCCTTGAGCCACTCCGGCGTGCGGGCGATGAACTCCTGACCGACCCCGAGCACGGGGTCGGAGGACCGGACGAGGAACGAGGCGACCAGGGAACCGACCCCGAGGGTGAGGCCCCCGGAGAGCACCCCGCACAGGGCACCCCACAGGTGGCCGGCGACGCCGGGCCGGTCGGTCGCTGAGTCCTTCGTCGAACGTCGGTGCACGTCGTCACCCCCTCTCACCCATCCCTTCGGACCTGAGGGGCCCGGTGGATGCGTGGTCCAGGTCACAGTTCGGTCGCTCTCCGGTGGCGGGCCCGCGCGGACCGCGGTCAGATGCAGGTGTCACCCGACGACCACGCAGTTCCCACCGCTCAACCCACCGCACTACCGAGGAGACACCGTGATCAAGTCGCTGCACGAGGCCGGGATCAAGTCCGAGTGGGCCTACACGGCCGGTTTCGCCAGCATCGGGCTGTCGTTCCTGGCCTGGACGATCTCGCGCAAGGCCGAGGACGCGGGCGTGGACCGCGCCGACCGCTGGGGCATCTTCGTCGGCCACTGGGCCCCCACGTTCTTCGGCGTGGGCAACGCGCTGCGCAGCTACGAGAAGTAGGAGCGCGCTGCGCACCTCCGACCGCTTCCGCGCCCGGTTCCGGCGCCGCGTCTCGGGTGACCCGAGCGGGGCGCCGGACTGGGTCCGGGCCATCGCCACCGTCGGCGAGGGTCCGGGCTGGTTCGAGCCGGACGGCGTCGTCTGGCGCGTCCACGGCGACCTGTCCACCCTCGTGGGCGGGGTCGCGGCCCTGCTGGGCCAGGGCACCCACCCGCTCGCCCTCGCGGGCGTGCAACGGCACTCCACCTACCGCACCGATCCGTGGGGCAGGCTCGCCGGCACGGCGCGTTGGCTCACCGTCACGACGTTCGGATCGTCGCAGCTGGCCGATCGGGAGGCGGCTCGCGTCCGCGGGATGCACCAGCGCGTGCGAGGGACCGCACCCGACGGCCGGCCCTACTCCGCGTCCGACCCAGCCCTGCTGCGCTGGGTCCACCTGGCCTTCACGGACGCGTTCCTGGCCGCCCAGGACGCCTGCGGGAACGACCTGACCCCGCGGTTCGGGTCGCGGTGGGGGGACGAGTACGTGGCCGACTGGGCGCGCAGCGCCCGGGCTCTCGGCGCCCTCGACCTGCCGACCTCCCGCAGGGAGCTCGCGGAGGCGTTGCACGAGCAGCGTCCCGGGCTGGTTCCCGTGCCCGACGACCTGCGCGCCTTCATCACCGGCCCCACGGGTCTGGGCCGCGCCGAACGCCTCGTGTACCGCCGCATCGCCCGCGCGGGGTCGCTCGTGCTGTCCCCCACCCTGGCCGACCTCGCCGGCGTGCCGGGCCGCGGCAGGTCGTCCACCTCCGCCCGGTTGCGCCGGGAACTGGCCGCGGCCCGGGTCTCGCTGAAGGCCCTGAGGCTCGCCCTCGGACCCCACAGCCCGTCGGAACGAGCCGCCCGGTACCGCCTGGGCCGTGGCCCCCGCCCGGAGTGGCTGAGGGAGGACGGCGTCCCGGAACTCGTCTGAGAACGTTGACAGACTCCAGGGTCGCGGGGTGGACTGGGCGCACGACCCGTCGTCCAACGCCGGCCGACGGGAAGTCCGCCGTCCCGGAGGTCTCGTGTTCCCAGCGACCGGTCGAACGACCACGGACCCACCGCGCCTGCGCGCGGGCGTCCTCGAGGTGCGCCGCACCGGGCCGCGACTGAGCCCACGCGACCGGAGGCGCCTGTGGACGGGGCTGGCCTTCGTCTCCCCGTGGATCGTCGGGGTCGTCGTCTTCGTCGTCTACCCGGTCGTCTACTCGTTCGTCGTGAGCCTCACCCGGTACTCCGGGATGAACTCCCCCGACTTCGTCGGGTTCACGAACTACGTGTCGGCGGCGGTGGACCCGCTCGTGCGGACCTCCATCGGGAACACGCTGCTGTACGCCGTGGTCGCGGTCCCCTGCAGCCTGCTGGTGGCACTCGTGGTGGCCATCGCGATGAACCAGGACCTGCGCGAGGTCCGGTGGTACCGGACGGCCCTGTACATCCCCTCGCTCGTGCCGACGTTCGCCCTCGGGTTCATCTTCATCGTCTTCGTCAACCCGCAGTTCGGCGTCGTGAACCAGGTGCTGCGCGTGTTCGGCGCCGGCGACGTCAACCTCCTCGGAGACCCCCGGACCATCAAGTTCGTCATCGTCGCGATGGCCCAGCTCGCCGCCGGCAACGCGGCGCTGATCTTCCTGGCCGGCCTGCGCGCCGTGCCTCCGACGCTGTACGAGGCCGCCCGGGTCGACGGGGCCGGGCCGGTGCGGCAGTTCCTGTCGATCACGCTGCCGCTCATCTCCCCGGTCATCCTGTTCAACCTCATCACCGGGATCTCCAGCGCGCTGCAGATCTTCACCGAGGGGTACGTCGTCTCGGCGGGGGTCTCCGACGCGGTCGGCGGTCCGGACAACGGAACCCTCTTCTACATGCTGTACGTCTACCGCAACGCCTTCAGCTACGCCTCCCTCGGTTACGCCTCCGCTCTGGCGTTCCTGCTGTTCGTGGTGGGCGTCACCCTGTCCGCGCTCGTCTACGTCCTGTCGAAGCGCTTCGTGAACTACGACCTCGACGCCGGCTGAGACCCGACGAGAGACGAGAGGAGACGACGACGTGGCCGTGACCCTCCCCCGCCCCACCCTCGGATCCGCCCGGCGCGACCTGCGCGCCCGCCCCGTGCGCACGCGGCGCGCCCGCTGGACCGCCCGCGTGGTGCTGCTGGTCATCTCGCTGGCGTTCCTGGCACCCCTGTACTGGATGGTGGCCAGCGCCCTGAAGTCCGACACGGAACTGGCGGCGTTCCCGCCGACGCTGTGGCCGCACGAACTGCACTGGGAGAACTTCTCCGCGGCCGTGCAGTCGATGCCCTTCTTCACGTTCTTCCGCAACACCGTCGTCGTGACGGCGCTGTCGGTGGTGTTCGCCGTCGCCTCGAACTTCGTCGTGGCGTACGGGTTCTCCTGCCTGCAGTGGCCCGGCCGGGACAAGGTGTTCTACGTCGTCATCGCGACGCTGTTCATCCCCTTCCCCATCACGCTCATCCCGATGTTCGACCTCTACGCCAAGCTCGGCTGGATCAACACCTGGGCGCCGCTGGTCGTGCCGTCGATGTTCGCGTCCGCGTTCTACGTCTTCCTCATCCGGCAGTTCCTGCTGCAGTTCCCGCGCGACGTGCTGGACGCCGCCGCGATCGACGGGGCGAACGCGTGGCGGACGCTGTGGACCGTCGTCTTCCCGCAGGCCCGGCCGGCCCTCGCCACGGTCGCCATCTTCGCCGCCGTGGGGTCCTGGAACGACTTCATGGGCCCGCTGCTGTACCTGCAGGACCAGGACGTGCAGACGCTGTCCATCGGCATCCAGGCGTACACGATGACCGCCTCCACCGAGGACTTCCAGTACAACCAGCTGATGGCGGTGTCGTTCCTGGTGATCCTGCCGCTGGTGGTCCTCTTCTTCCTCTTCCAGCGCTACTTCATCCGTGGCGCGACCGTCGGGAGCTTCAAGTGAGCCGCACGCAGAACCCCAGCCGTCGCACGGTCCTCGGAGGTGGGCTGGCCGGCCTCACGGGGCTGGCCGGACTCGCCGGGTGCGGTTCCGGTCCGCGCGCCGCCGGCGACATCTCCTTCTGGGGAGCCGGCGGTGACGACCTGCCGGCGCAGACGCGGTTCCTGGACGCCTGGACCGCGGCGAACCCCGGCACCCGCATCACGGCCAGCCAGGTGCCGGCGGGTTCCCTGAACTACGGCGCCAGCATCATCACGGCCGTGCGGGGCGGCACCGCCCCGGACGTCTGGCTGCTCGACCGGTTCACGACGGCGCAGTACGCGGCCCTCGGCCTGCTCGAGCCCCTCGACCCGCTCGTCGAGGAGCACAGCGGGGTCAGCGTCGAGGAGTTCCGCTCGGGGTGGCTGCGCTTCGCGGCCGACGAGGCCAGCTACGACGGCAAGCTCTACGCGCTGCCCACCGAGACCGACTGCCGCTCGCTGTTCTACAACAAGCAGCTGCTGCGCGAGGCGGGGGTGGACCCGGACGAGCTCGACCCGGCCAACGGACCGGTCACGTTCGACCGGGTGCTGGAGATGGCCGACGCCGTCACCCGCCGGGACGCCCGCGGGAACTACGAACGCATCGGCTGGATCCCCTGGAGCGACGAGGGGTGGCCGATGACGTACTCGTTCGCCCGCGGGGCGAAGTACTTCGACGACACCAGCTGCAGCGTCGACCTGCTCGCCGACCCCGTGCTGCACGCCTACGAGCAGCTCGAGGAGTGGCGCGACCGGCTGGACTTCACCAAGGTCGACCTGTTCCTCGCGACCTACCAGCCCGCGTCCGGTCCCCCGTCGGCGAACACGATGTTCACCGGGCGGCGGGCCTTCGTCACGGCCACGCCGTGGTGGCTGTCGCAGTTCGCCAAGTACGCACCCGACCTCGACGTCGGGGTGACGCACCTGCCCGTGAACTCCCCCGGTGACCAGCCGTACACGTGGTCGGGGGGTTTCGCGGTGGCGACGCCGAAGGGGTCGAGCCGGTCGAAGGAGGTGTGGGACTTCATGACGAGCTACGCGGGGGCGGACGGGCAGCGGACCCTGCTCGGCGAGCTCAAGCGCCTGCCCACCCGGGTGGACGTGCTGTCCGACCCCTCCGCCTCGGACCCGTCGCTGCGGTTCTTCGCCGACGAGCTGCAGCACAGCACGTCCCGGCCGCCGCTGCCCGCGGCGCAGGTGCTGTGGGACGCGACGGTCGACGCCAAGGACGCCGTGCTCTACAGCCGCACCCCGGCCCGGGAGGCCCTGCAGCGCGCCCAGGACAGGGTGGAGCCGCAGATGAGCCCGTACTGCCCGTTCCGGCTCCCGGAGGGGTTCGGGACGGTCGGCGTCCAGCCGGCCGGCACCTAGACGGACACCGCGCGGTAGGTCGCGACGAGGTCGTGCCCGACCGATGTCCAGTCGCGACCGGCCACGGAGGTCCGGGCCCGGCCGGCGAGTTCGAGCCGGGCGCCGGTGTCCTGGCGCAGGTGGCCCACGACCCGTTGCAGCTGGGCGCCGTCGCCGGGGGTGAAGAACTCCCCGTTGACCCCCGGGTCCACGATGTCCAGCAGCCCGCCGGCTGCGGGTGCGACGACGGGGACGCCGCTGGCCAGGGCCTCCTGGGCGGTCTGGCAGAACGTCTCGTGGCGGCCGGTGTGGACGAACAGGTCGAGCGAGGCGAAGACGCGCGCGACCTGCGCCCCGTGCACCATGCCCAGGAACCGCGCCCGGGGCAGGACCCGTTGCAGGTGGGCGCGTTGCGGTCCGTCGCCGGCGACGACGAGACGCACGCCCGGCACGCCGTGCACCTCGCGGAGGAGGTCGAGCTCCTTCTCGCGGGCCAGCCGCCCGACGTAGCCGACGAGCAGTTCCCCGCGCGGGGCGAGGTCGCGGCGGAACTCCTCGTCGCGGAACCGCGGGTGGAACCGCTGCACGTCGACGCCGCGCGGCCAGCGCGAGACGTCCGGGAACCCGTGGGCCACGAGTTCGGCGCACGCGTGCCGGCTCGGCGCCAGGGTGCGGGCCGCCATCTCGTGGACCCGCCGCAGCCAGCGCCAGACCGCCTGCGACGCACCCCGCCACCCGTACCGGGCGGCGTACCCGGGCAGGTCGGTCTGGTACACCGCCACGGCCGGCACCCCGGCGCGGCGCGCGAGGGTCGCGGCCTGCGCCCCGAGGACCGTGGGGGCGGCCAGGTGGACGACGTCGGGACGGAAGTCGCGCAGCGCCTGCGCGAGCCGCCAGGACGGGTAGGCGACGCGCTGCTCGGCGTACCCGGGCAGCGGAGCCGAGGCGATGCGGACGACGGGGACGGAACCGTGCCGGGAGGGGCCCGGTCCGGGGGCGACGACGAGGGCCTCGTGACCCTCGGAGCGCAGGTGCTCGCAGACCTTGAGCACGGAGCCGGTCACACCGTTGACCTGGGGCAGGAAGGACTCGGTGACGATCGCTACTCGCACGGCTCCAGAGTGGGTGCGCCGCGCGCCCGGTCCGGCCACGTGCGGGAGGAGGTCGGCTGAACGCCGTGCGAACACTTCGCCCCCGCGGATCCGGCGTTCTCCTGAGATCGTTCCCAGGCTGCCTCTACAGTGGCGCCGTGGACGCGACGACGAGGGTGGACGTGGACGAGCTGCTGCCGGCGGCGCTGGTGGACGACCTGGCGGAGCAGGTCACGCAGCGGGCCGGGGAACGGGTGGGGCGCATCGTCGCCCGGGCCCTCCGGGAGACCGTCGAGCGCACGCCGACGGTCCGGCCCGACGGGTCCGTGTTCGTCGTGACGGGCGACATCCCGGCCATGTGGCTGCGCGACTCCACGGCGCAGTGGCAGACGTACCTGCTGCTGCTGGACCGCGCGCCGGCCCTCACCGACGTCATCGCCGGGGTGCTGCGGACCCAGTTCGCCTCCATCCGGCACGACGCCTACGCCAACGCCTTCAACGACGGCCCGACCGGTCGCTGCCACGAACCCGGTGACAACAGCGACGACCCCTGGCTGTGGGAGCGCAAGTACGAGGTCGACTCCCTCGCCTTCCCCGTGCTCCTGGCGCACCGGCTGCGGCGCGCCGCCGGCCGCGACGACCTCCTCGGCCCCGACGCGCACCCGGCGATGCGGCGCATCGTCGACCTGTGGCGGCTGGAGCAGGACCACGAGGGCCGCTCGCCCTACCGGTTCGTCCGGCCGACGGACGAGCGCAGCGAGACGCTCGACCGCGACGGGCTCGGGACGCCCGTGGCGGTCACGGGCATGACGTGGTCGGGGTTCCGCCCCAGCGACGACGCCTGCGAGTACGGCTACAACGTCCCGGCGAACCTCTTCGCCGCCCGGGCCCTGGACCACGTCGCCACCTTCGCCCGCGAGGTGTTCGACGACGCGGGTCTCGCCGCCGACGCCGAGGCCCTGGCCGCCGAACTGCGTGCGGCCGTCGAGGCCCACGGCGTCGTGGAGCACCCCGGGCACGGCCGCGTCTGGGCCTACGAGGTCGACGGCCTGGGCAGCACGCTGCTCGCCGACGACGCGAACATGCCCAGCCTGCTCTCCCTGCCCCTGCTCGGCGCCTGCCGCGCCGACGACCCCCTGTACGTCGCGACGCGCGGGCTCGTGCTGTCCGACACGAACCCCTGGTTCCACCGCGGGACCGCCGCGACGGGCATCGGCAGCCCCCACACGCCGGACCGCTACGTCTGGCCGATCGCCCTGTGCGTGCAGGCCCTGACCAGCGGGGACGAGGAGGAGGCGGTCCGGGTCCTGCGCCTGGTCGCCGACTGCGACGACGACACCGGCCACGTCCACGAGGGGTTCCACGTCGACGACCCGTCGCGGTGGACGCGCGAGTGGTTCTCCTGGGCCGACTCCACGTTCTGCGAGCTCGCCCTGTCCCTGCTGGGCAAGCGCGTCACCGACCTCGACTGAGGCCCGCGGTCGTGGCCCCGGCTGACGTGGCCGCGTCGATGACGTGCGTCAGCCCGTCCCGCAGGCGTTCGAGCTCGGCCACGTCCATCCCGAGGCGGTCGAGGACCTGCCCGGGCACCCGCAGCGCCTCCTCGCGCAGTGCCCTCCCCCGCTCGGTGAGGGTGACGGCGAGGCTGCGCTGGTCCTCCGGCAGCCGCCGACGTTCGAGCAACCCCTGCGCCTCGAGCCGCTTGAGCAGCGGGGACAACGTGGGCGGGTCCAGCTGCAGGGCCTCGGACAGGTCCTTGACGGACATCGGCTCGCGTCCCCAGAGCGCCAGCATCACGAGGTACTGCGGGTGGGTCAGGCCCAGGGGTTCCAGGACGGGGCGGTACACGGACAGCACCGTCCGGGCCGCCACCACGAGGGCGAAGCAGACCTGCCGTTCCAGCGCCAGCGGGTCCTCGGTCGTCACGGGGGCAGGCTACCCGTTCGTGCGCGAACTGTTGGCGCACGAGCGTGGGAGCATCTGCCCGTGAGGCGGACGTTCAGCGTGCGGGACATCGCCCTGCAGGCGGGGGTGTCCGAGGCCACCGTGGACCGCGTCCTGCACGAGCGGCCGGGTGTGCGCACCGCGACGGTCGAGCAGGTGCGCCGCGCCGTCGCCGACCTCGAGCGACAGCGGTCGCAGGTGCGCCTCAGCGGTCGCACGGTGGTGGTCGACGTCGTCATGGCCTCCCCCACCCGCTTCACCGACGCCGTGCGCTCGGCCCTGGAGGCCGAACTGCCCGCGCTGCACCCCGCCACGGTGCGAGCCCGGTTCCACACCGCGCCGGGGGCGTCCGCGGACTGGGTGGCCGCCGAGCTGGACCGCGTGCGGCGCACCGGCTCCCACGGCGTAATGCTGCAGTCCCCGGACCTGCCCGTGGTCCGCGCCGCCGTCGAGCAGCTGGCCGCCGCCCAGGTCCCCGTCGTGACGCTCGCGAGCGACCTGCCGGGCAGCCGGCGGCGCGGGTACGTCGGCGCCGACAACCGCGGCGCCGGCGCCACCGCCGCCTACCTGCTGACGCAGTGGGTCCCCGACCCCTCCGAGCCCGTCCTCGTCGTGCGGGGCCTGCAGCCGCAGGACGGGGACCGGGAGCGGTGGGCCGGCTTCGAGGCCGCCCTCGCCCAGCTCGAGGGGTCCGTGCGGCCCGTGCTCACCGTCGTCGACGACGACCAGGACCCGGCCGTCGTCGAGGAGTCCGTGCTCGCCGTCCTCGGCGGCCGGCCCGGCCTCCGCGCGGTGTACTCGATGTGCGCGGGAGCCGGGGGCAACGGGGCCGTCGTGCGGGCCTTCGAACGCCGTGGCAGCAGGCCCGCGGCCTTCGTCGCGCACGACCTCGACGGGGAGAACGCCGACCTGCTGCGCCGCGGCGACCTGACGGCGGTGCTGCACCACGACCTGCGGGCGGACTGCCGGCAGGCCTGCCGGATGCTCCTGCAGGCTCCCTACACCCGCACGGAGCTGACCGGCAGCGCCTCGGCCGTGCAGATCGTCACGCCGTTCAACGTCCCTCAGGACGCCTGACGTCGTCCTCGGGCTCGTTCTCCCGCAGCAGGAGCGACAACCCGGCGTAGGGCTTGAGCCAGACGCCGAAGCTCTTGAGGTCGTCGACCCAGCCGATCTCGCCGCCGTTGGACAGGTCCGTGACCGGCACCCGCGGGGTGAAGTGCTCCGAGCGCACCGAGCCCTCGATCGTCTCGGACCCGAAGTTCAGGACCGTCACCTGCAGGGCGGTGCGGCCGCCGTGGTCGGCCGGGTCCAGCTCGTGGACCATGACGAGCATGCTCGGGTGGGCGACCGGCGGGATGTCGATCTGCCGGGCCGTCGCGATGCGGTTGTCGCGGCGGACCGCGAGCACCTGGGACAGCTTGCTGGCGAACGAGTTGTCGTCCTGCAGCTGCTCGGGGATGGTGCCGTAGAGCGAGCGCCCGACGGGGATGCCCGAGGCCGACATCGTCGCCTCGGGGGCGACGCCCATGAGGTCGTGCCCGGCGCGCTCGATCCAGCGCGTGTCCCCCGAGGTGAGGAGGGGTTTCACGCTCTCGACCGGCAGCGGCAGCATGCCCAGCAGGTCCCAGCCGGACAGGGCGAAGACCCCCGGCTGCCAGGCGTTGAACATCGCCATCAGCAGGTGGGCCCGCTTGATCTGCTCGACGTCGTCCTCGGTGAGGCTGTCGAGGTCGCGGTGGCCCCGGCTGGCGGCGATGACGCTCGCGCTGGTGCAGGCGATGCCGTTCGTGGTGAAGACGAGGTTGTAGGGGCCGTTGTCCCCCGTGAGGCGTTCGACGAGGTCGGCCCGGATCGTCTCGGCGAGCGTCCCGCCCGTGACGGTCGCCCCGCGGAACTCGTACTCGTCCTCGCAGTGCCGGGTGGCCCAGTGGACCAGTTCGTACGTCAGCTCGTCGTGGTTCTGCAGCGCGTGCACGAGGGAGGCGGGGTCGACGCCCAGTTCGAGCGCCTGGCGCAGGCACAGCCGCAGGAACTCCGTGTCGCCGGTCGCGACCGCGTGCTGGCAGCCGGGACGGGTGATGAAGTCGTACGACAGGTCCGCGCCGACCTCGGAGGTGTCGCGGATGTCCTCGATCGTCAGGTTCAGCTCCTGGAACGTGAACCCCCCGACCTTGCGGACCATCCCCGCGATGAGGTGGTTCGCCGCCTCGGACAACGGGTGCCCCTCGGACCAGGCCGGGCCTTCGACGCTCTTCTCCACCCCCAGGAAACCGTTGGCGTCCAGGCGGAGTGCGCTCGTCCCGAGGTCGCCCAGGGAGTGCAGCGCGTCACCGATGACCAGCTTCATCCCCGCGAAGGAGGGGTCGAGCCAGTTCACCGACGGCTGGCCCTGCTTGAAGTAGTGCAGGTAGACCCAGCGCCGCGTGACACCGTCGACGCCGACGACCTCGCGGGTCGCCGACCAGTTCGTCTCCTTGATGCCGGGCGCGTAGAAGATGACGCGCTGCAGCTGGCCGATGATGAACCCGAGCTCGGACAGCGCCGCCTCGGAACCGGCGTCCAGGTTCGCGGCGTCGTGCCCGGGCGGGACGTCGGGCAGCAGTTCCCAGTGCTCCTGCGGGATCTCCACCATGTGGTAGATCCCGGGGTAGTCCTCGTAGGCCATCTCGGCCAGGCGGAAGTCCGCACCCTTGCCGGTGTGCCCGGGGACGATGTCGTCGATGACGCTGCCGTCGTGGTCGGCCGCCACCTCGCACAGGTGGCGGAACTCCCCCTCGGTCCCGAACATCGGGTCGATCTCGGTGGAGATCCGGTCGAAGTGGCCGTCGACGCTGGGGGTCTGGCGCCAGCCGTCGAGCCCGCCGGCGGCCTTCACCGGGCCGGTGTGCACGGCGTCGATGCCGATGCGCTGGAACGCCTGCCACAGGTCCGGGTCGCCCAGGGAGCCGAGGAACGACCGGCCGGCGCGCGTCACGAGGGAGATGGGGTACGCCGTGAACCACACCGCGGCCGTGTCGACGGCTCGGCGCGGGTCGGGCTTGGCGTACGGGTTCTGCCACATGCTCGCCTTGCCGGAGAACTGGCGGCTGATCTTCTCCGCGTCGGCGAGCATCGACTGCACGAGGAGCCACCGCACGTACTCCGGGTTCGACCCGTCGGCCGGGCCCTCCCCCGCCTCGGGCCGGGGCGGCGCGTCGGTGCCGCGCAACCGCGCCTGCGGGCGGGGACGGCGCAGGGCCCGCGGGCGGGCCGGGTAGCGCTGCTCGTCGTACGTGATCTCGCTCGGCTCGTGCTCGACCAGCTCGACCTCTGCGGTGTCCGTCTCGACCTCGGGTGTGTCGATGGCGGTGTCGGTGTCGTCGTCCACGGACCTCACCCCACCACAGACCGGCCCGCTTCTCGACCGGAGATCGCGGAGGGCATGTCGATAACGGTTCTCACTCGTGTTACGGTTCCGACGTTCACAGCTCCCGACCAGGTTGGACGTCTCCCGTGCGCCGCAGCCCCCTGCTGTCCCTGACCGCCCTCCCCCTCTCCCTGACGCTGCTGACCGCCTGCGGTGGTGGCGTTTCCGAGACACCCGCCGCCCCACCCAGCACCTCGGCCGCCCCCGAGGCCACCGAGGTCGGTGCCGCCAAGGCCCGGGTCGCCGTCACCTACGACGGCGGCGTGCAGGTGCTCGACGCCTCCACCTTCGAGGTGCTCGCCGACGTGCCCTACGACGGCTTCACCCGGCTCAACCCGGCCGGGGACGGTCGCCACGTGATGGTGTCCGCCGCCGGTGGCTTCCACGTCCTGGACGCCGGCGCCTGGAGCGAGCCGCACGGCGACCACTCGCACTACTACACGGCGAAGCCCCACGAGACCGACGTCGTCTACGCCGCGGAGAAGCCGGGCCACGTCGTCCGGCACGCCGGCAGGACGACGCTCTTCGACGACGGCACCGGCGAGGTCGTGTCCTTCGACTCCGAGCACGTCGCCCACGACGCCGTGGAGGAAGGCGAGGCGCGCGAGTACAGGACCCCGTCCGCGCACCACGGCGTCGCGGTCGAGCGCAGCGACGGGTCGCTCGTCGTCACCGAGGGGACGGAAGAGGCCCGCACCGGCATCCGCGTCCTCGACGCGCAGGACCAGCAGATCGCCGCGAACGACCAGTGCCCCAACACCCACGGCGAGACCGTCGCGGCCGACGAGACCGTCGTCATCGGCTGCAGCGACGGCGTCCTCGTCGTCAAGGGCACCGAGATCACCAAGGTCCAGAGCCCCGACGCCTACGGCCGCATCGGCAACCAGTGGGGCACCGACGAGTCCCCGGTCGTCCTCGGCGACTACAAGTCGAACCCCGACGCGGAGGTCGACCTCACCACGCGCGTCTCGCTCATCGACACCACGAACGCCACCCTGCGCCTGGTGGAGCTGCCCGGCGGCACCTCCTACTGGTACCGGTCGCTGGGACGCGGCGAGAACGGCGAGGGCGTCGTGCTCGGCACCGACGGGCAGCTGCACCTCATCGACCCCGTCGCCGGGACCGTGACGCGCTCCACGCCCGTCGTGGCGCCGTGGGAGGTCCAGGAGGACTGGCAGGCGCCGCAGCCGCAGGTCTTCACGATGGACGGCACCGCCTTCATCACCGAGCCGGCGACGAAGGAGATCCACGCGGTCGACATCGAGACCGGTGAGGTGTACGCCAGCGGCACGCTGG
The DNA here is from genome assembly GCF_040796495.1 of Kineococcus endophyticus. Lineage (NCBI taxonomy): Bacteria > Bacillati > Actinomycetota > Actinomycetes > Kineosporiales > Kineosporiaceae > Kineococcus > Kineococcus endophyticus. The sequence goes on along the minus strand of NZ_JBFNQN010000010.1, from coordinate 54,482 downwards.
AGGTCACCCCGAACGAGCTGACCGCCGTCCCCGGTGAGGTCACCGAGTGAGGTCCGCGCCGCTGGCCGGCGGCGCGCTGGCCCTCGCCCTCCTCGCCGCCTGCGGGTCACCGGACCCGCAGACCGGCGGGGAGGACGGGGTGAGCGTGGTGACCACGTCCCACCCCCTGCAGTTCACGGCCGAGGCCGTGGCCGGGGACCGGGCGGTGGTGACGAGCGTCCTGGCCGCCGGGGACGACAGCCACGGCACCGAGGTCACGACCCGGCAGGTGGCCGAGATGGTGGACGCGGACGTCGTCGTCCACCTCAGCGGGCTGCAACCCGCGATCGACGACGCCCTCGACGCCCGGCCGCCGCGGCACCTCGTCGACGCCGCGCAGTACGCCGACGACGACCGCGACCCGCACTTCTGGCTCGACCCGGTCCGGATGGCCTCGCTCGGTCGCGACGTGGCCGGCGAGCTCGCCGAGGTCGACCCCGACGGTTCCGAGGCGTACCGCGCGGGGGCCGACCGGTTCGCCGGCGAGATGGAGCGCCTCGACGCCGACTACGCCTCGGCGCTCGCCGGGTGCCGGGACGCCGCGCTCGTCACCTCGCACGAGGCGTTCGGCTACCTCGCGCAGCGGTACGGGTTGCGGCAGATCGGCATCGCCGGGGTCGACCCCGAGGTGGAACCCTCCCCCGCCCGCGTCCGCGACGTGATGGAGGTGGCCCGGGAGAACTCGGTCACCACGGTCTTCTTCGAGGAGACGGCCAACCCCGCGGTCGCGGACAAGCTCGCCCGCGACCTCGGCGTGGAGACCGCGGTGCTGCACCCCGTCGAACGCGTCGACGAGGGCCAGGACTACCTGTCGTTGATGCGCGAGAACCTCGAGGCCCTGCGGACCGGGCTGAACTGCTCGGCCTGACGACCGAGACCCGAACCGGGTCCAGACTGGGCCGGTGAGCGACACCCTCGCCCTCGACGGGACCTACCGCGACCCGCTGTGGGGCGTCACGGTCGTCCTCACCCCGCTGGAGCGGGAGCTCCTGCGGTCGTGGTGGGTGCGCCGCCTGCAGTTCGTCGCGCACGCCGGCGCCGCGGCCGCGGTGACCACGCAGTCGTACTCCCGGCTCGAGCACTCCCTCGGCGTCCTCGCCCTCACCGCGCACGTCGCACCCGACGACCACGCGGCGAGGGCGGGGGCGCTGCTGCACGACATCGGGCACCTGCCGCTGAGCCACACGTTCGAGGGGCTGGGCGGGCTCGACCACCACGAGCTCGGACGACGTCGGCGCGCGAAACTGCGGCCCGTCCTCGACCGGCACGGGGTCGTCCCCGTCGAACCCCGCCGTCCGGGCCTCATGACGCTGGACCACCTCGACTCCTACGCCCGCAGCGCCCGGGTGCGCGGCCGCCCGGTGGACCCGGCGGAACTCCTCGCTGGGTGCTCGTGGGTCGACGGCGCCGTGACGTGTTCCCCCGCGACGGCGCGGGTCCTCTCCGACCTCGTCGTCGACGAGGCCTGGTCGCAGTCCTCCCCCGCCAACGTGGTCGCCACGGGACTCGTCCGGAACTGGTCCGCCGCCGTCGTCGACGGACCGGGGATTCACTCGATGACCGACGACGAGTTCTGGGTCCTCCTGCTCACGCACCCCGCGACGGGCGCGCAGGTGGCGGAGTTCCGTCGCGACCCGGGTGCCTGGACCGTCGTGGGGCACCCGGCTCCGGGGGCTGTCCTGCACCGGACGACGCGCCTCTACGTCGACCCGCCCGAGGTCCTCGGGAGGCCCTGGCAGATCGCCGGGGAACTCCCGCCGGTGCCCGCGGAGCGGTGGATCGCGCGGCGATGAGATCAGGCCGTCGACTCTCCGAAGTCGCTGCTGCACAGCGTGTTCGCCTTGTTCGAACGGATCCTGGACGGTAGGATCAGGGCATGACGGCAGCGGTTCTGGAGCACGCGGGACACCCCACGCGCTCCGTGCTGCCGACCCGGTTCCCCCTCGACGCCGACGGGTTCACCGACCTCGACCTCACGGCCCACCTCGCCGGACTGCGTCGTACCAAGGACCAGGCCGAAGCGGCCGAACTGCTCGCCCTGGCCGACCTCGTCGAACACCTGCGCCACCACCCCGCCCCCGACCAACGCGCCATCGCCACCGACCAGGTCGAGCGGAGCAGCCGCCTGCCCCAGTGGGCCACCGGCCGGGTCATGACCCCGCTGCGGTGCGCCCTCGAACTCGTCGCCCTGCACTATTCCCGCGCCCACGGCATGGACCTGCAGGCCGCCGTCCTGCACACCACCTGGGCCCACGACACCGGCACCACGGAGCGGCGCCTGTGGACCGCCGTCGCCGACGGCTCCATCACCATGCGCCAGGCCAAGACCATCACCTCCCAGGCCTGGCGCCTGAGCTGCCTCACCGGCACGATCAGCACCGACGAGAACGGCGTCGAGCAGATCGTCGAAGGAGCCGCCCTGCTCAGCGGCGACGCCCTCACCGCGGCCCGTGACACCTTCTACGACGCCGCTCTCACCTTCGCCCGCGCCGGTCACGTCGGCGATGCCCTCCGCGGACGCTGCTTCCGCCTCGTCGAACGCAAGACCCCCCACCACCGCCAGATCACCCGCCACCGACGCCAACCCGGCCGCGAAGCGGTTCTGACCGACTGCGAGGACGGCGCCACCGCCCACCTGTCCCTGGAGCTCCCCCTGGGCCTGGGACGGCGGTTGATGACGTTCGCCACCGCCTGCGCCGACGCCACCACCGACCACACCAAGACCCACGGCCTGCACGACACCCGCGACCACGCCACCAGGGTCAACGACGCCCTCGTCGACGTCCTGCGCGACGGCCTCACCCGCTGGACCCCCGCCACCTCCGACGAGCAGCACCAGCAACCGGCCGACGAGGACCACCCCGTCACCACCGGGCGCAGTCACCGGCCCGCGACCAGCGTCCACGTCCTGCTGCGCGTCGACGCGACCACCCTCTTCGGCACCGACGAGGACAACGGCGGGGAACTTCCCGAGAACTCGGCCTGGGTGGACGGCCTCGGCCCGGTGTCCATCGAGACGGCGCGTGAATTGGCCGCCGACCCCGACGCCACCTGGCGCAAGGTCGTCACCGCCCCCGGCACCCGCGAGGTGATCGACGTCGCCGCCGACGTCTACCGCCCCTCCGCGGCGTTGCGCCGGTTCATCGTCGCCCGCGACGAGACGTGCCGCGGCCCGGGGTGCGTGCGACCGGCCGCGGACTGCGACCTGGACCACGTCGTCCCCTGGCCCGAAGGCCCCACCACCGCCGAGAACCTGCAGGCGTTGTGCCGGACACACCACCGGTTCAAGACCCAGTTCGTGTGGGAGCACGTCGACGACCGCGCCGCACGAGTCGCGGTGCTGCGCGCTGCCCCCGACGACGACCCGCCACCGTTCTAGGGGTGCCCGGGGTACGCGTGGACCAATGCCCGGTCGAGCCTCGGGACCGCTTGCGTCAGAGCCGTTTCGGCACGGTGCGCGAGGTCGTGCGCCTCCGCGAGGGAGCTGGTGGGGTCCACGTCGAGTTCGGCGTCGGCGAGCAACCGGTGGCCAGTCCAGCGCAACCGGACCGTCCGCACCGCCAGCACCCCGGACTGGGCGGCGAGGGTGACCTCCGCCGTGTGGACGAGTTCGGGGTCCACCCCGTCCATGAGGCGGGCGAACACGTCACGCGCCGCGGTGCGCAGGACGGCCAGGATCGCCACGGTGATGACCAGCCCCACGAGCGGGTCGGCCAGCGGTAACCCCACAGCCACCCCGCCGGCGCCGACGAGGACGGCGAGGGACGTGAACCCGTCGGTGCGCGCGTGCAGACCGTCCGCGACGAGGGCGGCGGAACCGATGCGCCGGCCGGTGCGGATGCGGAGCCGGGCGACCGCCTCGTTCCCGGCGAAACCCACCAGACCGGCCAGCGCCACCCAGCCCAGGTGCTCGACCGGCGCGGGGTCGAGCAGGCGCCGCACCGCCTCGACACCGGCGACCAGCGCGGACGCCGCGATGACCACCACGACGAACAGCCCGGCCAGGTCCTCGGCCCGGCCGTACCCGTAGGTGAACCGCCGGGTGGCCGCCCGACGTCCCAGCGCGAAGGCGATCCACAGCGGGACGGCCGTCAGCGCGTCGGCGGCGTTGTGCACGGTGTCGGCGAACAGGGCGACCGACCCCGACGCGACCGCCACGACGGCCTGCAGCGCAGCGGTGACCGCGAGACCCACGAGGCTCAGCTTCACCGCGCGGATCCCGGCGGAACTCGCTGTGAGAGCGTCGTCGAGGGACTCGGCGTGTCCGTGGCCGTGTCCGTGGCCGTGTCCGTGGCCGCTCACGCGCCGGCCTCCGTGTGCAGCGCCCGCAGTTCGCGGTCGCTGCGGTGGTGGCCGGGAACTCCCGGTCCGGCGTGCTCGGCGTTGTGCACGGCGTCCGTGACCAACTGCGCGACGTGGTCGTTCTCCAGCCGGTAGAAGATCTGGACCCCCTCGCGACGCGTCGCGACGAGGCGGGCCATGCGCAGCTTGGCGAGGTGCTGCGAGACCGACGGCACGGGTTTGCCGACGTGCGAGGCGAGTTCACCGACGGGCAGTTCCCGCCCGATGAGGGCCCACAGCAGGTGCACGCGGGTGGCGTCGGCCAGCATGCGGAACACCTCGACAGCCAGGTCGACCTGGTCGGCCGGCAGCGTGCGACGGCACGAACTACTTGCGTCCATGCGCAAAGAATAGACGAAGGGTCAGGAGTGTGCGGTCCCCGCCGCGATCCCGAGGAGTTCACGGGCCGGACCGGGGGCCATCCGGGCGGCACCGGTCCACACCGCACGCAACGTCCGCCCCAGGTCCAGGCCCTCCACCGCCACGGTGCGCAGCCGCCCCGCGTCGACGTCGTCGGCGACGGCGAGCCGGCTCAGGACGGCGACGCCGGTACCGGCACGCACGGCCTCGCGCACGCTCGTCGCCGTCGTGAGTTCGACGGCGGGTGGCACCGGCGTCAGGCCCGCGGCGGCGAGGGCCCGTTCGAGGACGTCCCGCGTCCCCGACCCCTGTTCGCGGGAGACCAGCGGGGTCGCGGCGAGTTCCGCGGCCCTCACCGGGCGACGGCGCCGCGTCCAGGGGTGGCCGGGGGCGACCACGACGACGAGGTGGTCCTCGAGGAGCTCCCGGCTGCGGAACCCGCGCGGGACGTCGGGGCCCTCGACGAAGCCGAGGTCGGCCGCCCCGTCGGCCAGGGCGGCGAGCACCCGCACGGAGTTGGTGGCCAGGAGTTCCACCGGCTGCGGCGTCGCTCCCCCGGCCTCGGACCGCTGCCGCAGGACCAGCAGCCACCGGGGCACCAGGTGCTCGGCGACCGTCATGCTGGACGCCACCCGCAACGGCGACGTCCGGTCGGCACGCAGGGTGCCGATGCCCTCGGCCACCTCCTCGGCGACCTCGAGCAGCCGGGTGGCCCAGCCGGTCAGGAGCGTGCCCGCCTCGGTGGGACGCGAGCCCTGGCGGCTGCGGTGCAGGAGGGCGACCCCGACCTGGGACTCCACGGCGCGCAACCGTTCCGACGCGGCCTGCTGGGTCAGCCCGACCCGCCGGGCGCCCCGGCCGATGGACCCCGTCTCCACGACCGCGACGAGCAGGCGCAACGAGGTCAGGTCGGGCACACGGTCGAGGGGCACGTCGGGCAGGGTAGGCGGGTGAGCCCCGCGCCGACCGATCCGACCCTGCTGACCCGCCACGTCACCCGTGCCGTCGAGGCGGCCCACCGGGGCGACGCTGCGGACTTCACCGCGGCGACGACGGACCTGGCGGCGTTCGACGCCGAACAGGCGCGCGTCGTCCTCGGCTGGGTGCTGCGCCAGGCCCTCGAGGAGCAGCACCCCGACGGCCTCGACGCCGACGACGTGCGCGCCGCGATGGCCGCGACGGCCCGCGGTGCCGCGTGGTTCGGCGGGCTCGACCCGCGCATCCTCGTCGTCGTCCTGGTCGCCGCGCTCGGGGAGCATCCCGATCCCGAGGAGGTGCCCCGGCTCGGTCACGCGCTCGTGCTGCAGCACTCCGTGCTGCTCGTGCACGACCTGGCGACCGGCCCGGGACGCCCCCTGCGGCGGGCCCTCGACGCGGCGCTGGCGGAGGTCCGCCGCGCCGAGACGATGGAGATGCCCTGATCAGACCGCCGTCCTGAGCGGGAAGAAGGACGTGCGGCTGCGCTTGCGCAGGCAGGCGGGACGGCCGTCGTCGGCGGCGTCCCGGACCCGGCGGACGACCTCGGCGCTGTGGGCGTCCAGCTCCCGTTCGACAGCGGTGGCGTCCACGACGGAGTGCCACTCCTTCTCGACCGCGAGGTGGTCGTTGCGACCCTCCTCGTGGGCGACGGTCAGCTGGTGCCGGGCGGCGAGGCTGTAGAGCGCCAGCACCTTCTCCCCGTTCCGGCGGGCGTACGAATCCAGGAACGACGGCGTCAGCGTCCCCTGGTGGGCGGCGAACTCGAGGTCCCGCAGGACCTGGTGCAACGGCTTCACGGCTTCCTCCTCGACCCATGGAGCGCGACCCGGAGCGGGTCGTGGGACATCGATCGGTCGCCGCCGGCGCCGGGCTGAGCCCCGGCGCGCACCTTTCTTCTAGATCACCCGGTCGGAGCAGCGGTGCAGACCCGGTCCCGGCCCTCGGCCTTGGCCCGGTAGAGCGCGGCGTCCACGCGGGCCAGCAGCGCCGCCGGGTGCTCCCCCGGTCGCCGGACGGCCAGCCCCACCGACACCGTCTGCGGCGCCGGGCACACCCGCCGCAGGCGGTCGGCCAGGACGTCGGCGACGGCCACCAGGTCCCCCTGCAGCAGCAGCGCGAACTCCTCCCCGCCGTGCCGGGCCAGCACCGCGTCCGGGGGCAGCGCGGACCGCCACGCGTCGGCCGCGGCCCGCAGCAGCAGGTCGCCCGCGGCGTGGCCCTGGCTGTCGTTGAGCCGCTTGAAGTGGTCGAGGTCGAGCAGCGCGACGGCGACGGGACCACCGCCCTCGGCCGCCCGGCGCAGTTCGGCGTCCCAGCTGCGGCGGTTCGGCAGCCCCGTCAGCTCGTCGGTGCGGGCCAGCCGTCCCTGCAGGTCGGCCTGCCCCTGGACGCTGAGCACCGCGTGGTGGACGCGGCTGACGGCGAGCGCCGACAGCAGGAGCGACCCGGCGCCCGTGACGAGCCAGTCGACGGTGACGCCCGCGAACCCCTGGGCCAGCAGCACGGCGGGCGGCAGGCACGCGGCTCCGCCGACGACGACCCAGTGGGTGCGGGACCAGGCGCGCGTGCGCGGGATGCCCGTCCCCAGGTCGTCCGAGCGCGCGTGCGCCAGCGCGGCGGCCTGCAGCAGCAGGGCGAGCTGGAACGGAAGGCCCAGCCAGGGCCGCACGTCGACGGGGAGGACGGCGACCAGCGCACCGAAGGCGCTGTCCCCGAACAGGAGGCAGCCCCAGGACGCGGCGAGGAGGTTGGCCGGGCGGGTCGGGGCGCGGCCCGCCAGGCGCAACCGCAGCAGCAGGCCGAGCCCGAGGAGGTCGAGCACCGGGTAGACCGCGGTGAACGCCACGTCGACCGGGTCGGGGTCGCCCGCCAGCGCGGGACGCAGCAGCAGAGCGGTGACGGCGACCCCGAGCCCCGTGACGGCGATGCCGGCGTCGACGGTGGCGGCCCGGTCGCGGGTGCCGCGGTTGAGCAGGAGCAACCACGCGGTGACCAGGGCGGAGCCGGCCAGGAAGAACGGGTCGGCCGGCAGCGCGTACCCGGGGGTCCCGCCGAGGAGCAGCGTGAGCTGGAAGACGGTGTAGCCGACGGCGAGGACGAGGACGCCGGCCAGCTGCACGAGCCAGGCGGCGCGCAGGGCGACCGGGCGGCGGCGCAGGCGGGACGCGGCGACGGCGCCGGCCACGACGGCGGGTCCGACGGCGGCCACCGCCTGGGCGACCGGAGGCCCCCAGCCGTCGACGAGCACGAGGCCGGCGACCGCCAGGACGGCGGCGGGACGGGTGCGCGTCACACCCGTCCCATCGGCACCTAGCGTCCGGCGATGAGGTCGATCTCCACGAGGGCTCCGACGGCCAGGCCGGTGACGCCGACGGTCGTGCGGGCGGGCAGCGGCCCGTCGAACCACGTGCGGTACCGCTCGTTGAAGGCGGCGAAGTCCGCCTCGAAGTCCGTCAGGTAGACGCGGACCTGCAGCGCGTCGTCGAGGGTGAGGCCGAGCCGGCCCAGGACGGCGACGAGGTTGGCCCGGACCTGCTCGGCCTGCTCGACGACCCCGCCCTCGACGAGCTGACCCGTGGCGGGGTCGGTGGGCATCTGCCCGGTGACGAACACGAGGTCCCCGAGCCGCGTCGCGTGGGCGAACGGGCCGACCTGCGGGGGCACCCCGTCGTCGGGGCTGAACACGAACGTCTCCTTGCGGCTGCTCATGGCCGTGAGCCTGGCAGGCGCTCGACGTGCAGGGGCAGCCCGCCGCGCGGTCGGAGCGTGACGAGCGCGTCGACGGGCCGCGGCGGACCGGCGGGGCGGACGGTGTGGGTGCGCAGGAGCTCGGCCAGCACGAGCACCTCCTCGACGAGGGCGAGGTCGCGGCCGATGCACAGGCGCGGCCCGGCGCCGAAGGGGACGTAGTGGTCGCGGCGGGCCGGCTCGGCGAAGCGGTCGGGCCGGAACGCGGTCGGGTCGTCCCACAGCGCGGGGTCGCGGTGCAGCGCCCACGTGCAGACGATGACGAGCGTGCCGGCGGGCACGTCGACCCCGGCGACGACGTCGTCGGCGAGCGCCTGCCGGGTGATGACCCACGCGGGCGGGTACAGGCGCAGGGCCTCGTCGACCGCGGCGCGCAGGAACGGCAGCCGCGGCACGTCGTCCCAGCCGGGCGCCACGTCGAGCGCGGCGACCTCGTCGTGGACGCGGGCGAGGGCGGAGGGGTTGCGGGACAGCAGGTCCAGAGTCCACGTGAGGGAGCTGGCGACGGTCTCGTGACCGGCCACGACGAACGTCACGAGCTCGTCGCGGACCTGCCGGTCGTCCATGCCGGCGGCGAGCATCAGCCCGACGAGGTCGCGCGGGTCGTCGAGGGGGCGGCGCGCGCGGTCGGCGAGGATGCGGGCGCAGACGTCGTCGATCGCGGCCACCTCGCGGGCCAGGCGTGCGCGCGACGGCGTGGGCCAGGTCCCCGGGACGGGGCTGGCGGCGCGCCGGACGACCAGTTCGAGGGCCCGGCCGACGGCCTCGACGAGCAGGGGTGCGTCGTTCGACAGGTCGGCCGCGGCGAGGGTGTGGCCGACGACCTCCAGCCCGGCGCGGGACGTCGCGTCGAGGACCTCCAGCGGCTGTCCGGGGGCCAGCGCGTCCGCCTCGGCGGCGAGCCGGCGCCCGGCGTGGACCGCGTGCGCGGCGACCTCGCGCAGGCCGGCGTGGTGGAACGCGGGCTGGACCACGCGGCGGTGGGTGCGCCAGCGCTGCCCGTCGCCGGCCAGCAACCCGGGCCCGGTGACGGTGGCCAGGGCGTTGTACTGGATGGTCGCCTTGCCGTACGCGCGGGCGTTCTCCACGAGGACGCGGCGGACGCCGGCGGGATCGGCCAGGACGAGGACCGGCGTGCGCGGCAGCGGGATCGCGGCGGCCGCGCCGTGCCGGGCGGTGACCTCGGTGAGGAAGAGGTGCGGGGCCCGCAGGATGCGCGGGACCGCACGGACCATGTCGAGCGGGGAGGGCCCGCCGACGTCGAGCGGGGAGTACCGGTTCAGAGGTCCGGACCTACAGGTAGAGACCGGTGCGGCCGGCGTCCTCGCCCGGGGCGGCGACGGCGTGCAGGTCGCGTTCGCGCAGCAGGACGTACCCCTTGCCGTGCAGCTCGACCTCGGCCTTGTCCTCGGGGTCGAACAGGACCTTGTCGCCCGTGGCGACCTGGCGGACGTGCGGGCCGACGGCCACCACCGCCGCCCACGACAACCGCTTGCCGACGGCGGCCGTGGCCGGGATGAGGATGCCCGCCGAGGACTTGCGCTCCGCGGCGTCGTCCGGCAGGACGAGGACGCGGTCGTGCAGCATCCGGACGGGCATCTGGTCGGGGGTGCTCACGGGGCTCAGCGGCGCTTGCGCACCGCGCGGACCACGACGAACGTCGTGACACCGAGGACCGCGACACCGACGGCGGCGACGCGCTCGACGCGCAGGCCCCCGCGGTGGTCGAAGGCGAAGGAGTGCACCCGTCCCCGGACGTCGGCCACCGTGCGCTGGGCGATCGTCTTCGGCGCGAGCCGGTCGGTGAGCTCGTCGATCGTGCCCGCGAGCGCGGCCCGACGTGCCTCCACCTCGCGCTCGAGGGCGCGCGGGTCGTTGGTCGTGATCTCGGCCTTGCCGTCGCTGGCCGCCACGGCCACCTCCTGTGTTCCTCTGGACGTCCCCGGAACCGTACCGGAGAAGGAGCGGCCTCTCCTGCGGGGGCTCGCGGGCGCGGGGGCTAGGGTCCCGGACCATGACGCGTCTGGTGCCCGGAGACCCCGCCCCCGACTTCACGCTGACCGCGCACGACTCCTCGACGGTGTCGCTGACGGACCTGCGGGCCGCCGGCCGGCACGTCGTCGTGTACTTCTACCCCGCCGCGATGACGCCGGGCTGCACGACCCAGGCGTGCGACTTCCGCGACTCCCTCGACGCGCTGGCCGCGTCGGGTTTCACCGTGGTGGGGATCTCCAAGGACGGCGTCGACAAGCTCGCCGCGTTCGCCGACCGGGACGGCATCACGTTCCCGCTGCTGTCCGACCCCGACCACGCGGTGCTCGAGGCCTACGGCGCGTGGGGCGAGAAGACGAACTACGGCCGGACGTCGGTCGGCACGATCCGTTCGACGGTCGTGGTGGACTCCCACGGCGCCGTGGAGCTGGCGCAGTACAACGTCCGCGCCACGGGTCACGTCGCCAAGCTCCGCAAGGACCTCGGGCTCGACCAGTAGTCTGGCGCCCGAGCGGGAGTGGTGTAACTGGCAGCCACGCAGGATTTAGGTTCCTGTGCCTCCGGGCGTGAGGGTTCGAGTCCCTTCTCCCGCACTCGCACCGTCCCTCAGGCGGTCAGGGGCGTGAACACGACCGGGGTGGTCGTCGGTTGCGCCGAGCCCCGGGCGGGTTCGAGCGAGATCCCGACGCCGGTCGCCGACCCGGCCGCCACGACCACCGCCGAACCCCCCGCGGACGTCACGTGGAGCATCCCGGCCGACGTCAGGGCGTCGCCCTGCGCCAGCCACAACTGGTAGTCCCGGCCACCTCCGGCGGCGGGCAGCCCCGCGGTCAGGACGCCGATGCGGCCGTCGGCCTGGACGAGCGTGGCCGTCCCGCCGTCGGTCGCGGCGACGGTCGCGACGCGCGCGCCGGGGGTGGCGAGCAGGTCGGTGATGCGTTGGCGCGCCACCTGGTCCGCGCTGGCGACGGTGTCGCCGGAACGGTTCGCGACGCCCACGCCGACCCCGACGCCGGCCGCACCGACGACGATGCCGGCGGCCGCGACGAGGGCGCTCCAGCGCGAGGGGCCGCGGCGGCGCACGCGTTCGGTGCGCAGGTCGACGACCGGCGCCACGAGCTCCTCCCGGGGTTCCTGGGGGGTGCCGGCCACCGCCGCGAGCACGGCCGCGCGCAGGTGCGGGGGCGGGGTCGTCGCCACGGACAACCGGGACGCCGTCTCGCGCAACGCGTCGGCGTCGGCCCGTTCGTCCGGGTGGGTCCGCAGGCGCTCCTCGTAGGCGGCGCGTTCGTCGTCGTCGAGAGCGTCGAGGGCCCAGGCAGCGGACAGCAGCGGGTCGTCGCGCCGGTCCCGGGGGTTCACCGGTCACTCCCGAGCGCGTCGCGCAACCGGATGAGGCCGTCCCGCAGGCGGGTCTTGACGGTGCCCAGCGGCAGCTGGAGGTCCTCGGCGATCTGGCGGTGGGTGCGCCCGCCGTAGTAGGCGAGGTCGATGGCCTGGCGCTGCACCGGCGTGAGGGAGGTCAGCGCACGGCGCACCTCGTCGGCTTCCAGCACGTTCTCCACCTCCTCGCTCACGCTGTCGTACGGGGGCACCTCGCGGAGCCCCGCCTTCTCGTCCCGCAGGGTGCTGGCCTGGGCCGACCGCACCCGGTCCACGGCCCGGCGGTGGGCCATGGTGACGACCCACCCGCGGGCCGTGCCGCGGTCCGGGTCGAAGCGGGAGGCCGTCCGCCACGCCTCCAGGAAGACCTCCTGCACGACCTCCTCGGACTGCGCGGGATCGCGCAGGACCTTGAGCACCGTGCCGTGGACCGCCCCCGCGGTGGCGTCGTAGAACGACGCGAACGCCTGCTGGTCGCCGCGGGAGGCGGCCACCAGTGCGTCCTCGGTGGTGGTGGTCATCGTGGTCACGATGGCACACCCCCTCCGCTCCGCCTGTCAGGAGGAGTTCGTGGCGGCAGGCCCGGTGGATGTGTGACGCGCCTCACTCCACCTCACTGCACGACGACGCTCACGGAGGGGTGTCCGCTGGCGCCGTCCGGGATGGGCGCGGCCACGACGTCGGTCTGCGGCGTCCCCGTCCCGTCGGTCGCGCGGACCTGCAGCGTGTGCGTCCCGGTCTCCTGCGCGTCCCAGTCGAAGACCCACTGGCACCAGGTGTCCGCCGACGCCGAGGGCAGGACGCGCGCCGGCTGCCACTCCCCCTCGTCGACGCGCACCTCGACGCGCGAGATGCCGCGGTGCTGCGCCCACGCGACCCCCGCGACGGGGACGCGGCCGCGCCGGACCGTCGCCGAACCCCGCGGGACGTCGATGCGCGAGGCCGTCTTGACCGGCCCGCGTTCGGCCCAGCCGCGGTCGGTCCAGTACGCGGTCTTCGCCGCGAACGTCGTCAGCTCGAGGTCGACGACCCACTTGCAGGCCGAGACGTAGCCGTAGAGGCCCGGGACGACGAGGCGGACCGGGAACCCGTGCTCGCGCGGCAACGGTGCGCCGTTCATCCCGACCGCCAGCAGCGCGTCCCGGCCGTCGGTGAGCTCGGCCAGGGGCGCGGACAGCGTGAACCCGTCGGTGCTCGTCGCGTAGACCATGTCGGCGCCCGCGCGGACGCCGACCTCGGCCAGCAGGTCGGCGACGGGGTAGCCGAGCCAGCGGGCGTTGCCGACGTAGTCCCCGCCGACCTCGTTGCTCACGCAGGTGAGGGTCACCCAGCGCTCGCGCAGCGGTTTGGCCAGCAGCGAGGCGAAGTCCAGCGTGAGCTCCCGGTCGACCATCCCGTGCACGCGCAGCGACCAGTCCTCGGCCCGCAGGTCCGGGACGACGAGGGCGGTGTCGATCCGGTAGAAGTCCGCGGTGCGGGTGGCGTAGCGGGTCAGGCCGTCGGCGACCTCCGCGGCCGGGTCGAGCCCGGCGGGCAGGGCGGGCGCGGGGTCGGCGGGGGCCGGCAGCACGACGCCGTCGCGGGAGAGCTCGGCGCTGCGGGCGGACACGAGGACCTGACCGCCGCCCCCGGTGAGGGCGGCCGCGGCGCCGGTGCCGCCGAGCAGCAGGGCGCGACGGGCGGGGTCGGGGGTGGCCGGCACCCGTCGGACGAGGAGCGTGAGCGCGGAGGCGCCTGCGAGGGTGCCGAGCAGCGAAGGCAGCGGGGTCAGGACGGTGGCGTCGGGGCGGGTCGCCGCGGCGACGACCCCGACGGCGCCGAGCGCGGCGACGACGGCCACCCCGGCCCGCAGGCGGCGCCGGGCGAGCAGCCCCGCGCCGGCGGCGAGCAGGGCGAGCAGCACGGCGGTGCCGGCGAGCAGGACGGTCTTGTCGGACGTGCCGAACGACCGGATCGCCCACTCCTTGACCGGGGCCGGCACGCGGTCGACGACGGCGTCGCCCACGACGACAAGGGGAGCGGCCGACGGGGAGACGATCCCCGCGACCAGCTGCCCCACGCCGAGGGTGAGGGCGGCGGCGAGCACCCCGGACCAGGCGGCCAGCAGCCGCCCGGCCCGGACGTTCCCCTCCGGCTCGTCCGCCCGCGGTGTCCCGTCGGCCCCCACGTCACTCCCCTTCGGAGCCGGACGCGTCCTGGATGGGTCGACCGGCCAACGCGTCCACGACGACCGGGGCCAGGGCGCGGAAGGCCTTCCCGCGGTGGCTGATCGCGTTCTTCTCCTCGGCCGTGTGCTCGGCGAGCGTGCGGTCCGACCCCTCGGGCACGAAGCACGGGTCGTAGCCGAAGCCGCCGCCCCCGGCGGGGGCCGTCGTGACGGTCCCGCGCGAGCGCCCCTCCCGGACCGCGCTCGTCCCGTCGGGCAGGGCCAGGGCGGCGGCGCAGACGAAGGCGCCGCCGCGGTGCTGCGCGGGGACGTCCGCGATCTGGGCCAGCAGCAGGTGCAGGTTCGCGACGTCGTCGCCGTGCCGGCCGGCCCAGCGCGCCGAGAAGATCCCCGGCGAGCCGCCCAGGACGTCGACGGCGATGCCGGAGTCGTCGGCGATCGCGGGCAGGCCGGTGGCGGCCGCGACCGCGCGCGCCTTCAGGAGCGCGTTGCCCGCGAAGGTCACCTCCGTCTCGGCGACCTCGGGCACGTCCTCGAAGGCGTCGACGGTCAGCACCTCGACGTCGGGCAGCAGCGGGGCGAGGACGGCCCGCAGCTCCCCCACCTTGTGCGCGTTGCGGGTGGCGAGCACGACGCGAGCGCTCATCGGGCGAGCGCCTCCGCCTGCAGCGCAGCGAGTCGTGTCGTCCCCGTGAGCGCGAGGTCGAGGAGGGCGTCGAGCTCGGACCGGTCGAAGGGCGCGCCCTCGGCGGTGCCCTGCACCTCGACGAACTTCCCGTCGCCGGTCACGACGACGTTCATGTCGGTCTCGGCGCGCACGTCCTCGACGTACGGCAGGTCCAGGACGGGCACCCCGTCGACGACCCCGACGCTGATGGCCGAGACCGAGCCGGTGAGCGGCTGCTTCGAGGCCTTGACGATGCCCTGGCCGCGGGCCCAGGAGATCGCGTCGGCGAGCGCCACGTAGGCGCCCGTGATGGCGGCCGTGCGGGTGCCGCCGTCGGCCTGCAGGACGTCGCAGTCCAGGACGATCGTGTTCTCCCCCAGCTGCGCGGTGTCGACGACGGCCCGCAGGGACCGGCCGACGAGGCGGGAGATCTCGTGGGTGCGGCCGCCGATCCTGCCCTTGACCGACTCTCGGTCGCTGCGGGTGTTGGTCGAGCGCGGGAGCATCGCGTACTCCGCGGTCACCCACCCCTGCCCCGACCCCTTGCGCCAGCGCGGGACGCCCTCGGTGAAGGAGGCCGCGCACAGGACCCGGGTGCGCCCGAACTCCACGAGGACGCTGCCCTCGGCGTGGTCGAGCCAGTTGCGGGTGATGGTCACGGGGCGCAGCTCGTCGGCGGCGCGGCCGTCGGCGCGGGAGGGGGTCTGCTGGGTCACTCCCCCAGTGTGACCGATCACTGGACGTCGCGCCCGGAACACGCTGCGTCGCAATGCATGGTCGTTCGGTGAACGTGGTCCCACACGGGCCCGCGGAGGTCCATGCTGTGCCCCATGTCTCGACGTTCGACGGCGGCACTGCAGCCGGGTGACCGCGTCGTCACCGGCCCGGCCGACCACGAGGGTGTGGCCCTGCGTCCGCTGCGGTGGAGCCCCCGGCCGCTGTCCCGCACGGTCGTCCGCGAGGTCGCCGCGGTGCACCGCACCGGGCCCCTGCGCCGCCGCGTCGTCCTGGAGTTCACCGACGGCGCCCGCAGCCAGGCCGTCGCGGCCTCGGCGCGCTGGACCGTGGCGCCGGCGCCCCGCGAGGGGGCGCCGATGCTCAGAGTGCGCCGAGGTAGAGCGGACCGGTCTCGTCGACGTCGACCAGCTGAGGTCCCAGCTGGGGCCCCAGGAAGCGCTGCGCCAGCAGGCGGAACGCGCGGGCGTCGCCCGTCGAGGTGAACCGGTGCCGCGGCTGCGGCAGGTCGTCGGGGCGCAGCAGCTCGCGCGCCGCGAGCTCGCGGTAGACGTCGAACGCCGTCTCCTCCGCGCTCGAGACGAGGGTGACGTCGTCGCCGACGACGCTGCGCAGCACCGCCATCAGCAGGGGGTAGTGCGTGCAGCCCAGGACGAGCGTGTCGACGTCGGCCGCGATGGCCGGGGCCAGGTACTCCCGGGCCGCCGTCAGCAGCTCCGGACCGCTCGTCACCCCGCGCTCGACGAACTCGACGAAGGCCGGGCACGCGGCCGTCGTCAGCGCCAGGTGCGGCGCGGCGGCGAAGGCGTCCTCGTAGGCGCGCGAGGAGATCGTCGCCCGGGTGCCGATGACCCCGACGCGGCCGTTGCGGGTGGCGCGCACGGCCCGGCGCACGGCCGGCTGGATCACCTCGACGACGGGCACGTCGTAGCGCTCGCGGGCGTCGCGCAGCATCGCCGCCGAGGCGGAGTTGCAGGCGATGACGAGCATCTTCACGCCCGACTCCACGAGCCGGTCGAGGACGTCGAGCGCCAACCGGCGCACCTCGGCGATCGGCTTGGGGCCGTAGGGGGCGTGCGCGGTGTCCCCCACGTAGTGCACCGACTCGTGCGGCAGCTGGTCCAGCACCGCGCGGGCCACGGTCAACCCGCCCACCCCGGAGTCGAAGATCCCGATGGGCAGTTCCCTGCCGCTGCCCGTCACGACACCGGTCACGAGAGGGACCTCACGAGCGTCTCCTGGAGGTGGGTGGTGAAGTCGTACACGGCCCACGCCCAGCGCGCGGGGTCGTCCTCGGCCAGGTCCTCGTAGGCGTCGCGCTCGTCGCTGACCCCCAGCCGCGTGCCGAGGGCGAGCCGGATGTCGTTGAGCGCCACGAGCCACGTCCGGGCGCCGTCGGCGTCGAGCTGGACGCGCCCGCCCTGCCCCACGACGGGGTCCAGCGTGGCGAGCATGGCCCGCGCGGCGGCGGCCTTGCGCTCGCGCAGCCCGCGCTCGGTGAACCGGCGGAAGTCCGCCGAGGCCTGCGGGTCGTCGGCGGCGTAGGCGTTGGGCAGCAGCCGCTGCAGGACCTCGTCCTCCGGCGCCGTCGTCGGGCCGTCGGCACCGAGGTCGGGGACGTCCTCGAACCGGGGCAGGTCCTCGAGCCCGAGCTCGGCCGCCAGGGGGTCGACCCGGCGCACCGGGGGCTCGGGCACCTCGAGCAGCTCGACGACCTCGCGCGCCAGGGAGGCGAGGAGGTCGGCCTCGGAGACGTGCAGCGTGAGGGAGAACAGTCCGTGCCGGGACCGTCGGAAGGTGGCCACTCACTCGTCCTTCTGCAAGGTCGCCCACAGGCCGTAGCCGTGCATCGCCTCGACGTCGCGTTCCATGGACTCGCGCGTGCCAGAGCTCACCACGGCACGGCCCTTCTGGTGCACGTCCATCATGAGCGCCTCCGCCTTGGCCTCGGAGTACCCGAAGTGGGTGCGGAAGACGTAGGTCACGTAGGACATCAGGTTGACCGGGTCGTTCCAGACGAGGGTGACCCACGGGGTGTCCGGGCTGGTGGTGAGGTCGGCTTCCGGACGCTCGAGCTCGGTGGGAGCGGTCAGGACGACGGACACCCGTGCAGTCTAGGCAACCGGACGTGGCTAGATTCGCTGCATGGTGAGCACCGCCCTGCTGACGGACCACTACGAGCTGACGATGCTGCAGGCCGCGCTGTCGGACGGGACCGGCGACCGGGCCTGCACGTTCGAGGTCTTCGGCCGGCGACTGCCGGAGGGACGGCGGTACGGCGTCGTCGCCGGCACCGCCCGCGTCCTGGACGCGGTGCGCGACTTCACCTTCGACCCCGACCTGCTGACCGGGCTGCGCGGCGTCCTGGACGACCGGACGCTCGACTGGCTGGCCCGCTACCGCTTCTCGGGGTCCATCGAGGGGTACGTCGAGGGCGAGCTGTGGTTCCCCGGCTCCCCGATCCTCACCGTCACCGGGACCTTCGCCGAGGCGGTCGTGCTCGAGACCGTCGTGCTGTCGATCCTCAACCACGACTGCGCCATCGCCGCCGCCGCGTCCCGGATGGCGCAGGCCGCCGGGGACCGCCCGCTCATCGAGATGGGCTCGCGCCGCACCCACGAGCACGCCGCCGTCGCCGCCTCCCGCGCGGCCTACCTCGCGGGGTTCACGTCCACCTCCAACCTGCAGGCCGGGGCGTCCTACGGGATCCCGACGTCGGGGACGTCCGCGCACGCCTTCACGCTGCTGCACGACACCGAGGCCGAGGCGTTCCGCGCCCAGGTCGACGCGCTCGGCGTCGGGACCACCCTGCTCGTGGACACGTACGACATCACCGCCGGCATCGCCACGGCCGTCGAGGTCGCCGGACCGCAGCTCGGCGCCGTGCGCATCGACTCCGGCGACCTGGAGGTGCTCGCCGTCCAGGCCCGCGCACAGCTGGACTCCCTGGGCGCCACCGCGACCCGCATCGTCGTCTCCGGCGACCTCGACGAGTACGCCCTCGCCGCCCTGCGCGCCGCGCCCGTCGACGGGTACGGCGTGGGCACCTCGCTCGTCACGGGGTCGGGGGCACCGACCGCGGGCCTGGTCTACAAGCTCGTCGAGGTCGACGGCCGCCCCGTCGCCAAGCGCTCGACGTCGAAGGTGACCCAGGGCGGGCGCAAGACCGCCGTCCGCCGCCACCGTCCGACGGGCACCGCGACCGACGAGGTCCTCGGCGTCGGCTTCACCCCGCCGCGCGAGCCGAACGACCGGCCGCTGCAGGTGCCGATGGTCTCCGGCGGCGAACGGGTCGAGGACCTGCCGGACCTGCAGGCCTCCCGCGAGCACCTGCGCCGGGCGCTGGTCACGCTGCCCTGGGACGGGCTCGCGCTGTCCAAGGGCGACCCGGCCATCCCGACCACCGTCCTGGCCTCGGAGCGGGAGGTGGCCCGGTGACCCGCGCGCTCGTCGTCGTCGACGTCCAGAACGACTTCTGCCCCGGTGGGGCGCTCGCCGTCGCGGGTGGCGACGAGGTCGCCCGCGCGATCAGCCAGCTGCTGGCCCGGGACACCGGCGACGGCCGGGGCATCGCCTACGACCACGTCGTCGCGACGCAGGACTTCCACATCGACCCCGGGGCGCACTTCTCCGACACCCCCGACTTCGTCGACTCCTGGCCGCCGCACTGCCGGGTCGGGTCGACCGGCGCGCTGCTGCACGACGACCTCGACACCTCCCGGGTGGAGGCCGTGTTCCGCAAGGGGCAGTACGCGGCGGCCTACTCGGGGTTCGAGGGGGTGTCCACCACCGTGACCACGGAGGGCGGGGAACTCGACACCGGCCTCGCGGACTGGTTGCGCGGCAAGGGGGTGGACGACGTCCACGTCGTGGGCCTGGCGACCGACCACTGCGTGCGCGCCACCGCGCTGGACGCGGCCCGCGCCGGGTTCCGCACGACCGTCCTGCTCGGGCTGACGGCCGGGATCTCGGCCCCCACCGTGCAGGCGGCCCTGGCCGAAATGAGCGAGCACGGGGTCGTCCTCGTCGGGGACCCCGTGCTCGAGGGCTGATCAGCGCCGCGCCGTCAGCGCCGCACGACCACCGTGCGGGCCAGCTTGTCGTGCAGGGCCTGCTTGCGCTGGTCCCAGCACGGCCAGAGGAAGTCCAGCAGCAGGTACAGCGGGATGATCTGGCCGAGCATGTCGCAGCCGACCCAGCGCGAGATGCACTGCAGCCACCCCGGGTGACCGGGGCGGTTCCAGTCCCGAACCCGCAGGCGGAACAGCGCCTTGCCCGGCGTCGCGCCGTAGAAGCGCAGGGTCAGGACCGTGTAGACCGCGCTGACCGCGAGGTACACGAACGTGAAGGTGCGCAGGGCGCTGCTCTGCGTCGCCAGGCCGACCTGGTCGACGTAGGCCTGCGTGTTGCCCGCCATGAGGGACTGCACCGCGGTGTCCATGAGGCCCGTCAGCGTCTGCAGCGGGGCCCAGCCGGCGATCGTGGCGATGATCGAGACGAGGACGTAGTCCACGATCCGCGCCAGCAGCCGCCACCCCAGCCCTCCCAGGGCCTGACCGTCCGGCGTCGCGATGGCCTTGACCCCGGGCGCCGGGTACTGCGACGGCGGGTACTCGGGGTAGTGCTGCTGCGGGCCGGCGTAGGGGTTCGTGGGCGCCTTCGTCAGCGACGGGGCCTGCTGCTGGGCGTGGACGTGGTCGGTCCACCGCGACCCGTCCCACCAGCGCAGGTCGGTGCTGCGCGGGTCGGACGGGTCGGGGTACCACCCGGGGGGCGTGCTCATGGGAGGAAGCCTGCCAGGTGCTCAGGCCACGCCGAACTCGGCCGGGTCGATGCCCACGGCCTGGCAGATCTCGCGGACCGCCTTCTGCTCGGTGGGGTCGAAGTCGCCGTCGGCGCCGCCGATGACGACGCCGACCTGGACGACGGCGCGGGCCTGGTCGGGCTTGCTGCGCAGCTTGCCGACGGCCTGCAGCGCCTCGATCTTGCCGAAGTCGTAGTCGGCGCTGAGCTTGCCGCACCACTTGTCGAAGGACTCGCGCAGGTCACCGGCGTTGAAGACGGACAGGACGTCGTTGCTGCCGATGAACGCCGCCGTCTTCTGGCGCTCCTCCGGCTCGATGCTGCCGTCGGCGGCCGCGATGAGCGCGCAGGTCGCCATGCTCGCCTCGGCGAAGTCCTTGCTCTTGAACTGACCGACCTTGGTCTTGAGCTGGTCGCCCGCCAGGAGGCCCTTGCTCTTCAGGTTGTCCAGGAATCCCATGCCGGGGCAACGGACACCGCGCGCGGGCGGTTCCGCTCAGCTGAAGCGGCGGACGATCTCGGAGTTGCGGTCGGCCAGCAGCTGGCGCAGGGTCCGCCGCACGAACAGGACGTCGGCCACCCGGCCGAGCGGCCCGAACGGGGAGCTCCAGGACATCCGGTCGGTCATGATCGTCATGCCCGGGCCCTCGACCTCGAACGTGTGCTCGTGCCGGAAGCGCGAGAACGCGCCCGAGGCCATCTCGTCGACGAACCGCCGGGGCCGCTCGAGCTCGGTGATGTGCGAGGTGTGCGTCACGGGGAGGCCGAGGATCCGCAACCGCCACTGGACCTTCTCCCCCAGCGCGATCCGGCCGCTCGTCCGGCCCGCCCCCTCGACCGCCCGGACCTTGAAGCGGCGGCCCGCCACCCGCTCGACGTCCAGGTCGAGGGACATCTCGAAGACCTCGGCGAGGGGGGCTCGGACCATGGTCCGCTGGACGATCTCGGGCACCTCAGCAACCTAGACCATGGACAGCAGGTGGTCCCGGCGTCGGCGCAGGACGTCGACGGAGGCCGACGCGGACGGCGGTCCGGGCACGGCGGAGCGCAGCTTGGAGTACACCGAGGCGTGCGGCATGGCCCGGCCCGCGGCGACCCGGCCGACCAGTCCGTGGATCTCCTTGCGCAGCAGCGCCGCCGTGTGCCAGGTGGCGTCCTCCTGCTCCGGTTCGGCAGGACCGGCGTCCCCCTCGGCCTGGGCCTCCTCGACGGGACGGGCCGTGCGCTTGCGGATCTCGGCGTCGCGCTGGGCCAGGAGCGCGGCGGTCTGCTCCGGCGAGAGCAGCCCGGGCAGCCCGAGGAAGTCCTCCTCCTCGACGCTGACGGGCGGCAGGTCCCCGCCCGTGAGCGCCTTCCCGCCGTGCAGGACGTGGGCGAACTCGGCCTGCGCCTCGAGGGCCTCGTACTCCTTCTTCTCCCCCGGCTCGCGCTCGGGCGGGGGCAGCAGGTCCAGCCCACCCTCGTCGACCTCGTCGGAGGAGACCGACGCCGGCGGCGGGATGACGTGGTTGCGGTCGCTCTCCATCTCCGCCGCCAGGGCCAGCAGCGGGCGGACGGCGGGCAGGAAGACGGTCGCGGACTCCCCCGGCGCACGGGAGCGGACCACGCGGCCGACGGCCTGGGCGAAGAAGAGCGGGGTCCGGTACGACGTCATCCACGCCAGGCACGCGGCGCGCGGGACGTCGACGCCCTCGGAGATCATCCGGACGCAGACGACGAAGCGCTGGTCGGACTCGGCGAACTCGGAGATCTTCTGCGATGCCTTCGGGTCGTCGGACAGGACGAGCACCGGCTTCTCGCCCGTGACCCGCTGGACGATCTTGGCGTAGGCGCGGGCGTCGTCCT
Source organism: Kineococcus endophyticus (assembly GCF_040796495.1). Lineage (NCBI taxonomy): Bacteria > Bacillati > Actinomycetota > Actinomycetes > Kineosporiales > Kineosporiaceae > Kineococcus > Kineococcus endophyticus. The sequence goes on along the minus strand of NZ_JBFNQN010000010.1, from coordinate 32,424 downwards.
GGTCCGAGGCCAGCACCAGGCCCGCGGCGTCGTGCATGCCGTGCTCGCGCAGGTGGTTCAGGCGCTCGTCCATCGCGGCGATGACGTGCGGGACCCAGTCCCCGCGCGGGTCCAGAGCCGTCTTCCACGCCAGCGACTCCACCGACTTCGTCGTGGCGTCGGACAGCGAGGCGGCGACGACCTCGCCGGCGGAGTTCCGCCACCGCGAGACCCCGGTGTAGGCCGCGAACACGACGGGCCGCACGACGCCGTCGGCGAGGGCGTCCTTGTAGCCGTAGGTGAAGTCGGCGACGCTCTTCAGCCCGCCCTCGGACTCCACCGAGTCGTCCTCGACGTACGCCACGAACGGGATGCGCTCGTCGACCTTGGTGCGGAACGGGGTCCCCGTCAGCGACAGCCGGCGGCGCGCGTCGCCGAAGGCCTCGAAGACGGCGTCACCCCACGACAGCCCGTCGCCGGCGTGGTGGATCTCGTCCATGACGACGAGGGAGCGCTTGGCGGTGGCCCGGGCGCGGTGCAGCATCGGGTGGCCCGCGACCTGGGCGTACGTCGTGACGTAGCCCTTCATGTCCGGCCGCACGGGCCCGACGGCGTTCGTCATCGTCGGGTCGAGCTCGATGCCGGCGCGGTGGGCGGCCTCGGCCCACTGGGTGCGCAGGTGGTCGGTCGGGGCGACGACCACGACGCGGTCGACGCGACGGGTGTCGAGCAGCCGCCGCGCGAGGGCCAGGGCGAACGTCGTCTTCCCCGCGCCCGGCGTCGCGGTGACCAGGTAGTCGGCCGGTTCCTCGCGCTGGGGGTCGAAGTACTTCTCCAGCGCCGCGTTCTGCCACGCCCGCAGGGGGCGGGCCGCCGGGACGCCGGGGGCGTCGACGACGGGACCGGGGACGGTGTCGGAGAGGGCGAGCTGGGGTTCGTGGTCGGTCGTGCTCACGTCAGGACTTGTCGTCGCCGCCCTTGCCGCCACCGGAGAGGGACTCGTAGATCTCCTTGCAGGTGGGGCAGACGGGGAACCGCTTGGGGTCGCGGCCGGGCACCCACACCTTGCCGCACAACGCGATCACGGGGTCGCCCGAGAGGGCGGACTCCATGATCTTCTCCTTCTTGACGTAGTGGGCGAAGCGCTCGTGGTCCCCCGGGGACGCCTGCTCCTCGACCTGCTCCTCGCGGTCCAGCACCGCGGTGCGCGACGGGGCCGCGGGCGCCGTGGGCTGGGTCTGGAACGGGTCGTCGGTCGGCGAGCTCATGCCCGCAAGCGTACTTGTCGAAGGTGGGGGGCTCAGTTCATGGACACGTCGCGCGGGAAGCTCGCGACGAGGGCCAGGTCGCCGCCCTGGCGGCGCAGGACGTCCCCCCACAGGGCCTCCGGGGCGTCGCAGAACGCGTCGCGGGCCTCGGCGGGCAGCACGAACCAGGCCCCCTCGGCGATCTCGCCCTCGAGCTGCGCCGCGCTCCACCCGGCGTAGCCCGCGAAGATCCGCAGCCCGGCCAGCTCGTCGACGATCGTCTCCGGCGGCGTGTCGAGGTCGACCAGGCCCACCGAGCCGAGGCCGACGGAGCCGAAGACGCGCCGGACACCGGCGGGGTCGGGTCGGTCGCCGGGGACGGCGACCAGGCCGAGGGCGGAGTCCAGCGCGACGGGCCCGCCCTGGAAGAGCTTGCCGGGGGCGGTGGCGAAGGGCTGCCAGCTCGGCAGGACGACGGCGACGTCGACGTCGAGCGGGCGGTTGACGACGACCCCGAGGGCGCCGTCCTCGTCGTGGTTGAGGACGAGGACCACCGAGCGGGAGAAGTTGGGGTCGCTCAGCGACGGGGTCGCCAGCAGCAGGCGCCCCGTCAGGCTCGCGGTCTCGCTCACCCGTTCATCATGGCACCGGGGCACCACCCGCCTTGGCGTAGTGAGAATCGTTCTCTACAGTCGGGGCGTGAACACCTGGCTGCTGGTCCCCGCCGAGGAGGTCGGCCTGCTCGCCCGGCTCCGACCCGCCGTCCGACGCACCCCCGACGGCGTGCTCGTGGCGCTCGACAGCCCTCCCCCGGTGGCCGGCGCCCAGCTCGGGCTGGCCACGGACGGCACGCTGCTCTGGTACGGCGGGGGCTTCACCGCCGCCGAGGTGCAGACGCTCGTCGAGCACGTCCGGCTCGGCCGCCTGCACGAGCTCGGCCTCGTCCTCGGGCACCGGCGGCTGCGGACGCGCCTCACGCGTGGCGGTGGCGCCGCTTCTCCTCGTACATGCGACGGTCGGCGCTCGCGAGGACCTCGGCCGTCGAGCGCGTGAGGTCGTCCTGGACGAGGCCCACGCTGCAGCGCACGGGCACGGCGCGGTGGCCGGGCACCTCGAGGGGGACGTCGGCGACGGCCTCGCGCAGCCGCCGGCCCAGGGCTGCCGGGTCGACGTCGCCGGCCTCGACGAGCACCACGAACTCGTCGCCGCCGAAGCGCGCCACGGTGTCCCCTGCGCGCGACGTGCCGGCCAGGCGACCGGCGATGCGGACGAGGGCCTGGTCGCCGACGAGGTGACCGTGCTCGTCGTTCAGCTGCTTGAGGTCGTCGACGTCGCAGAAGGCGACGACGGGGACGTCCCCGCTGCGCCGCGCCCGGGACCGGGCGAGCTCCCACCGGTCCTCGAACAGCTCCCGCGTGGGCAGACCCGTCAGCCGGTCGTGCGTGGCCCGGTGGGCGAGGTCGCGCGTCCGCTCGACGTGCTGGGTGACGTCCCAGCACGACAGGCTGAGCACCCCGTCGGGCGTCCCGCCGCCGACGAGCACCTCGACCGTGACGTCGCGGCCGTCCGCGCCCCGCCAGCGCCACTCGTGGGCCGTGCGGTCGTCCCGGGCCCCCCGGTCCAGGGTCGCGACGACGTCGGCGAGGTCCTCGGGGTGCACGACCTCGGCCAGCGGCCGGTCCAGCAGGCCGTCGAAGAGGTCCGTCGCGGCGCGGTTGGCCCACGCGGCGCGCCACCCCGAGGGTCCGCGGTCGACCAGGACCGTCGCCAGCGGCGAGTCCTCCACGAGGCGCCGGTAGTCGGCGTCCTGCACTGCGGTTCCCCCTCGCGTCCCCGGCCCGGACGGCCGGTGTCCCCAGACCGTACGAGGCGCGAGCACACGGTGCGGCCCGAGTACCGGATCATCGCCGACACGGCGGACACGCTGCGACGCAGCGTGTCCGATGGTGACTCAGCGAGAGGCGCAGGACGCGACGAGCGGCCGGCTGGCGCGCGCGGCCAGCAGCACCAGCACCGCGCCGACGACGGCGCACCCGAGGAACCACAGCACCCCCACCGGCGCGGCCTGCAGCAGGCCCAGCACCGGGGAGACCACGAGGAGCGAGAGCGCGGCCGCACCGCCCATCGTCACCACGAGCGGGATCCACGTCTCCCGGGCCCGCGCGCTGTGCAGGACGCCGAGGTCGGTGCCGGCCAGGTGCAGCATCCGGTAGCGGGACCGGGAGTCCAGCACCCGGGAGGCCTGCGTCACGCCCGTCGAGACGGCCGCCAGCACGGCGGAGATGACGAGCGTGACCGCCGCCCCGGTCCCGATGTCGACGGCGAGGCGGTCCGCCGCGTCCTCCCCCTGGGTCAGACCCGGGACGACGCTGAGGCAGCCCGCCACGAAGGTGACCAGCGAGATGCCCCCCACGCTGCGCCACACCGACTTGGGGTCCTCGGCCATGCGCCGCGCGGCCAGCAGCGTCTCGACGCTGCGCGCCCGGGCGGCCAGGACACGTCCCAGCAGCGAGACGAACAGCGGTCCGACGAGGTTGAAGAGCGCGAACGCGCCCGCCAGCAGCCCGACGAGGACGAGGACCCCGACGGCCGCGCCCAGCCCGAACAGGACGCTGCTCGCGTTGAAGGCGGCGACGAAGCCGGCCCCGAGGGCCAGGACCGGCAGCACGCGGACCCAGCTGAGCCCTTTCTGCGGCACCCGCTGCGCCACGCCCAGCGGCGTGACGACGACGCGTCGCAGGCTGACGAGGCAGGACAGCAGCGCGACGGCGAGCACCGCGGCGACCGTCGCGAGCACCGGCACGACGCCCAGGCGCAGCTCCGCGACGTCGAACGTCCGGCCCTGGAACCGCAGCTGGGCCGCGGCCGGGAGGGTCGCCAGGGCGAGCGCGACCCCGGCGACCGCCCCGGAGAGGGCCTGTGCCCCGGCGTCCAGGAGGGCGACGAGGGTGGTCTGCGCGCTGGTGGCGCCCGCCAGCCGCAGACGGGACAGGCGCTCGTCGCGGCGCGCGATGGTGAGGCGGGCAGCCGCGGCCCCGAGCGTGGCGGTCGGCACGACGAGCAGCGCCACCGCGACCCACGACAGAAAGGGGTACGTCGGGTCGGCGCCCGGCACCTCGGCGCGCGCCTGGAACGCCTGCACCCCGCCGGCGACGGTGAGCACCGCCCACGTCGTGACGCCGAAGGCCGTGACCGCGAGCACGGTGGGCAGCCGGGTCTCGGCGTGCGTGTGCCGGGCCAGGGACCACCAGAGGCGGACGGCGCTCACCGGGCCACCCCCGCCGCGGACGTGGCGGGGGCGGTGAACTCGGAGACCACCCGGCCGTCGCGCATGGCGATGGTCCGGTCGCACCAGCGGGCGACGCCCGCGTCGTGCGTGACGACGACGAGCGCGGCCCCGTGCTCGCGGGTCGCCGCCGTCAGCAGGTCCAGCACCTCCCGGCCGGTGGCCTGGTCGAGCGCACCGGTCGGTTCGTCGGCGAAGACGACCATGGGGCTGCCCACGAGGGCGCGCGCGATGGCCACCCGCTGCGCCTGCCCGCCGGACAGCTCCCCCGGCCGGCGCCGCTCCATCCCGGCCAGGCCGAGACGGCGCAGGAGCCCACCGGCCCGCTCGGTCGCGGCGGCGCGCGAAGCCCCCGACAGCAGTAGCGGCAGGGCGGCGTTCTCCTCGGCCGGGAGCTCCGAGAGGAGCTGACCGGACTGGAAGACGAAGCCGAAGTCGTTGCGCCGCAGCTTGGTGCGCTCGGCGTCGGAGAGGGTGAGCAGATCGGTGCCCGCGAGGTCGACGGCCCCGGCCATGGGGCGCAGGATGCCGGCGAGGACGTGCAGGAGGGTGGTCTTGCCCGATCCGGAGGGGCCCATGACGGCGACCGATTCCCCCGCGCCGACGCGGACGTCGACCCCGTCGAGGGCGCGGGTGGAGCCGTAGGTCATGACGAGACCGCGGGCGGTGAGGATGTCCATGGCTCGAGCCTGTCGCGCGGGGCCCCTGCGCCGCGTCGGAGCGCGGGCGGAACCCGCCGGACGCACGTCCGCCCGGGGGCGTAGGCCCCCGGGCGGGTGGTGTGGTGGAGATGGCGGGAATCGAACCCGCGTCCGTCAGCGTGGTACCAGGGCTTCTCCGGGTGCATCCTGTTCAGCGGTCTGCTCGGCCCCGATGCTCACACAGGCATGTCATCGCCGGGCCCAGCCGCGTTGATTGTCCCTCTCACGTACGCGACCTCCGTGAGAGGTGAGCCCCCTAGCTGATGCCAGGACCCGGGGCGGGAGCACACCCGGGCTGACAGAGTCGCACTCGCTCAGGCGGCGAGGGCGAACTCGGTGCGCTTGGAATCGGCACCTATTGGTTTGCATGGATCGTTGACGAGATGACCATGCATCCTCGACCCGCTTCCCCTGGCTCGACGACCAACGTCGAAACCTGTCATCCCCATGTTGAGTTGTGCGTCCAGCTTACCGTGCAAACGGCGGGACCGTCGCACGCATTCCGCCCCTCACCAGGAACCGCCACCGCCACCGCCCGCGGCGCCGCCGGAGTAGGAGGCCCCGCCGGACGTGCTCGCCGTCGAGGGCGTCGCGGCGCTCAGCGCGTCGGAGGTGCTGGCGGAGAACCCGCCCATCGTCCCGGCGAAGAGGGCGACGTTGAAGGTGGAGCTGCTCGCCGCCGACCCCGCGTACCAGGCGGGCGCCGGCGGCGGCGCCTCGCGGAGACCGTCGGCCCAGCGCTGCGTCGCGCCGAGGGCCACGGCGTACGGCAGGAGCCGGGTCGAGCGGTCGCCGCCGCCGCCGGCGAGCGCGTCCCGGAAGTCCGCCGCCCGCGCCCGCACGGCCCGGCCGGCCGCGGTCCGCGGTTCGGCCGTGGCGGTGGCGACGACGGCGAGGAGGACACCGACGGCCACGACCGCGAGCCCGACGAGCGCCGCCGACGTCCAGACCGCGAGCGCCACGGTGACGAGCACGCCCGCCAGCGCGACGGCGAGCCCCGCCCCGAGGCGCCGCAGGACCACCCGCGACGGGCGGGCCGTGAAGAGGCCGCGGGACACCGCGTCGTCCTCGAGGAACTCCTTGGTGAGCTGGGTGCCGGCCCGGGCGGTGGTGCGGACGGCCGACAGCGTCGTCGACGTGGCCCCCTCGCTGAAGACGGTGTCGAGCAGGCGCTGCTCAGCGCGGGAGGGCTCGTCGGTCGTCGTCCGTCGCTCCAGCGCCCAGTCGGCAGTCGCCCCGTCCGGGTCGTCGCCGGGCACCTCGGTGAGGGTCAGGTGCCCGCGCTCGGCCAGGTGCAGCAGGGTCGCCACGACGTCCTCGTCCCGGGCGTGGCCGTGGACCACGGCCCCGACGACCCCCGGGGGCAGGCTCGTGACGTCGGCCGTCGCGGACCCCGTGGGCAGGGTCCGGCGACGCAGGCCGAGGGCCACCGCGAGACCGGCCAGGAGGACCGCGCCGGCCCCGCCGAGGCTCGCGGGCGTGGCGGCGAAGGCCTGCACCGGGCTGAAGGTGTCGACCAGCAGCGGGGGCGCCGGGTCGACCGCACCGGAGGGCGGGACCGCGGAGACGGTGACGCCCTCCTCGGCGTCCAGACCCTGCACGGTGGCCGTCGCCTCGGCGCCTGCGGCCCGCACCTCGCACGGGGTGGTGCTGCCCTGCGACCCCCGGAAGCAGCGGACGTCCTGCAGGTCGCCGGGTGCCCGCAGGACGACGTCGGCACGGGTGATCGGCACCTGCCACCCCGTGCCGACGGCGTCCCAGGCGATCTGCACCGACCCGTCGGACCGCCGGTCGGCCACCGCGGGGACGGTGTAGGTGAGGACGTACGTCTGACGACCGGTGACGTCGTCGCGGTCCGGGTCGCCGATCCTGACGTCGAGCGAGTCGCCGTCGCGCTCGCTCTGCACCTGCGTCGCCGCGCCGGTGGGACTGCTCACCCGCAGGTCGCGGACGGGGTAGCTGCGGTCGTGCGTCTGGTCGTACCGCGCCCGCACGGGCAGGACGCGTTCGAGGCCGTGGTGGCCGTCGGACCCGAAGTCGTACGTGATCTCCTCGCGCACGGCCAGGGAACCGTCGCGGGCCAGCGTGAGCTCGGTGCTCAGGAGGTCGATGCGCTCGTCGTCGTCGGCGGCCGCCGGGAGCGCCAGCGGGCCGGCGACGAGCAGGACCGCGCCGACGACGCCGAGCAGGGCGGTGCGCACGGGCACGGTGTCGAACCCCGCGTCAGCGGTTCTGCCGGTAGGACATCGCGCGTTCGGCCTCGCGGCGGTCCTGCCGCTCGCGCAGGGCGTGCCGCTTGTCGTAGTTCTTCTTGCCGCGCGCGAGGCCGATCTCGACCTTGACCCGCCCGTCGACGAAGTACAGCGCCAGCGGCACGATCGTCAGCCCGGACTCGCGGACCTTGCCCGCCCACTTGTCGATCTCGGCACGGTGCAGCAGGAGCTTCCGCTTGCGACGCGGCGTGTGGTTGGTCCAGGTCCCCTGGACGTACTCGGGGATGTGGACGCCCTCGAGCCACATCTCGCCCCGGTCGATGTGGGCGAAGCCGTCGACGAGGGAGGCCCGCCCCATCCGCAGGGCCTTCACCTCGGTGCCCATGAGGCTGACGCCGGCCTCGTAGACGTCGTCGATGAAGTAGTCGTGGCGCGCCTTGCGGTTGCTGGCGATGACCTTGCGCCCGGTTTCGCGCGGCACGTCGTCCCTCCTGGTGTTCTGGCTCTGCGGGTCGTGAGCCCTCCAGTCTAGACCTTGAGCCAGCGGCGCAGGCTGAACAGGGAGGCGATGACCGCGAACACGACGCCGACGCCGATGATGACCGGCCCCGTCTGGGTCAGCACGTCGGACGTGTCGATGAGCCGCGTCGTGAACCCCGGACGGTTCTGCAGGCGGGAGACGCCGAAGTTCACCATCGCCCACAGCGCCCCGGAGGCGAGCACGCCCCCGATGAGGCTGGCCACGACGCCCTCGAGGACGAACGGCAACTGGATGAGCGCACGCGACGCCCCGACCAGCCGCATGATCGTCGTCTCGCGGCGGCGGCTGAACGCCGTGAGCCGGATCGTCGTGGACACGAGCATCATCGAGCACAGCAGCATGAGCGCCGCCAGGCCCAGCGCGATGTTCGTCGCGACGTCCAGCACCGTGAACAGCGGCTGCAGGATGGCGCGCTGGTCGGGCACGTCCTCCACCCCGACGGCGGTCTCGTAGTCCGCGCTGACCTCCTTGTACTGCTGGGGGTCGTTGAGGCGGATGCGGAAGGACTCCGGCAGCTGGTCGGCCGTCAGGTTGTCCGTGACCGCCGGAGTGGACTGCTCCTTGAAGTTGTCCAGGGCCTGCTGCTGGGACTCGTAGTAGACGCGCTCCACGCGCGGGTCCGCCTGCAGCTGCTCGCGCAGCGCGGTGCGCTGGGCGTCGGTGATCGCTCCGCTCGGGCAGCGGTCGGTCGGGGAGGTGTCACCGCAGAGGAAGACCGAGACCTGGACGCGGTCGTACCACTCGCCCTTGAGGATCCCGACCTGCTTCTGCACGAGCAGCCCGGTCCCGAAGAAGAACAGGGACACCATCGTCACGAGCACGACGGCGACCGACATCGTGAAGTTGCGGCGCAGGCCGGTGGCCATCTCGCCCAGCACGAACCCCAGGCGCATCAGCGGCCCGATCCGTAGACGCCGCGGTCCTCGTCGCGCACGACGCGACCGTCGCGCAGCTCGACGACGCGCTTGCGCATCTGGTCGACGATGTCGTCGTCGTGCGTGGCCATGAGAATCGTGGTCCCCGTGCGGTTGATGCGGTCCAGCAGCTTCATGATCCCGACGCTCGTCTCGGGGTCGAGGTTCCCGGTGGGCTCGTCGGCCAGCAGGATCGCCGGCCGGTTGACGAACGCGCGCGCGATCGCCACGCGCTGCTGCTCACCCCCGGACAGCTCGTGCGGGCGGCGCTTCTCCTTGCCGGCCAGGCCCACCAGTCCCAGCGTCTCCGGGACGGTCTGGGCGATGACGTGACGCGGCTTGCCCAGCACCTGCAGGGCGAAGGCGACGTTCTCGTAGACGGACTTGTCGGCCAGGAGCCGGAAGTCCTGGAACACGACCCCGATCTGGCGGCGCAGCTGCGGCACCTTCCAGGAGCGCAGCCGGCCGACGTCACGACCGTTGACCTGGACCGAGCCGGAGCTGGCCTTCTCCTCCTTCAGCACCAGCCGCAGGAAGGTGGACTTGCCCGATCCCGAGGGGCCGACGAGGAAGACGAAGTCGCCCTTGTCGATCTGGAGGGTCACCTCGGCGAGCGCGGGGCGGTGCCCCTCGCCGTAGGACTTGCTGACGTGCTCGAAGGTGATCATCACTCCCACCCTATGGTCTGTGGCTCAGCGTGAGCGCCGGGCTCAGGCCTCGCGCTGCCGCCGCCAGCGGATGCCCGCGTCGAGGAAGCTGTCGATCTCCCCGTCGAAGACGCCGTCGGTGTTGCCGACCTCGAAGTTCGTGCGCAGGTCCTTGACCATCTTGTAGGGCTGCAGGACGTAGGACCGCATCTGGTTGCCCCACGAGCCGGAGTCCTCGCCCTTGAGCGCGTCGAGCTCTGCCTGCCGGTCCTGACGCGCCTTCTCCAGCAGCTTGGCCTGCAGGACGCGCATGGCGGCCGCCTTGTTCTGCAGCTGCGACTTCTCGTTCTGGCAGGTGACGACGATGCCGGTCGGCAGGTGCGTCAGGCGGACCGCGGAGTCGGTCGTGTTGACCGACTGACCACCCGGGCCGGACGAGCGGTAGACGTCGACGCGGACCTCGTTCTCCGGGATCTCGATGTGGTCGGTCTCGGCCACGACGGGCAGCACCTCGACGCCGGCGAACGACGTCTGGCGACGGCCCTGGTTGTCGAAGGGCGAGATGCGCACGAGGCGGTGGGTGCCCTGCTCGACGCTCAGGGTGCCGTAGGCGTAGGGCGCGGCGACCTTGAACGTCGCCGACTTGATGCCCGCCTCCTCGGCGTAGGAGGTGTCGTAGACCTCGCTCTTGTACCCGTGGCGCTCGGCCCAGCGCAGGTACATGCGCATGAGCATCTGCGCGAAGTCGGCGGCGTCGACGCCCCCGGCCTCGGCGCGGATCGTCACGAGCGCCTCGCGCGGGTCGTACTCCCCGGACAGCAGCGTGCGGACCTCGAGCTCCTCGAGGGACTTGCGGATGCCCGCGAGCTCCTCCTCGGCCTCGGCCAGGGAGTCGGCGTCGTGCTCGGACTCGGCCAGCTCGACGAGCACCTCGAGGTCGTCGATGCGCCCGCCCATCTTCTCGATGCGCTCCAGCTCGGCCTGGATCGAGGACAGCCGGCTCGTCACGCCCTGGGCGGTCTCGGGGTCGTCCCACAGGTCCGGCGCGGCGGCCTGCTCGTTGAGGTCGGCCAGCTCCTTGCGCAGGCCCTCGAGGTCCGACACCTCCCGGATGGACGCGTACGTCATGCGGAGGGCGGAGATCTCGGCGGGGAAGTCGATGGCCACGACCGACGAGTCTACGTCTGCGCGAACGCCTCCGACGGCAGCTCCCGCTCACCCTCGGTGATGCCGCGCAGGATGCGGTCGGCCACGGCCCGCGGCTCCAGGCCCTGCGGCAGCTTCGGCGCGGACCCGGCGACGGGCCGCGTCGCCAGGCCGGTCTCGGTGTGCGGCGGGCGGACGTCGAGGACCCGGACCCGCGAGCGCTCCTCCCGGGCCAGGGCCGTGACGAAGGACGACAGGGCGGCCTTGGCCGCGGAGTACGGGGCCATCCCGGCCTGCGGCTTCTCCGCGACGACGGCGGTCACGACGGCCGCGAACGCGTCGTTCCCCTCGCGCAGGTGCGGGACCGCGGCTCGCAGCAACCGGATCGGGCCGATGGCGTCGGCGAGGAACAGCTCGTCGAGGAGGTCGTCGTCGGCGTCGACGCCCTTGCCGAACGCGACGACCCCGGCGGCGTGGACGAGGCCGTCCAGGCGGCCGAGGTGGGCGACGGCCTCCTCCACGAGGCGCTCGGGCTCCCCCGGCAACCGCAGGTCGGCGGCGACGGCGTGCGTGCCGTCGATCTGCGGCGCCGTCCGTCCGCTCACCACGACCCGGGCGCCGGCGGCCAGCAGCCCCTCCACCAGGGGACGGCCCAGCCCGCCGCCCGCACCCGTGACCAGGACTCCTGCGTCTCGAAGCTCCACGGCGCACACGCTGGCACGCTCACCGCAGGTCGGCCACCGCGCTCGACCGCGCTACGAGGCGGACCCGGACGAACTGCGCCGGGACGAAGGACGCGAAGGGCGGGGTCGTCACCCGGACGAGTTCGACGCGGGCCGTCCGCCCGTCCGGCGTGCCGGTGCCCGCGCCGACCGCGACGCCCGCCGCGTGCGCGGCGACGTAGGCCTCGACGCTGTCCCGGACCGAGGCGCGGGTCAGCAGCAGCGGGTCACCGGCGCGTCCGCCCGCGTAGTAGCGGTCCTCGTCGAGGGCGTCGGCGGCGTCGCGGGCCGCGGCGTCGGACAGGGCGTACAGCTCCTTGCGCTGCAGGTGCACCGCGGACGCCGACGTGACGACGAGGACCAGGACCGTGGCGAGCAGGCCGAAGGCCAGGGCCAGCAGCGTGATCCGGCCCTCGTCACCCGTCGGAGTCTTCGGACTGCTCACGGCGCGAACCGGTCGACGACGGCGACGCGACGGACGCTCACCGGGACCTGCAGGGGCAGCACGTCGCGGGCGAAGGCCGGCACGAGCGGCAGCGGCACGTCGACGCGGACGGTCGCGGCCACCTCCGCCTCGGGGGTGCGGCAGGGGTCGGCGGCGCAGGCGACGGCCAGGCGCGCGGTCCGCGCCGGCAGCGCCTGGTCGGTGACCGCGAGCGCCACCGCCGCCTCGGCGTCGGCCGGGGGTGCGCCGGCGGCGGTCAGGCGGGCGGCCTCGCTCGCGCCGGACCCGGCCGCGAACGTCGCCGCCTGCACCCGGCCCAGCGTCAGGACGAGGTAGACCAGCGGGACCAGGAGCAGGATCCCGACGGCGAGGAACTCGACGGTGGCGCTGCCCTCGTCGCGCGTCACGACCCCTCCTGCAGGGCGTGGCCTCGGACGGTGAGCCCGCGTCCCGGCCCGAGCAGCCCGAGCACCGGGAGCGGGGCCGCGACCTGCACCTCGACGACGGGCTGCGCACCGACGCGGACGACGCCCGCGGTGACGTCACGGGCGTAGGCCGGTGACAGGGACGCGGCGAGGAGCTCGCGGGTGCGCCGGGCCCCGTCGGCCGGGGAGTGTCCGCGCAGCGCCCCGAAGCGGGCGCCCTCCCCCGCGCAGTCGGCGGCGGTCGCCCGCACGTGCTGGACGACGGCGAGCTGCACGACGGCGACGAAGAGCAGGGACAGCAGCCCGGCCACGGCGGCGAACTCCGCGACGGCCGACCCCTCGTCCCCGCGGTGCGGGGCCCTCACAACTGGGTCACGACCGCGTCCATCGCGGTGGTGAACAGGGCGGCCAGGCGCGGACCGGCGACGGCCCACAGCCCGACCACCAGGCCGGCGGTCATGATCGTGACGAGCACCCAGCCGGGCACGTCGCCCCGGTCGTCGTTCTCGATCCTGTCCCCGAGGGCGGTCAGCAACTGGTGGAGCACGGTGTTCCTCTTCTCTGCGGTGGGTCCGCTCAGTGGTCGAGCTGGAGCTGGGCCAGCCCGGGGTAGACGGCGAAGACGACGACGGTCGGGAGGATCCCGAAGACGACCGGCACGAGCATCCGCACCTCGGCGCGGCCCCCGGCCTCCGTCAGCCGGCGGTGCTCGGCGTCGCGGGCGTCGGCCGCCTGGGCGCGCAGCACCTCCGCCAGCGGGCTGCCCGCCTCGACGGCGACGCAGACCGCGTCGACGAAGCGGGTGAACGGGGGCACCTGCCACCGGCCGGCGAGCGTCGTCAGGGCCTCCAGCAGCGGGGTGCCCGTCCGCACGCGGGCCAGGGCCCCGCGCAACCCGTCGCACAGGGGCCCGCGGCCGGCGGCGACCCGTTCGAGGGCCGCGGTGACGTTCTCCCCCGCCGCGACGGACAACGCGAGCAGTTCGGCCACCGCGGGCAGTTCCGCGACGAGCTCGGCCCGGCGCCGCCGGACCGCGCGGTCCAGGACGGCGTCGCGGGCGAGCACCCCCGCGCAAGCTCCGACGGCCATCGCGGCGAGCACCGCCAGCGGGTCGCCGCCTGCCGCGGCGACGGCGACGACGAGCGCCAGGACCGTGGCAGCGCAGGCCCACAGGACCTGCTCGGCACGGTGGCCCGGGGAGCGGTCGGAGCCGTCGGTCCCGGGGTCCAGGACGGCGAGACGGCCGGCCACGGTGCGACCGCCACCGAGCCGCTGACCGACGGCCGCGGCCAGCGACCGGACCCGGTCCTGCGCCGACGTGGTCCCGTGCCCGAGGTACGGCAGCACGCGCGCCTCCAGGGCGACGCGACGCCCCAGCGGGACACCGGTGAGCACGAGGAGCAGGCCCAGACCGGCGAGGAGCCCGAGCAGCGCGCCGGTCACGTCAGCACCCGCCGTGGCGTGGGCAGCCGACCGAGCCGCAGCATGAGCCGGTAGGACCCGGCCGTCAGCGCGGCCCCGCCGGCGAGGACGAGGGCACCCGTCGTGTCGGCGAACGCCGCGAGGGTCCCCGGGCGGGTGGCGAGCAGCGCCAGCACGATCCACGGCGCGGCGACCGCGAGGCGGGCCGCCGAGACCGTCCAGCTCTGCCGGGCCTGGAGTTCGCCGCGGGTGCGGGCGTCCTCGCGCAGGTAGCCGGAGAACGTCCGCAGCGTGGCGCCGAGGTCGCTGCCGCCGACCTGCCGCGTCATGCGCACCGTCGCCGCGAGCCGGTCGAAGACGGGGTCGGCGAGGTCGTCGCGCAGCCGTTCCAGCTCGGCGTCGAAGGACCCGCTGGCCCGGTGGGCGGCGGCGAACCGCGCGAAGGCCGGTCGGAACCCCGACGGACCGCGCACGGCGAGCCCGGCCACCGCCTCCGGCAGCGTGGCGCCTGCGCGGACGGACGCCGTCATGGCGTCGACGGCGTCGGGCCACTGCGCGGCGGCGTCCTGCTCCCGGCGGCGGGCCCGCGACCGGGCGAGGACGACCGGCGCCCACGCGGCCGCGGCGCAGGCCCCGAACCCGAGCACGGGCACCGCGCTGACGGCGAGCACCAGGACCCCCGCGCCGGTGCCGGCCACGAGGCAGACGAACGGAAGGGCGGCGGTGGGGACCTCCGGCCAGCCCGCGGCGTCGAGCAGCGCGCGGACGCGACGACGCGGCCGCCGCACCCGCGGCGGGCGGGTCCAGCACGCCCACCACACGCAGAAGACGCCGAGGCCCAGCAACGCCCCGACCCGCACCCCGTCCATCGACCCGTTCACCCGGAGGTCCCGAGCAGGTCGGCGAGGTCGAAACCCGCGCGCTCGAAGCGGTCCCGGTGCGGGGGCCAGCCCGTCCCGCGGACGAGTTCCCCGCCGCGCGTGGTGAACAGTTCGGCGGTCTCGACGACGCCGCCCTCCACCCGGCCCGGGACGGCGAGCACCTCGCGCACGCGACGGCGACCCGTGGTGTCGAGCCCGGCGTGGACGACGAGGTCGAGGCTCGCCGCGACCGCCGGGACGACGAAACCGCTCGTGACGTTCTCGCCCGCCAGGAGCGGCAGGGTGCACATCTTCGCGACGGCGTCGGCGGCGGAGTTCGCGTGGACGGTCGCGGCGCCGGGCAGTCCGGAGTTCAGGGCGATGAGCAGGTCCAGGCTCTCGGCCTGCCGCACCTCACCGACGACGAGGCGGTCCGGGCGCATCCGCAGCGCCTCCTTGACGAGGCGGCGCAGCGGGATTTCCCCGCGGCCCTCGAGGTTCGGCTGCCGGCACTGCATCGCGACGACGTCGCGGTTCTGCAGCTGCAGCTCGAACACCTCCTCGCACGTCACGATGCGCTGGTGCGCGGGAACGGCGGCGAGCAGGCAGTTCAGGAGCGTCGTCTTGCCGGCCTGGGTCCCGCCGGAGACCAGGACGTTCAACCCGGCCGCGACGGCGGCGGACAGGAACCGGGCGGCGGGTGCGGTGAGGGAACCCAACCCCACGAGGTCGTCGAGGCGGCGGGCACGGACGACGAACCGGCGGACGTTCACGGCCCAGTGCCGGCGCGTCACGTCCGGGATGACGACGTGCACCCGCGACCCGTCGGGCAGCGACGCGTCGACGAACGGCGAGGACAGGTCCACCCGACGACCGCTCGTGGCGAGCATCCGTTCCACGAGTTCGGCGACGGTCTCCTCGTCGAGGATGGTGGTCGTGAGTTCGGCGACCCCACCGCGCGCCACGAACACCTTGCCGGGTTCGTTGATCCAGATCTCCTCGACGTCGGGGTCGTCGAAGTACCGTTGCAGCGGACCGAAACCCGAGACCGCCGCGACGACCTCGCGAGCCGCGTCCTGCCGGTCGGGCAGACCGGGCAGGGAACCGTCGAGGGACCGCAGGTCGTAGTCGAGGACGACGGAGTCCACGAGGGAGCGCAGTTCGGCCGCGTCCCCCCGGAAACTCCCGGCCGCGATGCGGCGGCGCACCTGCGCCCGCACCTCGTCCTCCACCAGCCGCACCGCGTCCACGCGCACCTCCCCCTCACTCGGCTCGGAGAACCGTAGGGGAAAACCGGCGATCGGCATTCGGGTGATGTGGACAACGTCTGGATGGTGTGGACAACTCCGCCCTGTGGACGACTGGCGGGCCCTGTCGGTGCTCCGTGCGAGGCTCCGCCGGTGCCGTTCCGGATGACCGTGCTGGGGGTGGACGTGCTGGTGGAGGTTCCCGCCGGGACGACGCTGGCCGCTGCCCGGGAGCAGTTCGAGGAGGTGACCGGGCCCTGGCCGCAGGACTGGGCGCCGACGTGGGGCCTGGACCCCGGGGCCGTCCTCGGGTTCCCGCCGTTGCTGGCGGGAACCGTCTGGCCGCCCGTCCCCGCACCTGCGGGGGTCGACGGCGTGGAACTCGTGGTCGCGGCCGGACCCGACGCCGGAACGCGGTTCCCGCTCGCGCCGGGGCGGCACGTGGTCGGCCGGGACGAGGCCGGCGCGACGGTCGCGCTCACCGACCCCTCGGTCTCGCGGCGGCACGCGGAACTGCGCGTCGAGGCGTCGATGTCGACGGTCCGTGACCTCGGCTCGCTCAACGGCACGCGGTTGCTGCGGATGGACGACGGCGACCTCGCCGGCGACGACACCTCCCTGCTGGCCGGAGCCCTGTTCGCGGTCGGCGACACCGTCCTGCGCCGCGGGCCGGTGCCCGTGGGTGCGGCCGTCGCCCGACCCGACGGACAGGGCCACCTCCTGGTGAACCGGCCACCGCGCCTGTTGGCCACCCCCGGGCCGCGCACGTGGCGCTGGCCCTCCCCCGCGCCGGAGGCCGAGGCGCCGGGACCGCCCTGGCTGGGGCTGTTCGTGCCGCTGGCGGTCGCCGTCGTGCTCGCCCTCGTCTGGACGCCGCTGTCACTGCTGCTCGGGCTGGCCTCCCCCGTGGTCGCCGGAGGCCAGTGGTGGGGGCAGCGGCGTCGGCACCGGCGCGTGACCGCCCGGGCGGCGGCCGAGCTCACGTCCGCGCGGGACGTCGTCCGCCGCGAGCACGGCGACGCGCTCCAGCGGGAGACCGCCGGGCGACGCGAACGGCACCCCGGCGCCGACGAGGTGCACGCCGAGGTGGTCGGGCGGGGTGACCGGTTGTTCCGCCGGCGCCCGGACGATCCCGACCACCTCACCGTCCGCGTCGGCCTCGGCGAGCTGCCCGCCGCGACGGCCACGCTGCGCGACGGCGAGGGGCCCCTGTCCCGGCTCCGCGACGTCCCGGTCGTCGTCGACCTCGGGGCCGGCGCGGTCGGGGTCTGCGGACGGGGCGAGCACGCGTCCGCGGCGGTGCGCTGGTGGGTGGCGCAACTGGCGGCGTGGCAGGCACCCGCGGACGTCCGGATCCTCACCGCCGCGGAGGAGGAGTGGGCCGGGTGGTTCCCCCACCACGCGGGCCCGCCCGCCGACGGCGACGTGCTGGCGGCGGCCGTGGACCAGGTCCGCGCCCGCGCCACGTCCGGTCCCGCGCCGGGTCCCGCTCTCGTGGTCCTGCTGGACCCGGTCGCGTGGTGGCACGCCGACGCGCGGCTCACCGAACTGCTGACCGACGGTCCCGCGGTCAGGGTGCACACCGTCTGCGTGGGCGCCGGTCCGGCGGAGCTGCCCCCGGCCTGCCGGACGGTCGTCGACCTGGGCTCCACGGTCCCCGTCGTGCGCACGGCCGACGGCGACCAGGCGTTCCGCCCCGACGGCGTCGGTGAGGACTGGGCCGCCGGACTGGCCAGGGCCTGCGCCCCGCTGCTGGCCGCCGGGACGACGTCGGTCGACGTGCTGCCCACCGACGTCCACCTGCTGGACCTCGTGGGTCGCCCCGGCCCCGAGAGCGTGCGACGGACGTGGGCCGACCCCGCTCCCGGTCTGCCGGCCGTGGTCGGGGCGGACGCGGCCGGCCCCGTCACCGTGGACCTGGTGCGCGACGGCCCCCACACGCTGCTGGCGGGCACGACGGGCGCGGGCAAGTCCGTCCTGCTCACCACCCTCGTGCTCGCCCTGGCCCTGCGCACGCCCCCGGACGGGCTGCAGTTCGTCCTCGTGGACTACAAGGGCGGCGCTGCCTTCGGCGGCGTCACCGGGCTCCCCCACGTCGCCGGGCTCGTCACCGACCTCGACGACCAGCTCGCCGCACGCGTCCTGCGCAGCCTGCGGGCCGAGGTGCGCCGCCGCGAACGGGTGCTGGCCGACGCCGGGGCGGCCGACGTGGCCGCCCTGCCGCCCGGCGTCCTGCCGCGGCTCGTCGTGGTCGTGGACGAGTTCCGCGTCCTGTCCCAGGAGGTGCCCGAGTTCGTCGACGGCCTCGTGCGGCTCGCCGCCGTCGGGCGCTCGCTCGGGATCCACCTCGTGCTGGCGACCCAGCGCCCCGCCGGCGTGGTGAGCCCGGAGATCCGCGCCAACACCGACCTGCGCCTCGCGCTGCGGGTGCAGGACCGCGCCGACGCCGAGGACGTCGTCGGCGACCCGCGACCGGCGACGTTCACCGTGCCCGGACGGGCGCTCCTGCGCTCGAGCAGCACCGGAGCACGCTCGTTCCAGACCGCCCGGCTGCGCGGTCCGGTGCGGGGCGCCGTGAGCGTCGAGGCCGTCGACCCGCTGGCGCCCGCAGGCCCCCCGCGGCCGGAGGTGGACGACCTGCCCGGTCTCGTCGAGACCGTCCGCGCCGCCGCCGACCGGCCCCGTCCCGCGCCCCCGTGGCTGCCGCCGCTGCCCGCGGTCGTCGGGGCGGAGGAGGTCCCGCGCACGGCGGACCGCACCCTCGGGTGGGGTCTGGTCGACCTGCCCGACCAGCAGGACCGCGCCGAGGCCCGCTGGGACCTGGACGCCGGCTCGCACCTGCTCGTCGTCGGCGGGGTGCGCAGCGGCCGGACGACCCTGCTGCGCCGGCTGGCCGTGGAGGCGGGCGCCCGACCGGACGTCGAGGTCCACGTCCTCGACGGCGGGGGCGGGCTGCGCGACCTGGCCGGCACCGGGGGCACCGCCTCGGTCGTCGCCCGGGACGAGGTGTGGCGCGCCGGCCGGGTCCTGGAACGGCTGCAGGCCGAGGTGGAGGCCCGCCGAGCCGGGGCTCCCGCCACGGACCACCTGCTGCTCGTCGTCGACGGCTGGGAGTCCTGGTCGGCGGCCCTGGCGGCAGCGGACCCGGTCGCGGGCACCGACCCGCTGCTGCGGTTGCTGCGGGAGGGCTCCGGGGCCGGGCTGCGGGTCGTGGTGGCCGGCGACCGGCAGTGCCTCACGGGCGCCGTCTCGGCGACCGCGGGGCAGGTCGTGCTCCTGCGGACGGCCGACCGCGGGGACGCGAGCCTGCTCGGCGTGCGACCCGCCGAGGTCCCGCGGGCCGCGGTCCCCGGCCGCGGCCTGCTCGTCGTGGACGGCCGGGCCACCGAGGTGCAGGTCGCCCTCCCCCGGGACCCCGCCGCGCCGCGCGCGTGCCGGTGGCCGGTGGCCCCCCTCCCGCGCCGCTGCCCGGTCCCCGCAGCCGCCCCGGGTGGTCTCGTCCTGGGCCGGGGCGGGGACGACGCGGGGGCTGTCGTGGTCACGGCGGACCCCGTGCTCCTCGTGGCCGGCCCGGCCGGCAGCGGACGCACCACCGCGCTGCGGACGCTCGCGGCCCAGGAGCCGGGCAGCGTCTGGGCACGGACGGCCGGCGGACCGGCCGTGCGGGCAGCGCTGGCGGCGGGCCGGCTGGTGCTGGTGGACGACGCGGTCCGGCCGCTGCCCCCGGACGTCGAGGACGCGCTGGTCGCGGCCCTGCAGGGCGGCGAGCCGGTCCGCGTCGTCGTCGCCGGTGAGGGGCAGGAGCTGACGGGCAGCTTCCGCGGGGTCGCGGCGCTGGCCCGCACGACGGCCCGCACGACGGTGCTGCTGGGCCGTTCGGACCGCGTGCCGGCCGAGCTCGTCGGCCGCCGTCCGGTCCCCGCGCCCGGTCCCGGACCCGGCGCGGGCTTCGTGGTGCGCGACGGGGTCTGGACCAGCGTGCGGGTGGGCGCCACCGACTGCCCTACCGTGGCTCCGTGAGCACCCCAGCCCCGTGGGCGACCCTGCGCACCGCCACCCCCGAGGACGGCGCGGCCATCGCGGGCCTGGTCCGGGAACTGGCCGAGTACGAGCGCGAGCCGGAGGCCGCGACGGCGAGCGCCCAGGACTTCGCCCGCGCCCTGCAGCCGGGTACGGGGATCGGCTGCGTGGTGGCGGAGGTCGAGGTGGACGGCCGTCCCGAGGTGGTCGGCATGGCCCTGTGGTACACGACGTTCTCGACGTGGCTCGGCCGGCAGGGCATGTGGCTCGAGGACCTCTACGTCCGTCCCGAGCACCGGCGCGGCGGCATCGGGTCGGCCTTCTTCGCCGAGCTCGGGCGCATCTGCACCGAGCGGGGTTTCGGTCGGCTGGAGTTCTGGGTCCTGGACTGGAACACCTCCGCGCACGCCTTCTACCGGGCCCTCGGGGCGCGGCCGGAGGACGAGTGGACGGTCTGGCGGCTGGACGGCGAGCAGCTGGCGACGCTCGGTGGTGACACCCCGGCCCCGGCCGTGACCTAACGTGGTCACGCTTGTACGTTGAGCAGCAGCTCCGCGCTGTACCCGGCCCCGAAAGGACCCAGCCACGTGTCGACCTCCACGACCGGTGAACCGGCCGGCGATCCGGTCGCGGACGCCTCCACCGACCTGGTGGAGCTGCGGGTCCCGGCCGACCCGGCGTACCTGACGGTCGTGCGCACCGCGAGCGCCGGACTGGCCGCGCGGCTGGACCTGACGCTCGACGAGATCGAGGACCTGCGCATCGCCGTCGACGAGGCGTGCACGCTGCTGCTCGGGCCCTCGCCGTCGGACGCCGAGCTGGTGGCGACCTTCCGCCTCGGCGACGGGTCCCTCGAGGTCGAGGTGCGCGGCCCGGCGCGCGAACTGCCCGAACGTTCGAGCTTCGCGTGGGCGGTGCTCGAGGCCCTCGTCGGCGAGGTCTTCACCGGCACCTCGGCCACCGGGGCGTGGATCGTGCTGCGGCACAGCAAGACGTCGGGGGCGGCCGCCAGCGTGGCCGCGGGGGTCGGGTGAACGGGACGTCGCACCGCTCGCCGGCGCGGGACGTGCCGGCGGCACGCGAGGGCGAGCACGACGCGGACGCCCCACTCCTGGAGCGCATGGCCTCCCTCGCACCCGACGACCCCGAGCGGCTCCACCTGCGCGAGCAGCTGACGCGCCGCCACCTGCCGTTGGCCGAGCACCTGGCCGCCCGCTTCTCAGGCCGCGGCGAGCCGCAGGACGACCTCGCCCAGGTCGCGACCATCGGGCTGCTCAAGGCCCTCGACCGCTTCGACCCCACCCGCGGCGTGCCGTTCGGGGCGTACGCCGTACCGACGATGCTGGGCGAGATCAAGCGGCACTTCCGCGACCGCGGCTGGGCGATGCGGGTGCCGCGCCGGGTCCAGGAGGCGGGCCGCTTGCTCGCCGACACCCGGGAGGTCCTCACCCAGGAGCTGGGCCGCGCCCCGACGGTGGCCGAGCTGGCCGAGCGCACCGGCCACGAGGCCGACGACGTCGTCGAGGTGCTCGAGGCCGCGAACGCCTACTCGACCGTCCCGCTGGACACGGGTTCCCCCACGTCCCCGGCCCTCGCGCTCGGCGAGGACGACGCTGCGCTGGAGAACGTCGAGAACCGCGAGGCGCTGCGCCCGCTGCTGGCGGCCCTGCCCGTGCGGGAACGGCGGATCCTCGTGCTGCGCTTCGTCCGCGGCATGTCCCAGTCGCAGATCGCGGCCGAGGTCGGCATCTCGCAGATGCACGTGTCCCGGCTGCTCACCCGGACGCTGGCCCAGCTGCGCGACGGCCTCGGCGACGTCGACTGACGGTCGGCGACCGACCGTCAGCGACCGACCTCGTCGGAGACCGACGGCAGGAAGAGGCCGACGCCGACGGCGAGGGCGGGCACGACGAGGAGCGCCCCGAGCCACGGCGACCCCCCGGTGAACGCGGGCAGGCCGGCCGCGATCTGCAGGACCTGCCACACGACGAGCGGCGAGCGCGCCCACGTCGCCCGCTGGAGCAGGCCGCGGGCGCAGAACGCCAGGCCCGCGGCGAACACGACGGCGAGCAGGACGACCGACAGCCCGGCCAGCGGAGCACGCGACCCCTCGACGACCAGACCGTGCACGAGGTAGGCGGCCCCGGCCAGCAGGAGGAGGACCTCGACGCCGACGACCACGGCGATGGCCGTCAGCAGTGGCGGGCGGGGGCGATGTGTCGCAGCCTTGGGCGCGGGGACGGACGGCACGGGAGCACGGTACGGCAGCACGTCGGGGGCCTCCCCCGGTCCGTAGCGGCGCGTCCCCCCAGCGAGGGTCATGACTCGGCGTGTCGAACCGGGCGCGCCGGGAGACCACGGATTACCGGGAGGGGTCTGCTGTGTTACGACCGTGTGACGTACTCGACATGCGTTCCTCACGATCGACCTGGTCCCACCTCTTGTGAAAGCGCGCACGAGGTGTGACTCTGGATCCCGACGCGATCCCCGACACACGTCGTCACCTGGGAAGTTGCAGGTGAGGAGCATGTGTCCTGGCACCGCCGGCGTTGCCGGTGCTCAGGGATCCCGCGTGTCCAGCTCGTTTCCGCGAGGTTGACACGTGTGTCCTGAGACCGAACACGCGAGAAGGAGTGGAACCCCCATGGACTGGCGCCACAATGCCGCCTGCCTCGACGAAGACCCCGAGCTGTTCTTCCCCATCGGGAACACGGGCCCCGCGATCCTGCAGATCGAAGAGGCCAAGGCCGTCTGCCGCCGCTGCGACGTCGTCGACTCCTGCCTGAAGTGGGCGCTGGAGACCGGCCAGGACGCGGGCGTGTGGGGCGGCATGAGCGAGGACGAGCGTCGCGCCCTCAAGCGCCGCGCCGCCCGCGCCCGCCGCGCGAGCTGACACCCGCCGCACCAGCACGACACTGAGCGAGGCCCCCGACTCCGGTCGGGGGCCTCGCTGACGTCGTGACCCGCTCAGTTGCGGACGCTGCCGATCTGGGCGACGTCCCGCCGCACGCGCAGGTCCAGCCGGACCTCCGTCCCCCCGGACTCGCTGGCGCCGAACTCCATGCGCCCCCGCAGTTCTCCCGCCACGAGCGAGCGGACGATCTGGGTCCCGAGCCCGGAACTGCCGACCTGGAAGTCCGCCGGCAACCCGACGCCGTCGTCGCTGACGACGACCTCGATCCGGTCGTCGGCGGTGTGCTCGACCTTGACCACCACGGTCCCGGCCTTGTCGGACCCGAAGCCGTGCTCGACGGCGTTCGTCACCAGCTCGGTCAGGACGAGCGCGAGCGCCGTCGCGTCCTCCTGCCGCAGCTCGCCGAACCGGCCCTCGCGCACGGTGCGGACGCGTTCGGCGTTCTCCATCGCGACCTCGGCGGCCATCATGAGGCAGCGGTCGAGGACCTGGTCGAAGTCGACGTTCTCGTCGATGCCCTGCGACAGCGTCTCGTGGACGGTGGCGATGGTGGCGACCCGCCGCATCGCCTCCTGCAGCGCCGAGCGCCCCTCCTCCGAGCCGATGCGCCGCGACTGCAGCCGCAGCAGCGCAGCCACCGTCTGCAGGTTGTTCTTGACCCGGTGGTGCACCTCGCGGATCGTCGCGTCCTTCGTCATGAGTTCGCGCTCACGACGGCGCAGTTCGGACACGTCGCGCACGAGCAGCAGCGCCGCGGTGCGCACCGCCGCGCCGTTCTCCTTGCGCGTCAACGGGATCGCCCGCATCGACAGGGTCGCCGCGTCCGTCTCGAGGTCGGTGCGCCAGGGTGCCCGGCCGGTGACGACCAGGGGCAGCGACTCGTCGACCGGCAGGTGGGAGGCGGCCAGCGAACTGGAGATCTCGGCGAGGTTGGCCCCGACCAGTTCGCCGATGAGGCCGGCGCGGTGGAACGCGGACAGCGCGTTGGGGCTGGCGTAGGTGACGACCCCGTCGGCGTCGAGACGGAGCATCCCGTCCCCGACGCGGGGGGCGCCGCGGCGCGGGCCCGTCGGCGCCGCCGTCTGCGGGAACTCCCCCGCGGCGATCATGCGGGTGAGGTCGTCGGCGCACTTGACGTAGTTCAGCTCCAGGCGGCTGGGCGTCCGCGACGTCGCCAGGTTGGTGTGCCGGGCCAGGACGCCGAGGACGACGCCCTCCCGGACGACGGGGATGGTCTCCTCGCGCACGGGGACGTCGTCGTCCCACTCCGGGTCGCGACCGCGCAGGCTGCGCGCCTCGTCGAACGTCGTGTCCACCTGCGGACGGCGACCGCGTTCGAGCACGGCCCCGACGACGTCGTCGTAGTGCACCGTCGGGCCGGTGGTGGGACGGCAGTGCGCGACCGCGACGAAGTGCTGACGGTCGGCCGTCGGGACCCACAGGACGAGGTCGGCGAACGACAGGTCGGAGATGAGCTGCCAGTCGCCGACGAGCAACCGCAACCACTCCGCCTCCGCGCCCGAGATCGCGGTCTGGGAGTGCAGCAGGTCCGACATGGTGGGCACCGCACGAGCGTACGGGCCGACCACGCCGGACCTCCGCTCAGCCCGCGCGCAGGACGGTGCGCAGCGCCCGCAGTCCCACGGACAGCGCCGCGAGGTCCCCGGCGCCCGGTTCGCCCTCCAGGTCCGTCATCGTCTGCTGCGCCCGCCGCACGGCCGGGGCGTGCGCGGTCTCCCACGCCTGCACGGCGTCCGCCGCGTCGACCGGGGCACCCGCGGGCACCTCGGCGACCACGGCGGCCGTGAAGTCCCGCACGGCCGAGTACAGGTCGTCGCGCAGCGCCGCCCGGGCCAGGGACTGCCAGCGGTCCCCGCGCGGGAGCGCGGCGATCCCCTCCAGCACCGTGGTGATGGCGTAGCGGCGGGACAGCTCGTACCAGACCGCCGCGATCTCCTCGACGGTGCGGCCGCTCGCGTCGGCGACCTCCACGACGTCCAGCAGCGGGAACAGGGACAGCAGGGCCACCGTCCGCAGCGCCTCGTCCGCGGGGACCCCGCGCTCGGTGAACCACTCCGCCTCGGCCTGCAGCGTCGCCGCGTCGTCGAGGTCGACGATCGAGGGCGCCAGCCGGGCGACGGCCGGGGCGAACCGGGCGATCTCGGCGGGGACGTCGATCCCCTCGGGCCGGGTGTGCAGGAGCCAGCGCACCGAGCGGTCCAGCAGCCGCTGGTGGGCCTGGCGCATGCGGGACTGCGCGTACGCCTCCACCTGCCCGTCCAGGGCCTCGACGGCCGCGGCCCGCTCGGGCAGCCCGAACACCTGGGAGGCGACGACGAAGGCCCGCACGACGTCGGCGGGGTCGGACCCGGTCTCCTCGGCGGCGCGGAACGCGAACGTCAGCCCCCCGGTCCCGACGACGTGGTTGACCAGGACCGTGGTCGCGATCTCCCGGCGCAGCGGGTGGTCGGTGAGGTGGTCGCCGAACCGCTCGCCCAGTTCCGCGGGGAAGTACCCGCGCAGGGTCGCCGCGACCCACTCCTCGTCCGGCAGCGCGCTGTCCAGCACCGCGCGGCCGAGGGTGATCTTGGCGTGGGCGATGAGGACCGACAGTTCGGGCATCGTCAGCCCGCCGCCCTCGCGGGCGCGCCGGTCGAGCTCGGCCGACGACGGCAGGGCCTCCAGCCGCCGGTCGACGTCCCCGGCGCGCACGAGGACGTCGAGGAACCGCCGGTGCGCCGGCAGCAGGCCTGAGGCGAAGCTCCCCTCGACGCTCAGCACGACGTTCTGGTCGTAGTTGTCGCGCAGGACGAGGTGGCCGACCTCGTCGGTCATCCGCAGCAGGGTCTCGTTCCGGTCGGCCGGGTCGAGCTGCCCCTGCGTCACGAGGTGGTCCAGCAGGATCTTGATGTTGACCTCGTGGTCGCTGCAGTCGACGCCGGCGGAGTTGTCGATGGCGTCGGTGTTGAGCTTGACGCCCTCGCCACCCGGACCGCCGGACTGCGCCGCCTCGATGCGCCCGCGCTGGGTGAGGCCGAGGTTCCCGCCCTCCCCGACGACGCGGACGCGCAGGTCGCGGCCGTCGATGCGGATGGCGTCGTTCGCCTTGTCGCCCACGTCGGCGTGCGACTCGGTCGACGCCTTGACGTAGGTCCCGATGCCGCCGTTCCAGAACAGGTCGACGGGCGCGGCCAGGACCGCCTTGAGCAGGTCGACCGGCGACATCGACCGCGTCGCCGGGTCCAGGCCGAGGCGCTGGGCGACCTGCGGACTGACGGGTACGGACTTCGCCGTGCGGGGGTAGACGCCCCCGCCCTCGGAGACGAGGGAGGTGTCGTAGTCGGCCCACGACGACCGCGGCAGGGCGAACAACCGCGCGCGTTCGGCGTGCGAGGCGGCCGGGTCGGGGTCGGGGTCGAGGAACACGTGCCGGTGGTCGAACGCCGCCACGAGCCGGATCTGCTGCGACAGCAGCATCCCGTTGCCGAAGACGTCACCGCTCATGTCCCCGACGCCCACGACGGTGAACGGATCGGACTGGGTGTCGTGCCCGAGTTCGCGGAAGTGCCGGCGCACGCTCTCCCACGCCCCGCGGGCCGTGATGCCCATGGCCTTGTGGTCGTACCCGACGGATCCGCCGGAGGCGAACGCGTCGCCCAGCCAGAAACCCCGCGAGACCGCGATCTCGTTGGCGATGTCGGAGAACGTCGCCGTCCCCTTGTCGGCCGCGACGACGAGGTAGGAGTCGTCCCCGTCGTAGCGGACGACGTCGACGGGCGGCACCGTCGTGCGCACCCCGTCGACCAACCGCAGGTCGTCGGTGATGTCGAGCAGGCCGGAGATGAACGTCCGGTAGCAGGCGATCCCCTCGGCCCACCACGCGTCCCGGTCCACCGACGGGTCCGGGAGCTGCTTGGCGACGAAACCCCCCTTGGCCCCCGTCGGGACGATGACGGCGTTCTTCACGATCTGCGCCTTCACCAGCCCCAGGACCTCGGTGCGGAAGTCCTCGCGCCGGTCCGACCAGCGCAGACCGCCGCGGGCGACCTCGCCGAACCGCAGGTGCACGCCCTCCACCCGCGGGGAGTAGACCCAGACCTCCGCGTGCGGCGCGGGTTCGGGCATCCCCGCCACGAGCCGCGGCGAGAGCTTGAACGACAGGTACGGGTGGGGCCTGCCGTCCGGCCCGTCCTGGTAGGCGTTCGTGCGCACGACGGCCTGCACGACGGACAGCAGCGCCCGCAGGATCCGGTCGGCGTCCAGGCTCGCGACGCCGTCCAGCGCGCCGCGCGTCTCCTCGGCGAGCGCGTCGACGAGTTCGGCCCGCTCGTCCTCGTGGCCCGGCCGCGTCGGCGCGAACCGCGCCTCGAACAACCGGACGACGAGCCGGGTGATGCCGACGTCGCCCAGCAGGCAGTTGGCGACGTAGTCCAGCGAGTACGCCAGCCCCACCTGCCGCAGGTAGCGCACGAGCGCGCGCACGACGGCGACCTGCCGCCACGTGAGCTGGCCGGCCAGGACGAGCCGGGCCAGGCTGTCGCTCTCGGCCTGACCCGACCAGGCGGCCGCGAAGGCCTCGGTGAACCGGGTGCGTGCCGCGGCCGCGTCGGCGTCGAGGTGCCAGACGTCGACCGGCAGCCGCAGGCCCACGTCGTCGACCCAGACCCGCCGGCCGTCCTCGCGCGTCAGCTGGTGCGGGCGTTCGTCGGTGACCTCGACGCCGAGGTCGGACAGGACCGGCAGCACCGCGCTGAGGGTGACCGGGCTCGTCCGGTAGCTCGTCATCCGCCACGACCGCGGCTGCTCGGGGTCCTCGCGCAGGTCCAGGAGCGGCTGGTCGCGCTGCTCGCCGTCGGCGCGGTCCAGCAGCTCCTCGGCCCGCTGCAGGTCCGCGACGGCCCGCTCGACGGGCACCGACGCCCGGTAGCCGTTGGGGATGCCGCCGGCCCAGCGCCGCACGAGGGCGGCGCCGGCGTCCCCGGCCCGCTCCCGGGCGTCGTCGACGACGTCGTCCTCCCACGACCGGGCGGCGCGGGCGACGTCGGCCTCGAGCTGGGAGACGTCGACGTCGGTGAGCTCCTCCCCGGCGCGGGCGCGGACGACCACGTGCAGGCGGGCCAGCACGGACTCCGAGACGCGCAGCGTGTGCTCGACGGACCCGCCGTCGAACGCGTCCTGCAGGAGCGACTCGATGCGCGCGCCCACCCGCGTCGTGTAGCGGTCGCGCGGCATGTAGACGAGGCAGGACATGAAGCGGCGGTAGTCGTCGCGGCGCAGGAACACCCGCGTCCGGCGTCGCTCCTGCAGGCGCAGGACGGCCAGCGACGTCTGCAGGACGGTCTCGACGTCGGACTGCAGCAGCTCGTCGCGCGGGAACGTCTCGAGGATGCTCAGCAGGTCCTTGGCCGAGTGCCCCCCGGAGCCGAACCCGGCGCGCTGCAGCACCTCCGTGACCTTCTCGGCGACGACGGGGACGCGCTTGACGGAGTCGGTGTAGGCCACCGAGGTGAACAACCCGAGGAACCGCAGCTCCCCGGTGACGCGGCCGTCGGCGTCGAACTTCTTCACGCCGACGTAGTCGAGGAACGCCGGCCGGTGCACGGTCGCCTGCGCGTTGGCCTTCGTCACGACGAGCACCTGCGGCTCGGTCGCCTTGTCCCGCACCGGGCCCGAGAGCTTGCGCTCCCGGCCCCCGCGCCGGCCGGGCCGCTCGGCGAGGACACCGAGACCCGTGCCGGACCGGGCGACGAGCAGGACGTCCTCGTCCCCCTCGGCCGCCTCCCCGTCCGCGCAGGGGGCGGTCACGAGGTCGTACTCGCGGTAGCCGAGGAACGTGAAGCGGTCGTCGGCCATCCAGCGCAGGAACCGCTCGGCGGTGCGCAGCTCCGCGTCGGCGATCCCCTTGGGCGGATCGATCTGCAGGGCGTCGGCGATCTGCAGCGCCTTGGCGCGCATGGGCTGCCAGCCGTTCACGGCGGCGCGGACGTCGTCGAGGACGCCCTGCAGGCTCGTGAGCAGCTCCTCGTCGGCCTCCGGAGCGCCCGCGGTGTCGATCTCGATGCGGATCCAGGACTCGGCCGGTTCCGACGGCGGGGCGGTGCCGACGTCGTGGAGGTCCTCCAGGGTCCCGTCGGCCGCACGGCGCGCCGCGAGCCGCGGGTGGACGAGCAGGTGGATGCCGCGCCCCGCGCGGGTCAGCGCTGCGGTGAGGCTGTCGACGAGGAAGGACATGTCGTCGGTGACGACCTCGACGGTCGACCGGCCCTCCCCCGCACCCGAGGTGGGGCCGTCGACGATGCGGACGAGGGTGGTGCCCGGTCGGCGGACCGCCCCGCACCGCACGTGCGAGGCGACGGCCGCCAGGAGTTCCGCCGGAGCGCGCTCGGCGAGGTCATCGGGCGCGGTGTGGGCGAAGTAGTCCAGCAGCAGCCGCTCGACGGCCGTCCCGGAGCTCAGGGCCGGCGGCATCCCCTCCCCCCAGCGGTCGTCTCGGGCGGTCGAGGCGGCTCGGACGAGCTCACGGACGCTGCCGGCGGGGGCCGAGGTCGAGGCGGGCATCACTGCTCCGGTTCGCGGGTGGATACGCGCTGCCAGCCTAGTCGTGATCACGGCCGGTCCGCAGGGGGACGCGCGAGGCGGCACCTAGAGTGACGCCGTGCCCACCCCGTTCTCCGAGCAGACGCGCTTCACCGCGCCCCCCACCGCCGTGCACGCGGTCCTCGTCGACCCGGCGTTCCTGCGCGCCCGCGCCGAACGCTCCGGTGCGCTCGAGCACACCGAGTCGGTGTCCGCGGACGGCGAGGCCGTCGTGGTGACGAGCACCCGCACGGTGAGCACGGACGTCCTGCCGGCGGCGGCATCGCGCTTCCTCGGGTCCACCGCGGTCGTCGAGCAGGTCGAGCGGTGGGACCCGGCGGCTGCCGACGGGAGCCGCCGGTCGCACCTGACGCTGACGATCCGGAACGCGCCCGTGACGCTGACGGCGTCCTCGGTCCTGGCGCCCGACGGTCCGGGCAGCTCCCACCGCCTCGACGGCACGCTCGAGGTCCGGGTGCCACTCCTGGGCGGCCAGGTCGAGCGGGCCGCCCTGCCGGGCCTGCTCCAGCTCGTCCGCTCGGAGTCGGCCCTGGCGCAGGAGTGGGCCGCAGGAGCCTGAGCGGTCCGGGGGACCGCCTCAGGGACCGACGCTGAGCAGGATCGGCAGCTCGCCGGCGTCGTACCAGAGGAGGTCGTGCCCTTCGCACGCCTCGACCGTGAACTGCGCGTCCTCGTCGCCGGCGTCGGCCGCGGGCAGCGCGGCGACCGCCGCCCGCACGTCCGCCTCGGCGTCACCGTCGTCGACGTGGACGCTGGCGAGGTCGTCGAGCGTCAACGGGACGGTGAGGCGCACCTGCGAGCGCTCGGGCGCGGCCCACCCCGCGCGTCCCACCTCCACGGCGGCGTCGGGGACGTCGAGGGCGAGCACCACCCGGCGGGCGGCGCCGCCCGCGGCCTCCGCCGCGAGCATCCGCACCGACTCCCCCGCGGCGTCCGTCATCGCGACGTACTCCAGCTCCTCCTCGAGGTCGCGCGGATCGGCGTCCGCGTAGTAGTCCCGGAGGGTGGGGGTCACGGCGTGCACGGTGACGGGCGCCGCCGCCAGCTCAGCGGTGTCGGCGAGGCGGGCGAGGGCCGCGAGGGTCGTCGGCCAGTAGACGCGCACGGTCAGTGCCCGTCCGTGGCGTCGTCCTCGTCACGCCCGGCCCTGTCACCGGCCTCCTCGACCTCGGCCTCCTCGACCTCGCCGACCTCGGCCTCGTCGTCCTCGGCCTCGTCGTCCTCGTCGTCCCAGACCTCGTCGAAGACGATGCCGTCGATCTCGTCGAGGCGCTCGGCCGCGTCGGTCTCGCCGTCGGCGTCGGCCTCGGCGGCCTTGACCAGCCAGTCCCGCGCCTCGGCGGTGCGGCCCACGGAGATCAGCGCGTCCGCGTAGGCGTACCAGAGGCGCGCGCGCCAGGGCGCACGGCTGTTGGTGCGCAGCTGCTGCACCTGCAAGGACACGACGGCCGCGTCGTGCTGACCGAGGTCGTGGCGCGCCCCGGCCGCGACGATGAGCATCTCCACCTTCGCCGGGGTGTCCAGGCCGGCGACCTCGGGCGAGGTCGCGAGGTCCAGGGCGCGCTCCGGGCGGCCCAAACCGCGCTCGCAGTCCGCCATGAGGGGCAGGTAGCTGTCGTCGCCCGTCATCCGGCGCACGGTGCGCAGCTCGGCCAGCGCCTCGCGGAAGTGGCCCGCTTTGTAGGCGGCGATGCCCGCGGCCTCACGGACGGCGGCGATGCGTCCCCCGCGCTTCTGCGCCACGAGCGCGTGCTGCCACGCCGCCTCGGGGTCGACCTCGAGGAGCTGGCCGCTGGCGACGAGGTGCTTGGCGACGACGTCCGCGCTCTCGCTGGGCAGGCTCTGCACCGCACGACGGACGTCGGGCGCCAGCTCCTTGCCGGTCACGCCGTCCGGGATGCGGGGGCCCGTCGGACGGGGCGGACGGCTGTCCCGGCCACGGTCGGCGCCGGCCGAGCGGACCGGGCCGCGGTCGGTGCGACGGGGACGCTCGTCCGCCCGCTGCGGACGGTCGCGGAAGGGGCGGTCACCGCGGTCCGGGCGGCCGGCACGCTCGGGACGGCCGGCGCCACCACGAGCGCCGGGACGCTCCCCGGAACGCATGTCGGGCCGGGCACCGCTGCGGAACCCGCCACGGGTCTCACCGCGGCTTACACCGCGGGATTCACCGCGAGATTCACCGCGGGATTCACCGCGAGCGTCCCCGCGAGACTGGTTGCTGCGGAACGAGTCGCGCTGCGGACGGTCGGAGCGGGGGCGGTCGTCGTCACGACGCGGACGGTCGTCGCGACGGGGTCGCTCATCACGACGAGGACGGTCGTCGTCGCGTCGCGGACGCTCGGTCCGGGGCCCGCGGTCCTCCCACGGACGGTCGGTGCGACGGGGACGGTCGTCCCGCTGGCGGTCGTCACGGGGACGGTCACCGTAGGAGCGCTGGGGGCGGTCGTCACGCTGGCGGTCGTCACGGGGGCGGTCACCGTAGGAACGCTGGGGGCGTTCGTCGCGCTGGCGGTCGACACGGGGACGGTCGCCGTAGGAACGCTGCGGACGGTCGCCCTGACGGTCATCGCGCTGGCGGTCGTCACGGGGACGGTCACCGTAGGAACGCTGCGGGCGGTCACCCTGACGGGCCCCGTCACGAACGGGACGACTGGGACGCTGGTCGTCACCGGCGCTCGAACGACGAGGACGGTCGCGGTCAGGACGCTGCGAGGAGTCGGAGCGACGAGGACCACCGGAGCGGAAACCGCCGGCGCCGCCACGTGCGCCGCCGCTCGGCCGACGCTCGTTGTTCCCGCCGCCGCGCGAACCCTGCTCTGCCATGCCGATCTCCCCACCGCCGCGCTGTGCGCGGATGTCCTCGTCGCTTTTCACGTTGATGCTCGTCGAACGAGCGGTCCAGCCTCTCACACGGGCTGGACATGACGATGGGGAGCGCCTCCCGAAGGAGGCACTCCCCATCACTCACGAATGTGAGTGGCCGGCGGTGACCTACTCTCCCACCCAGTCTCCCGAGCAGTACCATCGGCGCTGGTGGGCTTAGCTTCCGGGTTCGGAATGAGACCGGGCGTTTCCCCACCGCTATGACCACCGGACCA
>NZ_JBFNQN010000009.1 GCF_040796495.1 Kineococcus endophyticus | reverse complement strand
GGTGCGGGCGTTAGCGTGGGCCACGAGGACCTCCGGGTGGATGTGGACCTTCGACAAGTCACACCCCACTCGGAGGTCCTCCCTCGTTCAAGCCGACGCGCTGTCACCAACGTCCTGGCCGGGTACACCTAGCGCGGGTGGGTCGCACGGGGGAACCCTCGGGTCAGGACAGCGCGGGGGTGCTCGCCCGGAGCAGGACGTCGCCCTCGACGTGCTCGAACCGCGCCGGCCCCCCGTCGGCGGAGTCGACGAGGTCGAACAGCCGGTGCCCGATGTCGGTGAGCGGCAGGCGGACCGTCGTCAGCGCCGGCGCGATGTCGCGCAGCGTCGGGATGTCGTCGAAGCCGGCGACGGCGAGGTCCCGCGGCACGTCGAGGCCGGCGTCGCGCGCCGCGGCGATGGCCCCGACGGCCATGACGTCGTTGGCCGCGAGCAGCACCGGCGGGGGCGCGGTCCGCCGGCGTCGCGGCCGGTCGGCGAGCAGCGCCGCCACCGCCTCGTAGGCGCCGTCGCGGGTGAAGGGCCCCGACACCCGGTGCGCCGGCTCGATCCCGCGGGCGGCGAGACCGGCGAGGAAACCCGCCGTGCGGTCCCGCGCGGTCACGAGGTTGTCGGGGCCCTGCAGCAACCAGAACTCCCGGTACCCCAGGTCGACGACGGCCTCGGTGAGCCGCCGCGCCCCGCCCTCGTTGTCCACCAGGACGCTGTCGACCCCCAGGACGTCCTGCGTCGCCGCCGCGACCTGGCCGCCGCCGGTGCGGAACGCCTCGAGCTCGGTGCGCAGGGCGTCGGTGCGTTCGGCGTCGGCCCAGCGCGACCCGGCGAGGATGACCGCGCGCACGCGCTGCCGGCGCAGGGCCGCGACGTGGGCGACCTCGCGGTCGGCGTCCCCGCGCGTCACCGACAGCGTGACGATGACGCCCGCCGCCTCGGCCGCGTTCATGACTCCCGCGGCGAGGGAGGAGAAGTACGGGTCGGAGATGTCGTGGACGACGAGCCCGACGACGTCGGACCGGCCCCGCGCCATCGCCTGGGCCTGGGCGTTCGCGCTGTAGTCGAGCCGGGCCGCGGCCGAGTGCACGCGGTCGCGCAGGGCCTCGCCGACCACGCGCGTGCTGCCGTTGAGGACGCGTGAGGCGGTGGCCAGGGACACCCCCGCCTCACGGGCGACGTCGTCCAGGGTCACCGGCCCGTCGGGGCGGGACCGCCGGGCACGTCGTCGAGGTTCAGCGCTGGCCACGGGGACATCGTGCCCTGTCGGTGCGGCCGACCGCGGCAGCGCTCAGAGGACGTCGGCGTACTCGTCGGCGTGCCGCCGCACGTGCAACCGGACGAACGAGCACGCCGGAACGACCTTCCAGCCCCGCGCGCGGGCGTCCCGCAGGGCCGCGTCGACGACCTTCGACGCCAGGCCCTGGTTCTCGTGGGCCGGGTCGACCTCGGTGTGCACCATGGCGATCGCCTGCCGGTGCGGATCGCCGTGCAGACCCTGGGGCACGTAGTCGGCGAGCGCGACCACCTGCCCGTCGAGCCGTCCCTCCCAGCGGTGCGCCGCCTCGTCGTGGGTGACGACCAGGTCCTCGGCGGGGGTGCTCATACCCGCTGCAACACCCCGCGCCGCGTCGGCCTTCCCCGTCTCCCGCGGGGCGCCGTCAGGCGAGGGCGGGTTCCGACGACGGCACGGGGCGGGGGGCGGGCACGGGGGCCAGGGCCACGAGGTGGCGGGCGTACGCCTCGGTCGTCACGAACGCGGGGAACTCCTCGCCGAACGTCGCGTCCTCGACGACCCGCCGCGCGTCCTGGAGACGCTGCGCCGCGCCGGGGACGGTGGCGAGCTCGGCCAGCGCGCGGCCGAACTCCTCGTCGAGCGTGCGCTGCACCAGCCGGCGGTCGACGAGCCGACCGTCGTCCAGCGAGGTGCTGTGCCGCAACCACATCCACACCTGGGTGCGGGAGATCTCGACCGTCGCGGCGTCCTCCATGGCCCCGTCCACGGCGACCGCACCGGCGCCGCCGAGCCACGCCTGCAGGTACAGCAGGCAGACCCGCAGGTTCGCGCGCAGCCCCGCCTCGGTGACCTGGCCGGTCGCGGAGGCCAGGTCGAGCAGGTCCCCGGCGCGGACGCGGACGTCGTCGCGCGTCCGGCCGCGCTGGTCGT
Organism: Kineococcus endophyticus; assembly: GCF_040796495.1. Lineage (NCBI taxonomy): Bacteria > Bacillati > Actinomycetota > Actinomycetes > Kineosporiales > Kineosporiaceae > Kineococcus > Kineococcus endophyticus. Next base: position 246,289 of record NZ_JBFNQN010000009.1, on the reverse strand, counting down.
CGGCACCGTCGAGGACGGCGTCGAACGCGGCGCGGGCGACCGGGACCAGGGCGGGGTGGGCGACCCACGAACCGTCGAAACCGTCCTGCGCCTCCCGGGTCTTGTCCGCGGCGACGGCGCTCAGCGCCCGGGCGGTCGCCCCGGGGTCGGTCCGCGAGGGGACGGCGGCCGCCATCCCGCCGATCGCCATCGCCCCGCGACGGTGGCACGTCCGCACCAGCAGGTCGGTGTAGGCCCGCATGAACGGGACGGTCATGGTGACCGAGGACCGGTCCGGGAGGACGGCCGCGGGGTCCTCGCGGCGGTTCTTCATCGCGCTGAACAGGTAGTCCCACCGGCCCGCGTTGAGCCCGGCCGCGTGCTCCCCGAGCGCGTGCAGGACCTCGTCCATCGCGAACGCCAGCGGCAGCGTCTCGACGAGCACCGTCGCGCGGATGGACCCGCGCGGCAGGTCCAGCGCCTCCTCGGCGACGACGAAGACGTCGTGCCACAGCGCGGCCTCGGCCGCGGACTCCAGCTTCGGCAGGTAGAAGTAGGGCCCCTGCCCGCGTTCCAGCAGCCGCCGGGCGTTGAGGAACAGGTGCAGACCGGCGTCGACGAAGGCGCCGGCGACGGCCGCCCCGCGCACGCGCAGGTGCTTCTCGACGAGGTGCCAGCCACGGGGGCGGACGACGACGGTGGGGAGCCGGTCCCCGAGGCGGTACTCCTTGCCCTCCGGGGTCGTGAAGTCGATCCGGCGCTCCAGGGCGTCCACGAGGTTGCGGTGCCCCTCCACGACGTTCGCCCACGTCGGCGACGTCGCGTCCTCGAAGTCGGCCATCCAGACGTCGGCGCCGGAGTTCAACGCGTTGACGGTCATGGCCCGGGTGGGGGGCCCGGTGATCTCGACGTGCCGGCGGGTCAGGCCGGGCGGCGGCGGGGGCACCCGCCACGTCGCGTCGTCGCGGATCCAGGCGGTCCGGTCGGAGAACCCCAGGTCTTCCTCCCCACTCAGCAGGCGGGCGGTGCGGGCGCGGCGGGCGGTCAGCAGTTCGGCCCGCCGGCCCGCGAACGCGTCGTGCAGCAGGGCGACGAAACCCAGGGCGTCGGGTGTCAGCAGGTCGGCACCGCGTGCGGGTGCCGGGGCGAGCACCTCGACGGTGCCGCGGGGGGTCAGGACGGTCACGGGGAACTCCTCGTCGAGTCGGGGTGGAGCCGTGGGAGAGGGCGGGTGGACGGTCAGAACTGCTCGTGCTCGGTGGAACCGGCCATGGCCGTCGTGGTGGCGTCGGGGGACAGCGCCCGGGTGACGCGGTCGAAGTACCCGGTGCCGACCTCGGCCTGGTGGCGGACCGCGGTGTACCCGTGCTCGACGGCCTCGAACTCCCGCGTCTGGAGTTCGGCGTAGGCGGTCATCCCGCTGCGGGCGTACCCGCGGGCGAGGTCGAACATCGAGTGGTTCAGGGCGTGGAACCCGGCGAGCGTGATGAACTGGAACGCGTACCCGAGCTCGCCCAGCCGCTGCTGGAACGTGGCGATCTCCCGGTCGTCCAGGGCGGCGCGCCAGTTGAACGAGGGCGAGCAGTTGTAGGCGAGCATCGTGCCGGGGTGCACCCGCTGCACCTCCTGCGCGAACTCCCGCGCGAACCCGAGGTCCGGACGGCCCGTCTCGACCCACAGCAGGTCGGCGTAGGGCGCGTAGGACGTCCCGCGGGCGATGGCGGCCTCGGGGCCGCTGCGGACCCGGAAGAACCCCTCGCCCGTGCGCTCGCCCGTCGTGAACGACCGGTCGCGCTCGTCGACGTCGCTCGTCAGCAGGTCCGCGGCGAGGGCGTCGGTCCGGGCGATGACGAGCGTCGGGACACCGGCCACGTCGGCGGCCAGGCGCGCCGCGTTGAGCGTCCGGACGTGCTGCGCCGTCGGGACGAGCACCTTCCCCCCGAGGTGGCCGCACTTCTTCTCGCTGGCGAGCTGGTCCTCCCAGTGCACCCCCGCCGCACCGGCCGCGATCATCGACTTCATGAGTTCGAAGGCGTTGAGCGGCCCGCCGAAACCCGCCTCGGCGTCGGCGACGACCGGGGCCAGCCACGGGCTCGGGCCGTCCCCGCGCGGGTTCTCGGCCCACTCGATGCCGTCGGCGCGCAGGAGCGCGTTGTTGATGCGCCGGACCACGGCCGGAACGGAGTTCGCCGGGTACAGGCTCTGGTCGGGGTACGTCTGCCCGGAGAGGTTGGCGTCCGCGGCGACCTGCCAGCCGGACAGGTAGATCGCCTCCAGCCCACCGCGGACCATCTGCACGGCCTGGTTCCCCGTGAGGGCGCCGAGCGCCGGGACGAAGGGCCGCGTGTGCAGGAGGTCCCAGAGGCGCTGCGCGCCGAGGCGGGCCAGGGTGTGCTCCTCGCGCACGCGGCCGCGCAGGCGCACCACGTCCTCGGCGGTGTAGTCGCGGCGGACGCCGGCCCACCGCGGGGACGTCGCCCACTCCCGGCGCAGCGCGTCGGCCGGGTCCAGGACGGGGGCCGTCCGCTCGGTGGTGGCCGGTCCGGAGACGGGGTCGGTGGTGGTGTCGGTCACGGGGTGCTCCCTGGTCGTCGGGACCCTCTGGAGGGGTTCGTGCAGCGAGCTTGGCCGGTCCTTGCCGGTCCAGAACCCCTCGATCCCTGTCAAGAACCGCGGTTCTTGCCCTAACGTGCAGGCATGGCGGACGAGGTGGTCGGTGCGGTCGGTGGGGTCGGGGACCTGGTGACGCTGGGGCGGCGGGTGCGGCACCTGCGCACGGCCCGTGGTCGCACGCTGGACGACGTCGCGTCCGCGGTGGGCAGTTCGGCGTCACGCCTGTCGTTGCTGGAGAACGGCCGGCGCGAGCCCAAGTTGTCGCTGCTGACGGCGCTGGCGCGGGAACTCGGTGTCCCGCTCGCCGACCTGCTGGCGCCGGAACCCCCGAGCCGGCGGGCGGCGCTGGAGATCCGCCTGGAGCACGCCCAGCGCTCGCCGCTCTACGCCGCGCTGGGCCTGCCCACGGTCCGTCCGGGCAAGCGCGCCCAGCTGGAACTCCTCGAGGCCGTCGTCGGGTTGCACGACGAACTCGTCCGCCGGGCGCACGAGCGCGCCGCGACACCGGAGCAGGCGCGCGAGGCGAACGTCGAACTGCGCCGCACGATGCGCGCGCAGGGCAACTGGTTCGGCGACGTGGAGGACGCGGCGGCGGGACTGCTCGACGCCGTCGGCTACGCGGGCGGCCCGTTGTCGGAACGGCACGTCGACGCCCTCGCGGCCCACCTGGGGTACCGGTTCGTGCCCGTCGACGACCTGCCGCACTCCTCCCGCTCGGTGACCGACACCCGTCACCACGTCATCTACCTGCGGTCCCAGGACCGGGTGGCGGGCGGGGCCCGGCGTCGGGCCGTGGCGCTGCAGGCGTTGGGGCACCTCGTCCTCGGCCACGGGGAGCCCGCGGGGTACCCGGAGTTCCTGCGCCAGCGCGTGGAGGTGAACTGCTTCTCCGCGGCGCTGCTCGTCCCGCGCCGCGAGGTCGTCCGCCAGCTGCAGGCGGCCAAGGCCGCGCGCGACATCGCCGTCGAGGACGTCCGCGACGCCTTCAACGTCTCCTACGAGACGGCGGCCCACCGGTTCACGAACGTCGCCACCCACGACCTCGGGCTGCCGGTGCACTTCATGCGCGTCCACGAGTCGGGCACGATCTCCAAGGCGTACGAGAACGACGGGGTGCTGTTCCCGGTCGACGCGACGGGCGCGATCGAGGGGCAGCCGGTGTGCCGGAACTGGACGGCGCGGACCGTGTTCGACCGCCCGGCCGGGGTCCCGTACCACCAGTACACCGACACCCCGAGCGGGACGTACTGGTGCACGTCCTCGGTGGACCCCGCGGGGGACCCGGACCCCGCCGGCGCCCCCGGCCGGTTCAGCGTGAGCGTCGGCGTGCCCTTCGCCCACGTGAAGTGGTTCCGCGGGCGCGAGAGCACCGAACGGGCCCGGTCGCACTGCCCGGACCCCACCTGCTGCCGGGTGCCGCCGGCGGACCTGGCGCGGCGGTGGGCCGCCCACGCCCGGCCGTCCGCGCGGGCGCACTCGCACCTGCTGGCCGCCCTGCCGCCGGGGACCTACCCGGGGGTCGACGACACGGAGGTCTACCGCTTCCTCGACGCGCACACCCCCTGAGCGTCCCGGCGGTGCGGCGACGCGTCCGCGGTGCGACAGTGGTCCGGCGCGGAAGGCGTTGCAGGGCAACGGACCGCTGAGGACAGGCACACCTTCCCGGCTCGGGGTCGGGGGAGAGAGGAGCGGTCGTGGCCGTGTCGCACCCGGGAGAGCCGGCGCTGCACCAGGGCGAGGTGGGCTCGCGGCTGAACTGGCTGCGCGCGGCCGTGCTGGGCGCCAACGACGGGATCGTGTCGGTCGCCGGCCTCGTCGTCGGGGTCGCCGGGGCGACGGCGGACCGGTCCGTGCTGCTGACGGCCGGCGTGGCCGGGCTCGTCGCCGGCGCCCTGTCGATGGCGGCCGGCGAGTACGTCTCCGTGTCCACCCAGCGTGACACCCAGCGCGCCCTCCTGGACACCGAACGCCGCGAGCTGGCCGAGATGCCGGAGGCCGAACTCGAGGAACTCGCGCGGATCTACGTCGCCAAGGGCCTGTCCGAACCCCTGGCGCGCCAGGTGGCCGCCGAGCTGACGGCCGGGGACGCCCTGCGGGCGCACGCCGACGCCGAGCTCGGCATCGATCCCGACGAGGTCGTCAGCCCCTGGCAGGCGGCCTGGGCGTCGGCGGTCTCCTTCACCGTGGGGGCCCTCGTCCCGCTGCTGACGATCGTCCTGCTGCCGGTGGGCGTCCGGGTGGCCGCGTGCTTCGTCGCGGTCGTCCTCGCGCTCGCGCTCACCGGGGCGGTGAGCGCGCACCTCGGCGGGGCGGGCCACCGCCGGGCCACGGTGCGGACCGTGCTGGGCGGCGCGGTGGCGATGGCCGTCACGTACGGGATCGGGCACCTCGTCGGCCGGTCCGTCTAGCGCCGTCGGGCCTCACCCGGACGGAGCAGTTCCTCAGCGGGCTCCAAGCGGCGTCCGGTCAGGCTGCCCACGTGGCAGTCATCCGGGTCCCCTCCGTCGCCGTCCCCCTCCCGGCCGCGCGCCCGGCCTTCCGGCCCGACGTCGAGGGGCTGCGGGCCGTCGCGCTCGGGTGCGTGCTCCTCTTCCACGCCGGGGTGCCCTTCGCCCGCGGCGGGAACGTCGGTGTCGACGTGTTCTTCGTCATCTCGGGGTTCCTCATCACCGGCCTGCTGGTGCGGGAACTGGGCACCACCGGCCGTGTCGACCTGCCCGCGTTCTACGCCCGGCGGGCCCGGCGCATCCTGCCGAGCGCGGGGGTGGTCCTCGTGCTGACGCTGGCCGGGACGGCGCTGCTGGCCCCCGCCCTCCAGGCCGGGACGGGGCGGGCCGCCGTCGCGTCGGCGCTGCAGGCGGCGAACTGGTGGTTGCTGTCCGCGGGCGACCTGCACGTCCCGCTGACGCACTACTGGTCCCTCGCGGTGGAGGAGCAGTTCTACCTCGTGTGGCCCGTGCTGCTCCTCCTCGCGCGGCGGCGCCCGCTCGTGGCGCTGGGGCTCCTCAGCGCGGCGTCGTACGGGGCGAGCGTGCTCCTCACCCCGGGGCACGAACTGCTCGCCTACCTCGGGACGGGGACGCGGATGTGGCAGTTCGGCCTCGGGGCCGCCCTGGCCCTCCTGGCGCCCCGCGTCGCCGGGTTCACCGCCGTCCACCCGGGGCTGACCTCCCGGGTCCGCTGGGCCGCCGCGGGGGTCCTCGCCTCGGCGGTCGTCTGGGCGGGCTGGGTGGACTACCCCGGCTGGGCCGCCCTGGTGCCGACCCTGGCCGCTGCCCTGCTCATCGGTGCGGGGGCGAGCGACCCGGCCTCCGGCCCCGGCCGCCTCCTCGTGTGGCGGCCGGTCCGGTTCTGCGGTCGCATCTCCTACACCTGGTACCTGTGGCACGTCCCGGCGACGTTCTTCGCGGTCACGCTGTTCCCCTCGCTCGACCGGTGGCCGTTCCTCCTCGCCGTCGAGCTCCTCGCCGGCGGGCTGGCGTTCCTGATGACCGTCCTCGTCGAGGACCCGCTGCGGCGCAGCCGGTTCGTCGCCTCGACGCGGCGGGGTCTCGTGCTCGGCGCTGCCGTGACCGCGGTGTCGCTGGGGGCGGCGCTGCTGGCGGTCGGGTGAACCGCCCCGCGCTCAGGCGGTCTTGGGCAGCCCCGGCGGGTTCACCTGGGACTGCGGCACGGCCTCGTTCGCGAGGTTCCAGCGCTTCAGCGTCGCCGCGTACTGCCCGCCGGCGATGAGGTGGTCCAGCGCGGCGGCGAGCGCCTGGACGAGGCCGTCGTCCTTCTTCGTCATCGCGGCGATGTCCGCCTGGATCGTGCCGCCGCCGGGGACGGTGCCGACGATCTTCGTGTCGCCGGCGACGAGGGCGTGGTAGGCGGCGGTGGGGTTCGGGCCGAAGTTCGCCTGGATGCGCCCGGACTTCAGCGCGAGGTAGGTGTCGGAGGCCTGCTGGTAGTACTGGATGGCGGCGGGCTCGCGGCCGGCGGCCTCGTTCTGCCGGTTCCAGTCCAGCAGCACCTTCTCCTGGTTCGTGCCGGAGCCGACCGACACCGTGAGGCCCGCGACGCCCGCCGGGCCGGCGATCGTCGAGATCTCGGAGTCCTTCGCGACCTCCCACGCCAGCGTGTCGACGCGGTAGGAGGCGAAGTCGTACTTCTCCTTGCGCTCCTCGGTGACGGTGATGTTGGAGAACCCCACGTCGAACTGGCCGGAGTCGACCGAGAGGAAGAGGTTCTCCCAGCTGGTCGCCCGCACGTCGGGCTCCAGCCCGAGCACCCCGGCGACGAGCAGGGCGATGTCGGGTTCGATCCCGATGACGGTCTTGTCGTCGTCCGCCTTGAAGCTCAGCGGAGGGGCCCCGTTGCCGGTCGTGCCGATGACGAGGGTCCCACGGTCCCGGACCGCCTGGGGCACCGTGGCCGCGATCTCCGGGACGGCCTGGGCGGTCACCCGTCCCGTCTGGGCGGGGCTGGTGTCGACGCCCCCGGCCGCGCCCGACGGTGCGGCCGCGGGTGCGGCGGCGGGGTCGGCGGTGCCGGTGGCGCACGCGGACACGGCCAGCGGGGTGGCGGCCAGCGACAGGAGCCAGGTACGACGGCTGATCACGGTGTTCTCCTCGGGTCAGGCCGCCCGGTGGGCAGGCCGGCAGGGCGGTCCGGCGGGCGCCGGACCGGTGGGACGGTGCGTGGGTCAGAGCACCTTGGCCAGGAACGCCCGGGTGCGGTCGTGCCGGGGGTGGTCGAACACCTCGGCGGGACTGCCCTCCTCCAGGACGACGCCCTCGTGCAGGAAGAGCACGCGGTCGGCCACCTCGCGGGCGAAACCGATCTCGTGGGTGACGACGACCATCGTCGTCCCGGCGGCGGCCAGGTCGCGGATGACGTCCAGCACCTCCCCGACGAGTTCGGGGTCCAGGGCGGAGGTGGGTTCGTCGAAGAGGACGAGCGAGGGGCGCAGGGCGAGCGCGCGGGCGATCGCGACCCGCTGCTGCTGACCACCGGACAGCCGGCGGGGGTACTCGTCGGCCTTGTCCAGCAGGCCGACCCGTTCCAGCAGCGCCCGCGCCTCCACCTCCACCTCGGTCCGTCGGCGCCTCTGCGCTGAGACGGGGGCCTCGACGACGTTCTCGAGGACGGTGAGGTGCGGGAACAGGTTGAAGTGCTGGAACACGAAGCCGATGCGGGAGCGCTGGCGCAGGACCTCCCGCTCGTGCAGTTCGCGCAGGTGCCGGCCCGCCCGCCGGTAGCCGATGAGGTCGCCGTTCACCTCGACCAGGCCCGCGTCGACCTTCTCGAGGTGGTTGATGGTCCGCAGTAACGTCGACTTGCCCGAACCGGACGCGCCGAGCACCACGGTGACCGTGCCGGCGGCGACGGACAGGTCGATCCCGCGCAGGACCTCCAGCGCCCCGAACCTCTTGTGGACACCGGCGAGGTGCACGACGGGCGCGGCCGTGGCGGCAGGGCCCGGCGTCGTGGCGAGCGTGGGGCTCATCGGGCATCTCCGTGGCGTCGGGCGCGGCCCGCACGCGCGGTGCGGAGGAGGGTCAGGAACGGCAGCGGGGTGCCGGCGCGGGAACTGCCCCGGCCGTAGTGGCGTTCGACGAGCCACTGCAGCACCGACAGGACGGTGGTGAGGACCGTGTACCAGACGGCCGCGACCAGCAGCAGCGGGATGACCCGGCCGGTGCGGTTGTAGACGACCTGCACCTGGTAGAAGAGCTCCGGCAGCGCCATGACGTAGACGACCGAGGTCCCCTTGAGCAGGCCGATGACCTCGTTCCCGGTGGTCGGGACGATGATGCGCAGCGCCTGCGGCAACTGGATCCGCCAGAACTGCCGGGCCTGGGGGATCCCCAGCGCCGCGGCCGCCTCCCGCTGGCCGGGGTCGACGGCGAGGAAACCCGACCGCACGATCTCGGCGAAGTACGCGGCCTGGTGCAGACCGAGCCCGAGGAACGCCGCCGTCAGGGGCCCGATGAGGCTCTGGGTCGGGAACGTCCAGAACTGCGGGCCGAACGGGACGCCGAACCCGATGACCTCGTACAGGATCGCCAGGTTGTACCAGAACAGCAGCTGCAGGATCAGCGGGACCGAGCGGAAGACGCTGGTGTAGGTGAAGCTGACGGCCTTCAGCAGCGGGTTGTGCGACATCCGCATGAGCGCCAGGACGGTGCCGAGGACCAGGCCGATCGCGGTGCCCACGAGGGTCAGCCGGACCGTGAGCCACATCGACTCCAGGATCGTGGCCGAGAAGAGGAACTGCCCGACGGTCGGCCACTCCCACGCGGGGTTGGTGACGAGGGCGTTGACGGCCATCGCGGCGAGCACCGCGACGACGGCCGTGGCCACCCAGCGCCACGGGTGGCGGGCCGGCAGCACCGTGAGCGGTCGGGCGGGGGCGGACCGCGGAACCACCGGGGCGGCGGTGACGTCCGGGACGGTGCGGGTGGTGTCGCTCATCGACGGTCTCCCTGCGGGGTGGACAGCGGAACGGGTGACGGACCGGAGGACGCGGAGGCGGCCCGCAGGAGCTCGGCCGCGAGCCGGTCGGCGCGGCGGAACAGTTCCGCGTCGGTGCCGGGGCGGGCGAACGCGGCGGCCGAGGCCTCGCCGGAGACCCACGCGCCGGTGGCGAACCGCCGCGGGTGGGCTTTCCCGTCGCGACCCACGAGGCGGGCCGTGGCGTCCACGACGAGGCGGCCGTTGGACCACCGCGACCCGTCGTCGACGATCTCGTGGGCCCGGACCTCGCCGCGGTCGCGCAGCCGGCCCAGCAGGACGTCGGACGTCCACTCGAGGTCGGGCACGGGCAGGCGGGCCTCGACGAGTCCCTGAGCGCGGACCTCGTGCGGGCCGCTGCCCGAACCCGCCGTGAAGGCGGCGACCCCCGGGGTCGGGTCCGCCTCGACGTGGACGTCGGCCCCGAGGAACCGGACCACGCCGGCGCGGGCCAGGGCCGCGAGCTGGCGGAGCCGTTGCGGCGGAGGGCCGCTGGCGACGTAGCTGAAGAACCCGTGCCACCAGCCGTCGAGGTCGACGGCCGTCGACCGGGCGTTCAGGCGGCCCGCCGCGTGCAGGCCGGCGGTGACGACGTAGGCGGACAGGACGGCCGCCAGCACCGCGGCGTCGGGGGAGGACCGGGGGTCGCTGCGCCGCGCCCGGTCGCCCTCGACGTGCGCCAGGACGCGGGCGTGCACCTCCTCGGCGGACGTCCCCCACCACCCGTCGAGGGGGCGGTCGAGGTCCGCGAGGTCGAACCGGTCCGCGGGGTCCGGCACGGCGCGCCCCACGAACTCGTCGAGCTCGGCCGAACCCCACGCCGCCCGGCCGAACGCCTCGTCGAACTCCGCGGCCGGAACGGTCGTCCGGCCCGGGTGGGAACGGAAGAGCTCGCGGTAGTGGGCGCCCGCCATCTCGCGTGCGATGAGCGGCCAGAGGTCCGCGCGCAGGTCCAGCAGGCCGTTCCCGTGGACCGCGTCCACCGTGCGCGCCGAGTAGTACCGGGGGAGCCCGAGGTCGGCCGGGACGGGGTAGTCGATCTTGGAGCGGTAGGGGACCCCGCGCCGGGACCCGACGTGCAACCGCGGTTCGCGGCCACCGGGCCGGTAGTCCAGCCCGCCGTCCGCCCGCTCCTCGAACCGTCCACCGCGGCCCTCGGTGAGGCGCACCACGAGGTCGACGAAGGCCAGGCCCATGCCCACCACGACGACGTCCGCGCCGGGGGCCAGCACGTCCAGGTCCTGTTCGCTCGTGTACCCGGGACGGACGTAGGCCAGGCCGTGCGCCCGGGCGAAACCGGCCGTGCGGCGTTCCCGGGGGCCCGGGCGGACGTCGAGGTGTCCCTGGGCGAGGAGCACCACGTCCACCGGGAGGGTCTCGTCCGCGCCGGTCCCGTCGGTGCTGGGTCCGCCGTCCAGGTGCAGCACCTGGCCGCCGTCGACGGGGTCGTCGGTGAGGTCCAGCACCGTCCGGTGGTGCCGGTGCACCCGGACCCCCGCCGGGAGGGCGGACACCGTGCGGTCCCAGGCGTCGGCGAAGTACCGGCTGGCCAGGCGCCGGGAGGTGAAGGAGGCCGGACCGTGGTCCAGGAGCTCCGCCTGCGCCGCGTGGTTCCCCGCCGCCTCGCGGAGCAGGTCGGCGCGGTGCTCCGCGACCCACTCGGCGAGGGAGGGACCGCGCAGGACGGGCGGGGTGAGGCCGGTGACGGACGCGTCCGGCAGGACGCTGATGTCGGCGGCGCGGGAGTTCATCCACAGCAGCGGGTCCTGGACCCGGCGCCAGACGCGGCCGGCGCCGGAGTCGAAGGGGTCCACGACGTGGACCTCGAGCTCCCGGGCGGCGTGGTGGGCGTGGGCGGAGAGGCGTTGCAGCAGGACGAGAACGCGGGGTCCGGCACCGACGATGCCGACACGGGTGGGACGGGACACGGGGGCTCCCCGGGGAGGTGCCGCAGGGCACGAGGTGGCGTCCGCGGGCGCAGCCGCGACGGACGGGGGGCTCAGCGCCCCGGGCACACCGCCGAGCTCAGACGGCAGAGGTCCACGTGCCGGCGGCGGACGAGCGGGGGCCGGGCGGCGGTGCGTGCGGTCACGGTGACTCCCATCGGTCCTGGCGGAAGCACCCGCGCCTGATCGCTCAGGGGGTTGCTGCGGCGTCGACGAGCCAGGTCTCTCGGCCGCTCTGGATGGACGGTGCGAAACTATCCCACGCAGGCCCCGGACGGCAAACCCCGCCCGGAACCCGACCGGAGGAACCCGATGACCAGCGAGACCACCCACCCGCAGGCCGCCACCCGCGCGAGCTGGTCGCTCGAGCCCGGTGGAGAACCCCGGGTCCACGTCCTGCACGAGAACCCGGACTGGTTCGCGCCGTTCGAGGCGGCGTTCCGGGCCGAGGGCGTCCCCTTCCAGGAGGTGCTGCTCACGGAGGGTTCCGTCGACCTCGACGCCGAACCCGCGGCCGGGGTCTACTGGTCGCGCCTGAGCGCGTCGTCGCACACGCGCGGGCACGTGCACGCGAAGGAGTACACGCGGTCCGTCCTGGCGTGGCTCGAGGGCTGGGGACGTCGCGTCGTGGGTGGTTCGCCCGTGGTCGAGCTCGAGGTGAGCAAGGTCCGTCAGCACGCGCTGCTGCGGCGCAACGGGATCGACGTCCCGCGCACGCTCGCGGTGTTCGGGCGAGACGACCTGGTGCGCCGGGCGCGGGAGCTGCCCGTCCCGTTCATCACCAAGCACAACCAGGGGGGCAAGGGGCTGGGGGTGCGGCGGTTCGACTCCCACGAGGAGTTCGAGGCGCACGTCGCCTCGCCGGAGTTCGAGGAACCCGTCGACGGCGTCACGCTGCTGCAGGAGTTCCTGCGGACCGCCGATCCGTTCGTCACGCGCGCCGAGTTCGTCGGCGGCCGGTTCGTCTACGCGGTCCGCGTCGACACCTCGGCCGGGAGCTTCGAGCTGTGCCCGGCCGACGCGTGCGAGGTCCCGGGCCCGGGGGTGGAACCCTTCGCCCTGCGGCCCGAGGTGACCGCCGACACCCCGGTGGTCCGCCGGTGCGCCGAGCTGCTGCGCGCCGCGGGGCTGGAGATCGCCGGGGTCGAGTTCGCCGAGACCGTCGACGGGCGCACCGTGGTCTACGACGTCAACACCAACACGAACTACAACCCCGCGGTGGAGGCGGTCGCCCCGGAGTCGGCCCCCGGGGCGATCGCCCGCCACCTCGGTGACCTGCTGCGCGCCGAGGTGCTGCACCGCCCGGCGGCGGCGGTCAGCGACGGGTGAGGGGAGCCCGCAGGCCCAGGTGCTCGCGCAACGTCGTCCCGACGTACTCCGTCGGGTAGGCGCCGCGGTCCTGCAGCGCGGGCACGAGCTGGTCGACGACGTCGTCCAGGCCGCTGGGCACCAGGTACGGCGTGATGTTGAACCCGTCGCTGGCGCCCGTGCGCACCCAGTGCGTGAGGTCGTCCGCCAGCTGGGAGGCCGTGCCGGCGAAACCCCGCTCGGAGGAGTGGTGGAGCACGAGTTCGCGCAGCGAGAACTTGCCCTCCTCGGCCTCGGCGCGCCACCGCTGGGCCAGCGCCACGGCGTCGGCGCCGGTCCGGTGCGCGCCGCGGGTGCCGTCCACGACGGAGATGACGGGGTCGTGCGCGGGCAGCGGTCCGTCCGGGTCGAGGTGCGAGAGGTCCTCGCCCCAGACCTGGCCCACGAGGGACAGCGCGGTGGCCGGGGTCACCTGCTGCTCCAGGACCCAGCGCGCCTTCTCCTCCACCTCCGCCTCGTTGTCGGCCACGACGATCTGCGTGCCGGGCAGCACGAGGACGTCGCCCTCGGGACGACCGGCCGCGACGGTCCGCCGGCGGATGTCGTCGGCGAACGCGAGGGCGTCGGCGTGGTCCGTGCCGTGCCGGGAGAAGACGACGTCCGCCGTGCGCGTCGCGAAGTCGCGTCCGGCCGGTGAGTCGCCCGCCTGGAACAGGACCGGGTGCTGCTGCGGGCTCCGCGGGACGGTCGGGGTGAACTCGACGTCGAAGAACCCGTCCCGCACCTCGACCGGGGTGTACCGCTCGCCGTCCCAGCTGTCCCAGACCCGTTGCGCCGTGCGGACGAAGCGTTCGGCGCGCTCGTAGCGGTCGGCGTGGTCGAGGTGCCCACCGCGGCGGAAGTTCTCCCCGGTCCAGGCGTTGTCGGTCGTCACCACGTTCCACGCGGCCCGTCCGCCGGAGAGGACGTCGAGCGAGGCGAGCCTGCGGGCCAGGTCCGCGGGGTCGTTGTACGTCGTGTTCTGCGTCGCCACGAGGCCGATGTGCGTCGTCAGGCCGGCGAGGGTCGCCAGCTCGGTGAGGGCGTCGGGACGGCCGACGACGTCGAGGTCGTGGATCCTCCCCCGCTGCTCGCGCAGCCGCAGGCCCTCGCCGAGGAAGAACGCGTCGAACAACCCGCGTTCGGCGGTGCGGACCAGCTGGACGAACGTGGAGTGCGCCATCTGCGACCCGCTGCGGGGGTCGGACCAGATCGTGCTGTGGTTCACGCCCTGGAAGAAGACGCCGAAGTGGACGACGGCGTCGGGGAAGCGCAGGTCGCCGCTGGACGGGGTGGTCATCGGGGGTCTCCTCCGGTGGTCACGAGGGCGGGGCCGGTGGCGTACCGGTTGGCGGGGCGTTCGAGCCCGAGGGTGCTGCGCAACGTGGCGCCCGGCAGGGGGGGCCGCAGGACGCGGGCGGCGCGCAGTGCCGGGACCGTGGTGCGCAGGAGCGTGCGGAGGTCCTCGTCGAGGACGGCCGCGTGCAACCGGACCCCGTCGACCACCCCGGTCAGGTCGGTGAGCCAGGCGGCCAGCGCCTGACCGGAACCCGCCCAGCGGATCCGGCCCCGGTCCGGGGCGGGTGCCGTGGCGTCCAGTGCCGCGAGCCGGTCGGTGGCGGCGTGCGCGTCGGTGTCGAGGACGACCTCGACGTCGAGGACGACGAGGGGGCCACCGAGGGCCCGGCGCGCGCCGGCGTCCCCGCTGAGCACGACGTCCGCCGTGCTCCGGTCGGCCCGGTGCCGCAGGTCCTCCTCGCGGACCACGACGACCGCGTGCCCCTGGGGGGACCGGGGCACGGTCAGCGGCCCCTTGACCGACCAGCGGCCCGTGTCGACGTCGACGTGGTGCAACCGGTCGCGGTCGACGTACCGGCCGGTGGCCACGTCGCGGACGACGGCGTCGTCCTCCCAGGAGTCCCACAGGGACCGGACCGCGTGCACCACGTCCGCGAGCTCGCCGGCCGGGTCCGGCGCGACCGGCAGGTCGACGCTGCGCGCCACGGCGGCGGGCGACGTCGTGGCGATCCACCCGGCGCGGCCGGCGCTGGAGTGGTCGAGCGAGGCGATCTGGGCCGCGACGTGGAACGGCTCGGAGTAGGTGGTGGCCGCGACCGGCAGCAGCCCCACGGCCTCCGTCGTCCCGGCCAGGAAGGCGGCGCGCTGGACCGCGTCGAGGTGCCCGACGGGGTTGCGCGCGTCGGGCAGCGGTGAGTCCTCGAAGGTCAGCCCGGTCAGGCCCTGGGCCTGGGCCGTGACGGCGAACCCGCGCAGCCGGCCGGGGGAGAAGACCTCGTCGGGGGTGCTGCGCGACCAGCGCCAGGCGGCGGGGTGCCACCCCCCTCCGTCGACGTCCAGGAACAGGTGCAGGGGCGTGGTCACGGGGTCTCCCGGGGTGCGTGGTGGACGGAGTCGCGGAGGACCTCCCGGGCTCGCCGCGCGTGTGCGACAGTGGGGCACCCGAGAGCGGAGGTGCGAGGTGTTGCGTGGGACGTGGGCGCGATGGTGCGCTGCCGCAACCAGTTTGGGCTCGATCGTCGTGCAGGGGCTCGCCCTGGCCGGGCACGGCCAGTGGGGGTTCCCGTGGTCGCCGGCCGACCTCCACGACGCCCGGCGCCACGACCCCGCCGACGGTCCGGCGCACGACCGCGGTCCGGGTCTGGAACCCGGTCCGGGGGAGCTGAGCTGGACCGAGTTCGAGGCCGAGCTGCACGAGGTGCTCGCGCAGGAGGCGCCCCCCACGGGCGACGGGCCCCGTCCGAGCAGCGAACCGCTGGCCTGACGCCGGTCACCGCAGCGGCCCGGCGGCGGCGAGCAGCGACCCTGGCGCCGGACGCGGGTCGGACAGCGGGGCCCAGTGCCCGTCGACGACCCCGTAGTCCAGCTCCGGACCGTCCGTGACGAACCGCCGGAGCGCGGCCAGCAGCCGGTCGACCTCGGCGGACGTCGTGCCCACCCCCGTGGAGACGCGCAGGCCGCCGTCGGCCAGCCCCAGGGCGTCCGCGAACCGGTGGGCGCAGAACCGGCCGTCGCGCACGCCGATGCCGTGCTCGGCGGACAGGTAGGCCGCGACCTCCGAGACGGACCGGCCCGGAACGGTGCAGGTGACGACGCCCACGGCGTCGCGGGGACGGGGCCGGACGACCTCGACCCCCGCCAGCGCCGTCAGCCCGTCCACCAACCGGGCGCGCAGCGCCGCCTCGTGCTCCTCCAGCGCGCCCGGGGGCAGTGCGGCGAGCGTGGTGCACGCCTGCGCCAGCGCCACCGCGCCGACGACGTTCGGGGACCCCGCCTCGTGCCGGTCGGGGCCGGTGGCCCAGCGCACGCCGTCGTGCCGCACGTCGAGCGTCGCGCCCCCGCCGGCGAGGTAGGGCTCGGCGGCGTCCAGCCAGTCGCGCCGCCCGACGAGCGCCCCGCTGCCGAACGGCGCGTAGAGCTTGTGCCCGGACAGCGCGAGGTAGTCGATCCCGTCCCGCCCGACGTCGACCCGCCGGTGCGGCAGGAGCTGCGCCCCGTCCACCGCGATCCGCGCGCCCGCGTCGTGCGCGGCGCGGGCCAGCCGGCGCAGCGGCAGCACCTCCCCGGTGACGTTGGACGCGCCCGCGACGGCGAGCAGGGCGTACCGGCCGGTCGCCAGCTCGGCCTCCAGGAGGGCGGTCGTCTCCTCGGCGTCGGCGCCGCCGGGCACCACCGTCGTGCGGGCGGACCGCTGCCACGGCAGCAGGTTGGCGTGGTGCTCGACGTCGGCGACCAGCACGCGTCCCCCGGCCGGGACGGCGCGCGAGAGCAGGTCGAGGGCGTCGGTGGTGCTGCGGGTGAGGACGACGAGGTCGTCGTGGCGTGCCCCCACGAAGGCGCCGACCTCCGCGCGCGCCTGCTCGAACAGCGCCGTGGAGACGCGCGAGAGCCAGCCCGCGCCGCGGTGCACGCTGGCGTAGTGGGGCAGCACCTGCGCGACCCGCGCGGCCACGGCGACGAGGGCGGGGGCGCTGGCGGCGTTGTCGAGGTTGGCGTAGGTGGTCGAACCTCCCGTCGCGAGCGGCACGAGGGTGTCGGCCCCGACGACGGGCAGCAGCGCGTCGACGGCCCCGGAACTCCCGGGACAGCGCGGACGGGCGGGGGACAGGGTGCTGGTGCTCACGCAGGAACTCCTGGGGGAGGGGACCCTACCGGGAGGACCGGGTCGCCCCGGTGAGGTCCGCGCTTGCCGGCTCCACCACGGAACCGGCCAGGTCGTCACCCGGGGCACCCCACCGCGGAGGAGGGTTGCCGGCCAGCGAGCCGGGGCTTGTCGCTGGCGCTCATGACCTGTGCAGGAGCCTGCCACGAGGAGCCCGACCGATCAACATCGGCGTGCCGCGAACTCCCCTTGAGCCCGTCCTGGGCCGCCCGGGTGGTCGTCCGGGGACGACCGGCGCAATCTCGGGGAGCCACTTGTGGAGGTCGCGCGGACCGCTCTATGGTCGATCAACACCATCCAGAGCGGCCGAGAGTCCTGGCTCGACGACGCCGCAGCAACCCCCCGAGCCCGGGCGAGGGTGCTAACGCCAGGCCGATGGAGCACGTGATGAGCAGCACCCCTGTCGACCCGTCCCCGCGTCCCGGCGCAGGACCGGCCCGATGACCCTCGCGCCCCTCGTCGCCGGTGCGGCGGGGCGGCCGACCCTGAGCTTCGAACTGTTCCCGCCCCGCTCGCCGGAGGGTCGGGATGCCCTGTGGCGCAGGCTGTCCGACCTGCTGGCCACGCAGCCGGACTTCGTGTCCGTCACGTTCGGGGCGGCCGGCGCGACGCGCGGACCGAGCCGGGACCTGCTGGCCCACGTCCTGAGTTCCACGGCCGTGCCTGCGATGGCGCACCTGACGTGCGTCGGTTCCTCCCGCCGCGAGGTCGTCGACCTGGCCTGCGAGTTCTTCGACGCCGGCGTCCGCAACGTCCTCGCCCTGCGCGGGGACCCGCCGGCGGGCACGGGGGCGGCGCAGTTCCGTCCCCACCCCGACGGCGTCGCGACGGCCCGCGACCTCGTCGAACTCCTCCAGGTCGCCGACCGGCGGCGCCTCGCGCTGCGGGGCGGGCGTCTCCCCGTCGACGTCCCCCCGCTCAGCCTCGCCGTCGCCGCGTTCCCCCGGGACCGCGACGGGCACGAACTCGCGGTCCTGCGCGCCAAGCAGGACGCCGGCGCGCAGTTCGCCGTGTGCCAGGTCGGCTGGTCCGCCCGGGAGTACGCGGCGTTCGTGGCCCGCGCCCGGGCCGCGGGCGTCACCATCCCGCTCCTGCCCGGCCTCGCCGTGACCCACGAGGTGCGGCGGCTGGAACGGATCGGCGAGCTCACGGGCGTGCCCGCCCCGCGGGCCCTGCTCGCGGCCCTGGACACCGAGGACGTCCGGGTCCGCCGCCGGGCGGCGACGGCGTTCACCTCCGGGCTGGCGCGCGACCTGCTCGCCGCCGGGGCCCCCGGTCTGCACCTCTACACCTTCAACGCGGTCGAGCCCGTCCTCGACCTGCTCGACCACCTGCGCGATCACACGAACCTGACGCGTCCCGCCGAACGCCGCGTCCGCGCGGTAGGAGGAGCCTCCCGATGAGCCAGCACCCGACCACCGACCAGCCGGCGTGGACCGCGACCGTCCTCGGCTACCCCCGCATCGGCCCCGACCGGGAGACGAAGAAGGCCCTGGAGGCGCTGTGGTCCGGGCGCGCCGACCTGGCCGCGACGGAAACGGCCCTGGCGGCCGTGCGGGCGGGCACCGTCCGGCGGCTGAACGCGCTGGGCCTGCCCGCGCACGACGCGTCCATCCCGTCCTCGTTCTCCGCCTACGACCAGGTCCTCGACACCGCCGTCGCCGTGGGGGCGGTGCCCGAGCGCTTCGCGGACCTCGTCGGGGCCGACGGCCGGGTGGACCTCGAGGCGTACTCGACCATCGCCCGGGGGCGCGGAGCGCTGGCCCCGCTGGAGATGACGAAGTGGTTCGACACGAACTACCACTACCTCGTCCCCGAGATCGGGCCCACGACGGCGTTCCGGTCCGCCGACGACCGCGGGGTCCGGGAGTTTGCCGAGGCGCTCGCCGACGGGTTCCTCACCCGCCCCGTCGTCGTCGGGCCGGTGACGTTCCTCCTGCTGGCGAAGGCCGCCGACGGCAGCCCGGAGGGTTTCGCGCCGATCAGCCGGCTCGAGGACCTGCTCGGCGCCTACGAGGGTCTGCTGACCGCCTACGCCGCGGCCGGGGCCACCTGGGTCCAGCTCGACGAACCCGGCCTCGTGAGCGACTCGGCGACGGCCGGTGTCGACGGGCTGGCCGACCTGGTGCGGGGGGCCTACGAGCGGCTCGCCGCGGTCCCCGGCCGCCCTCGGCTGCTGGTGGCCACGCCGTACGGCGACGCGCAGGAGTTCCTCGGGGCCTTGAGCGCGGTGGAGGGGATCGCGCTCGACCTCGTCGAGGGTTCCGTGCCGGCGGACCCGTCCGTCCTGGCCGGCAAGACCGTCGTCGGGGGCGTCGTGGACGGGCACAACGTCTGGCGCGGGGACCTCGTGCAGGCGCGGGAGACCCTGCGGCGGCTGGAGGAGTCGGCCGCCCGCGTCGTCCCCGGCACGTCCACCTCACTGCTGCACGTGCCGCACGACGTGTCCCGCGAGAGCGCGCTGCCGGAGCGGCTGCGCAGCTGGCTGGCGTTCGCCGACCAGAAGGTGGCCGAGGTCGTCCTGCTCGGCCGGGCCCTGGCCGACTCCGGCGACGCCGGTGTGACCGCTGAACTGGCCGCCTCGGCCGCGGCCCGGGCCGACCGCCTCGGCGCCCCCGGCGTGGTGCGCCCGGCGGTGCGCGACCGGCTCGCCGCGCTGACCCCGGAGGCGTTCCGGCGCAGCGACTACGCCGTGCGGCGGGCGGCGCAGGAGGAGGCCCTGGGGCTGCCGCTGCTGCCGACGACCACGATCGGGTCCTTCCCGCAGACGCCGGAGATCCGCCGGGCGCGTTCCGCGTGGAGCCGGGGCGAGCTCGCGCAGGAGGGGTACGAGGAGTTCCTGCGCGCCGAGATCGACCGTGTCGTGCGGCTGCAGGAGGAGCTCGGCCTCGACGTCCTCGTCCACGGGGAACCCGAGCGCAACGACATGGTCCAGTACTTCGCCGAGCAGCTCGACGGGTTCGCGGTGACCGAGCACGGCTGGGTGCAGTCGTACGGTTCGCGCGGGGTCCGGCCGCCGATCCTGTGGGGCGACGTGACGCGCCCCGCGCCCATCACGGTGCCGTGGAGCACGTACACGGCCAGCCGCACGGCGAAACCCGTGAAGGGCATGCTGACGGGCCCGGTGACCATCCTCGCGTGGTCGTTCGTCCGCGACGACCAGCCGCTGGGGGACACCGCGAACCAGGTCGCCCTCGCCCTGCGCGACGAGGTCGCCGACCTCGAGGCGGCCGGCATCGGGATCGTCCAGGTGGACGAGCCCGCGCTGCGGGAACTGCTGCCGCTGCGGACGGCCGACCAGGCGGCGTACCTCGACTGGTCCGTGGCCTCCTTCCGGCTGGCCACCGCGGGGGCCGCGGACGCGACGCAGGTGCACACCCACCTGTGCTACTCCGAGTTCGGGGAGGTCATCGAGGCCATCGACGGGCTCGACGCGGACGTCACGAGCATCGAGGCCGCGCGGTCGCGGATGGAGGTGCTCGAGGACATCGCCCGGGCGGGTTTCGCCCGCGGCATCGGTCCCGGCGTCTACGACATCCACTCCCCGCGCGTCCCGTCCGTCGAGGAGGTCGTCGGGCTGCTCCGGTCGGCCGTCGCCTCGGTGCCCGCCCGCCAGGTCTGGGTGAACCCCGACTGCGGGCTCAAGACGCGGGGGTACGCCGAGACGACGGAGTCCCTGCGGAACCTCGTCGAGGCGGCGCGCACGGTGCGGGCCGAGCTCCCCGTGGGGGCGCCCGTCGCGGGCTGACCTCCCCGCCCCCCGAAACCCCAGGAACCCCTCCACCCGCAGGGTGGAGGGGTTCCGTCGTTCCCCCAGAACCTCCCCGGGAACTCCCTTCCGAACTCCCCTCGAAACTCGGCGGTTGAGTTCCGGCACGGTTCCCCGTAGAGTTTCCCCTGCAACCATCCAGAGCGGCTGAGAGACCTGGCTCCGCGACGCCGCAGCAACCCCCCGGACACGGGCGCGGGTGCTTCCGCCAGGAACGATGGAGGGGTTCAGGTGGACCGCACGTCCCACGTCGCCGTCCTCCGGCGCGTCGTGGACCTCTGCCGCACCGGTGCGACCAGCTGTCGCTGACCGTCCTCCCGCCGGGTACGACCCGGCTCCGCGCGCCGCCGTCCCGCCGGCGCGCCCCACCCCACCCAGGAGACCCCTTGCGCAGCAGCACGTCCCTGTCCGCCCTCACCCTCGTCGCGGTCCTGGCCGGCCTCACCGCGTGCAGCGGTGGCCGCAGCAGCGCCCAGGACGCCGCCGACGCGACCCCCGTCCGCGGCGGGAACCTCACGTTCGCCATCTCCGTCGACTCCGGGTGCATCGACCCCCAGCAGGTCGGCAACAACGACGCGCTGAACATCGGCCGCCAGCTCGTGGACTCCCTCACCGTGCAGGACCTCGACGGGAGGATCCAGCCGTGGCTCGCGCAGAGCTACCAGGTCAGCCCGGACGCGACCACGTTCACGTTCCACCTGCGGCAGGGGGCCACGTTCTCCGACGGGTCGCCGGTGGACGCCGCCGCCGTCAAGGCCAACCTCGACGGGATCGTCGCCCTCGGCGCGAAGGCCTCGCTCGGGTCCACCTACCTCCAGGGGTACACCGGGACGCAGACCCCCGACGCGCAGACGGCCGTCGTGACGTTCTCCCGGCCCAGCGCGCAGTTCCTGCAGGCCACCTCGACCATGAGCCTGGGGCTGCTGTCCGTCCCGACCACGACCGCCGACCCCGCGACCCGGTGCGCCGGGACGTCGCTCGTGGGTTCCGGCCCCTTCGTCGTCGGCAGCTACACCAAGGACGACACGACCGTCCTCGAGCGTCGCAGCGGGTACGACTGGGCGCCGACCGGGGCGGAGCACCAGGGGGAGGCGTACCTCGACTCGATCACGTACCGGGTGGTCCCCGAGGCGAGCGTGCGCACCGGGTCCCTGCAGTCGCACCAGGTCGACGCCACGACCGGCATCGCGTCCCAGGACCTGCCGCAGTTCGACGGCAACGGGTTCTGGACGCAGCGGCGGGCCAACCCGGGGATCCCGTACAACCTGTTCCCCAACGAGTCGAGGGCGCCGTTCGACGACGTCCGCGTCCGGCAGGCGCTCTCGAAGGCCGTCGACCGCGAGCAGCTGGCGAGCATCCTCAACCCCGGCGACCAGGCCGTGCGGTCGGCGCTCTCGGCGTCCACGCCCGACGCCGCCGACGACTCCTCGGTGCTCGCCCGCGACCTGGCCGGCGCGGAGCGCCTGCTCGACGAGGCCGGCTGGACCAAGGGTGCGGACGGTATCCGTGAGAAGGCGGGCCGCAAGCTGACCTTCACCGTCCTGTTCTGGCAGCCCACGTCGGCCGTGCTGGAACTCCTCCAGCAGCAGGTGCGCGAGGCGGGTTTCGACCTCCAGCTGAAGCAGGGGACGACCGCCGACACGACGGCCCAGCAGAACTCCGGCGACTACGACGTTCTCTTCTACAACCTCACGCGGTCCGACCCGGACGTCCTGCGCACCATCTTCTCCACCGACACGCGCAACGTGAACCAGCGGCCCCGCGGTGCGGTCGACGACCTGCTCGCCGAGCAGTCGTCCACGACCGACGCCGCGCAGCGGGCCCGCCTGGTCGGGCAGGCGTCGCGCTCGCTCGTGCAGGACGCGCACTCGATCCCGCTCATCGAACTCTCGACGGTCATCGCGGCGTCCGACGACGTCCACGACCTGCAGTTCGAGGGGTCCTCGCGGCTCTGGTTCCACGACGCCTGGAAGCAGTCGTGAGGTCCGGCGGCGGTCTCGCGGGGTACGTCGCCCGTCGCCTCGGGCAGGCCGTCCTCGTGCTGTGGGCCGCGTTCACGGTGACCTTCGTCATCCTCTACCTGCTGCCCAGCGACCCGGTCTCGATCATGCTGGCCGGCGGGCAGGGCGGCGAGCAGTCGACGGCGGACCCCGCGCAGGTCGCGGCCCTGCGGGCCGAGTACGGCCTCGACGACCCGCTGCCCGTGCAGTACGTGCACGCGCTGTGGCGGACCCTGCACCTGGACCTCGGGAACTCCATCCAGAACGGTGCCCCCGTGACGACGCTCGTCGGCGACGCGGTGCCGCAGACGCTGGCCCTCGCGGCGTCGTCCTTCCTGCTCGCCCTCGTCCTCGGGGTGGGCACCGCCCTGGCCTCCACCGCCGTCCACCGGGCCTGGCTGCGGACGCTGCTGCAGGCCCTGCCCCCGCTGGGGGTCTCGCTGCCCACGTTCTGGGTCGGGTTGCTGCTGGTCCAGGTCTTCTCGTTCCGCCTGCCGGTCTTCCCGGCCCTCGGCAACGAGGGCCTCGCGAGCCTCGTCCTGCCGGCGGTGACGCTGGCGGTCCCCGTCTCGGCGTCGATCGCCCAGGTGCTGGCGCGCAGCCTGCGGACGGCCCTGGCCGAACCGTACGTCGAGACCGCCCGCGCCAAGGGGGCCTCCCGCGCCCGGGTGCACCTGCGGCACGCGCTGCGGAACGCCGCGATCCCGACCCTCACGCTGGGCGGGGTCGTCGTGGGGAACCTGCTGGCGGGGGCCGTGGTCGTCGAGACGGTCTTCTCCCGGGTGGGCGTGGGGCGGCTCACGGTGACCGCGGTGAACGGGCAGGACATCCCGCTCGTGCAGGGCCTCGTGCTGCTCGCGGCGGCCGTCTTCGTGGCCGTGAACCTCGTCGTCGACCTGCTGTACCCACTCCTCGACCCGCGCCTGCGCGTCGTCGGAGGGGCCGGCGCCTCGCGGCGGCGCACCCGCAGCGGTGCGGGCCGCGTCCTCGTCGGAGGTGCCGCGTGAGCCGGACCCTGGACCGGGGGAACCCCGAGGACGTGCTCGACGTGCTGGACATCGGGGCGCGCTACCGCGCCGCGGGGGCACCCCGCCGCCCGTCGCCGTCCTGGCTCCGGCACCCCGACCTCCTGCTCGCGGGGTTCGTGCTGCTCGTCGTCCTCGCCTGGGCGGTGGCGCCGTCCCTGTTCACCGGGCAGGACCCGGTGCAGGGGGTGACGGCCGACCGGCTGCAGGGACCGTCGGCGGCGCACCTCTTCGGCACCGACCACCTCGGCCGCGACCTGTTCGCGCGCGTCGTGCACGGTTCCCGGTTGACGCTGCAGGCCACCGTCCTCGCCGTCCTCATCGGCCTCGTGGTGGGAACCCTCGTCGGGCTCGTCGCCGGGTTCCTGCGGGGGATCGTGGACGACGTCCTCATGCGGGTCGTCGACGTCCTGCTGTCGATCCCGGCGCTGCTGCTGTCCATGGCGCTCATCACGGCGCTCGGGTTCGGCACGGTGCAGGTGGCGATCGCGGTCGGCATCGGCACGGTCGCGAACTTCGCCCGCGTCATGCGCTCGGAGGTGCTGAAGGTCAGCGCCTCGCCGTACGTCGAGGCCGCCCGCGCCAGCGGGGTCCGCACGACGGGGGTGCTGTTCCGGCACGTGCTGCCCAACGCGGCCGGGCCCGTCCTGGCACTGTCGGCGCTGGAGTTCGGCGTCGCGGTGCTGGCCGTGTCGGCCCTGAGCTTCCTGGGGTTCGGGGCGCCGCCGCCGGCCCCGGAGTGGGGGTCGCTGGTCTCCGGCGGCCGCGACTACCTCGCCACCGCCTGGTGGCTGACGACGCTGCCCGGGCTGGTGGTGGTGGCGGTCGTGCTGTCCGCCAACCGGGTCGCCCGGGCGCTGGAGAGGGGAACGACGTGAGCACCGAACCGCTGTTGAGCATCGAGGACCTGCGGGTGTCCTACTCCGGCCGCGGTGGGCGTCGCGAGGTCCTGCACGGGGTGTCGTTCGACGTGCACCCCGGGGAGGTCGTCGCGGTCGTCGGCGAGTCCGGGTCGGGGAAGAGCACGACGGCGCACGCCGTGGTGGGTCTGCTCCCCGCCGGCGGGTCGGTCGACGCCGGCTCGGTGCGCTTCGAGGGCGAGGAACTCGTGGGGCTGGGGGACCGGGCCTGGCGGTCCGTGCGCGGGGCCCGGATCGGGCTGGTCCCGCAGGACCCGACGCTCTCCCTGAACCCCGTCACGCGCGTCGGGGACCAGGTGGCCGAGGCGTTGCGGGTCCACGGGCTGGCGCGGGGCGCCGCCGCGCGCGCACGGGCGGTGGAACTCCTCACGGCGGCGGGACTGCCGGACGCCGCGGTGCGCGCGCGGCAGTACCCGTCGCAGCTGTCCGGGGGGATGCGCCAGCGCGTGCTCATCGCCGTGGGTCTGGCCGCAGGCCCCCGGTTGCTCGTGGCCGACGAACCCACGAGCGCCCTCGACGTCACCGTGCAGCGCACGGTCCTGGACCACCTGGAACTGCTCGCGCGCGAGGCGGGGACGGCGGTCCTGTTCATCACCCACGACCTCGCGGTGGCGGCGGACAGGGCCTCGCGCGTGGTCGTGATGTCCCAGGGCGAGGTCGTCGAGACGGGGACGGCCCAGCAGGTCCTGACCCGACCACGGCACGCCTACACGGCCTCGCTCCTCGCGGCCGCGCCCAGCCTGGCCACCACCCGGCTGCGGGCGGCCGCGCGTCCGGGCACCCCGGTGAGGACGCCGGAGCCCCGAGCGGGGACCCCGCTCCTGCAGGTGCGCTCGCTCGTCAAGGAGTTCCCCCTCCCGGGCCGCGGCCGCGTGCACCGGGCCGTGTCCGACGTCGGCTTCGACCTGGACCGGGGCCGCACGCTCGGGCTGGTGGGGGAGTCGGGGTCGGGCAAGACCACCACGGCCCGGCTCGTCCTCGGCCTGGAGCGCCCGACGTCGGGCCAGGTCCTCCTCGACGGCCAGGAGACGGGCCGGTTGCGCGGCGCCGCCTGGCGCGCCCTGCGTCGCCGCCTGCAGTTCGTCTACCAGAACCCCTACGCGTCGCTGGACCCGCGCGTGCCGGTGGGGGAGACGGTCGCGGAACCGTTGCGCGCCTTCGCGGTCGGTGACCGCCGGTCGCGCCGGAGGAGGGTCCTGGAGCTGCTGGACCAGGTGCGCCTGCCCGCCGAGGTGGCCGAGCGCCGGCCCGCGGAACTGTCCGGGGGACAGCGCCAGCGCGTCGCGATCGCCCGGGCCCTGGCCCTCGACCCCGACGTCGTCGTGTGCGACGAACCGGTCTCAGCGCTCGACGTGTCGGTCCAGGCCCAGATCCTGGAACTGCTCGTGCAGCTCCAGGCCGACCACGGGCTGGCCTACCTCTTCATCTCCCACGACCTGGCCGTCGTGCGCCAGGTCAGCGACGACGTGGGGGTCGTGCGGAACGGGGAGCTGGTGGAGTTCGGGCCCGCGCAGGAGGTGTTCACGAACCCGCGGCACCCGTACACCGCCGAACTCCTCGCGGCCGTGCCAGGCCGGCGGGCACTCGAGGACGTCCGGTGAGCACCGGTTCGAGCACGGGCACCGCGGGGCTGGTCGTGCGGACCGCGGCGGTCGACGACCCGCTCGCCCGCCCGCTGTTCGACGACCTCGCCCGGGAGTACGGGACGCGGTACGGCGGGACGCCCGAGCAGGTCCGCGAGGAGCTGCTGCGTCACCCCGCGGAGGAGTTCGCGGCCCCCGGCGGGGTCCTCCTGCTGCTGCTGGAGGACGGTGCCGCCGTCGCCGGGGGCGCCTACCGCCGGTACGACGCGGACACGGCCGAGCTGAAGCGCATCTGGACGCACCCGGCGCACCGGCGACGGGGACTGGCCCGGCGCGTGCTCGAGGAGCTGGAGCGCCGGGCCGTCGCGGCGGGGTACCACCGGCTGTTCCTCACGACCGGTCCGCGGCAGCCGGAGGCCCGCGAGCTCTACCTGCGGACGGGGTTCCGACCCCTGTTCGACCTCGCCGCCGACCCCGAGACGATCGGGCCGCTGCCCTTCACGAAGGACCTGTGACCGTGAGGGGCGGGGCTCAGCCGCCGCCCATCCCGGTCTCGGCCACGCCGCGGACGAGCCAGCGCTGCAGCACGAGGAACACCAGCAGCACGGGGACGAGCGAGAGCAGGGCGGCGGCGAACAAGCCGGAGTAGTCGAACGTCTGGGCCGTGAGGAACGACGACAGGTACACCTGCACGGTCACCGCGCCGGACCCGCCGCCGGCGACGACGAGGGGCCACAGGAACGCGTTCCAGGACCCGACGAAGCCCAGGACGGTCAGCGCGGACGCGAACGCGAGCGTGTTCGGGACGACGATGCGGCGGAACACCCCGAAGTAGCCCAGGCCGTCCAGGCGCCCGGCCTCCTCCAGCTCCTTGGGGAAGTTGAGGAAGAACTGGCGGAACAGGAAGACGTTGAAGGCGCTGAACAGCCCGGGGACGACGAGCCCGCGCAGCGAGTCCACCCAGCCCAGCTTCGCCACGATGAGGAAGTTCGGCAGGAACGTCGTCGCGGCGGGGATGAGCAGGACCACGATGGTCGCCGAGAACAGCGGCCCCGCGGCCCGGTTCGGGATGCGGGCCATCGCGTACCCGGCCATCGCGGCCAGGACGATCTGCCCACCCGTCAGGACGACGGCCATGACGGCCGTGTTGAGCATGGCCCGCGGGAACGTCGGGTCGTCCAGCACCCGGGAGAACGAGGACCAGTCGGGGTCCGAGGGCCACAGCACGAACGTCCGGCTCGCGATGTCGGCGGCGGGGGAGACCGCCGTCTTGACCATGATGTAGAAGGGCAGCAGGAACAGCAGCGCCACCAGGGTGACGGCCGCGTAGCGGGCGACGTTCGCCCCCGTGCGGGCCGCCTGGCGCTTGCCGGTCCCCGCGGCACGGGGGACCGGTCGGGACAGTTGCGCGGTGCTCACGCGGACACCCCTCCCCGGCGCCGGCGGGGCGCCTTGGTGCGGTCCTCCGCGGCGGAGAACCCGAAGAACTTCGTCTGCAGCAGCGCCACCACCACCATGATCGCGGTGAGGATGAGCGCGCCGGCCGACCCGAGCCCGAAGTCGCGCTGGGCGCCCAGGGCCACGTTGTAGAGGTAGACCAGGGGCGGTCGCGTCGACGGGTTGGTCGGCACGAGGTTGATGAACTCGTCGAAGGCCTGGAAGGCGGCGACGAGCAGGAGGAGCAGGACGGCCGCCACCGTCGGCCGCAGCTGCGGCCAGGTGATGTACCGGAACCGGCGGAAGCCCGCGGAGACGCCGTCCAGCATGGCCGCCTCGTAGAGCACCGGCGGGATGCGCTGCAGCCCGGCGAGGAACAGGACCATGTAGAACCCGACCTGCAGCCACAGGCGGACGGTGACGAGCACGATCCACCAGTACGGCGAACTGCCGAGCCAGGAGACGGGGGCGATGCCGAAGACGCCCAGCGCGCTGTTCGCCACCCCGGACGGCAGACCCGAGAACAGGGCCAGCTTCCAGACCAGCGACCCGACGACGTAGGAGCAGGCCACCGGCAGGAACAGCGCCGACCGGTAGAACGCCTGGAACCGCGGCAGACCGTTGACGAGCACGGCGAGCCCGAGGGACACGGCCATGGTCACGGGCACGATGAACAGCGCGTAGACGAAGAACGTCACGAGGCTGTTGGTGAACGCGTCGTCGGTGAGGAAGTGGGCGAAGTTGCCCAGCCCGACGAAGCGCGTCGGCGTCAGGGTCCCGCGCGCCTCGAAGAAGCTCAGGCCCGTGCTCCACACGATCGGGACCACGGTGAACAGGACGAGCCCGACGAGGAAGGGGGTGACGAACACCCAGAACGCCAGCCGGCTGCCCTTGACGGCGGTGGCCCGGGGCCGGGTGCCCGACCCCGGGGGACGGGACGGGGCCGGCGACGTGCCGCCCCGTCCCGGCGCGGACGCGGTGCTGCTGCTCACGACGCGAGGGAGTCGAGGGTCTGCTGGCAGGTCTTCTGCGCGGCCGCCAGTTCGGTGGCCACGTCGGCCCCGTTCGTGAGCATGCGGGTCGCCGCGTCGGTGAGCGCCGTCCCCATGGCGGGGGCCCAGAACGGCCCGGCGGTGTAGCCCCACTGGCCCGTGAGGTCGACGACCTGCTTGGCCAGACCGTCCTGCAGTTCCGTGGTCGCCGCAGCGGTGGCCGTCTTCGGGGGAACGTGGAACCCGAAGCCGACGGCGAACTTCTTCTGGAACTCCGCGTCGTCGACCCACTGGGCCTTGGCCAGTGCCTTGGCGGCGTCGAGGTTCGACGCCTTCGCCGCGACCTGTTCGTTCCACTGCGAGACCAGGACGGCCTGCTTGCCCGACCCGCCGACCTGCGGCACCGCCATGACGCCGAGGTCGTCGCCCAGGGCCTTCTTCATCGCCGGCAGTGCCCACATGCCCTGCCAGGTGATGGCGGCCAGGCCGGCGTTGAAGGACGTCGGGTCGGTCCAGTCGGTGGGGGAGCCGGTGAGCATCGCCCCGTCCTTGTAGGCCTTCTGCAGCGCGGTCAGCCCGGCCACGACCTCCGGGGTGTTGAACGCGACCGTCTTGTTGTCCTCGCTGAGGAAACCGGGGCCGGCCGCGACGGCGATGGCCTGGGAGAACACGCCCGCGCCGCCGTCGTTGCCGAAGAACAGGCCCTTCTGGTTCCCGCCGGTCAGCTCGGTGCCGGCCTGCAGCAGCTCGTCGAACGTCGTGGGGACGGCGATGCCGGCCTTCTCCAGCATGCTCGGGCGGTACCAGAGCAGCTGCGGGTCGGTGATCATGGGGATGCCCCAGATCTTGCCGTCGATCGTGACGGGTTTGAGGGCGACCTCGCTGAACTGGTCCTTGACCGGGTCCATGACGTCGCTGAGGTCGGCGTACAGCCCCTTGCGGGCCGAGGCGGGGTCGATCGCGTTGTTCTCGAAGACGTCGACACCGCTGCCGGACAGCAGGCGGGAGGACAGCTTCGAGGCGTAGTCGCCCAGCGTCCACTGGACCGAGACGGAAGCGGCCTTGTAGTTCTTCGCCCAGTCGGTCACCGCCTGCTGGACGCCCTCCTCGCCGTACTGGTGGTACCACTGCGACAGCGACGTGCCGCCGCCGCCGCCACCACCCCCGGTGCCGCCGTCGTTGCTGCCGCACGCGCTGAGGGCGAGCGTCGTCGCCCCCGCACCGAAGCCGGCCAGCAGGGCCCGTCGGGAGAACCGGGAGGAGGTGGGCGCCATGTCGTGCTCCTTCGCGAGGGCGCGTCCGGCGACGCGCGGTGTCGGGACGGTCCTCGGCGACCGCCCTCGTCGGTCCCCGGCAGCTGCGCCGGAAACCTCTGTCGGCGATGTTAGCGCGAACAGGGACCCCGTCAACCTGCGGCGCGAATCGTCACCGAACCGCTACGCTGCCGACGTCCCCGGCCCGCGGTGCGCCGTCCCGCGAGCGGCCGCTCGAGCCCGGGGGACGTTCGAGGAAGGGGCCGGCATGTCCGGTGAGGTGCTGGCGACGCCGCCGCCACGTCGCAACCCGTCGCTGGCCGACGTGGCCAAGGTCGCCGGGGTCTCGTCGCAGACGGTCTCCCGTGTCGTCAACGGGCACGGCAACGTCGTCGCCGCGACGCGCGAACGCGTGCTGGAGGCCCTGCAGTCCGTGGGCTACCGGCCCAACGCCGCCGCCCGGGCGCTGGCCACCGGCCGCTCCCGCGCCCTGGGCGTCCTGACGTTCTCCGTCTCCCGGCTCGGGGACGTCCGGTCCCTGTCCGGCATCTCGGCGGCGGCCTCCCGGGCGGGGTACTCCATCAGCCTGCTGAGCCTGCGCGAGGCGACGCGGACCGGGGTGGACGCCGGCATCGCCCACCTGACGGGGCAGGACGTCGACGGCCTCGTCATCATCGAGGCCGAGGTGCTCGACTCGCCCGTGTTCGCCGTCCCCGCCTCCGTGCCCCTCGTCGTCACCGATGCCGTTGCCTCGCAGCGCTACCCGAACGTCGACACCGACCAGGCGGCGGGCGCCGCCCTCGCCGTCGACCACCTGCTGCGGCTCGGGCACCGCACCGTGCACCACGTGAGCGGCCCCGGCTCCTCCCGGGCGGCCCGGGAGCGGCAGCGCTCGTGGGAGACGACCCTGCGGGCGCAGGGCCGGCCCGTGCCCCCGGCCCACGCGGGGGACTGGACGTCGGCGTCGGGGTACCGCATCGGACGGGTCCTGGCCCACCGGCCGCCGGGGGAGGTGAGCGCCGTCTTCAGCGCCAACGACCAGATGGCGCTCGGCGTGCTGCGGGCCTTCCACGAGGCCGGGGTGGACGTGCCCGGGGACGTGTCGGTGGTGGGGTTCGACGACACCGCCGAGGCGGGGGACTTCTGGCCTCCGCTGACGACGGTCCGGCAGGACTTCGAGGGCGTCGGGGAGCTGTGCGTGTCGCTGCTGCTCGACCAGATCCAGCACCCCGGGCCCGTCTCGACCCGGACGCACCGGGTCCCCGTGCAGCTCGTCGTCCGGGCCTCGACCGCCCCGCCGCGCTCCTGACGGGGCCGCGCGGGTGCCGCGAACCGTGTTCGCGCGAACATCTGAGGCGGTAGCGTGCCGCACGTGACGCTCGCTCCCGCCACCCACCCGCTCGAGGTGGGCCCCGACGGCTTCCTCCGCGACGGCCGGCCGCACCTGCTGCTGTCCGGTGCCCTGCACTACTTCCGCGTGCACCCGCAGCAGTGGGCGGACCGGCTCGCCAAGGCCGCGGCGCTCGGTCTCACCACGGTCGAGACGTACGTGCCCTGGAACCTGCACGCGCCGCGTCGCGGGGAGTTCCGCACCGACGGCGCCTGCGACCTCGGGGGTTTCCTCGACGCCGTCGCGGCCGCCGGCCTCGACGCCGTGGTCCGGCCCGGGCCGTACATCTGCGCCGAGTGGGACAACGGCGGGCTGCCGGTCTGGCTGACGCGCTCCGGCGTCCGGGTCCGCACCGACGACCCCGGGTACCTCGAGGCGGTCGACGAGTTCCTCGCCGCGGTCTACGACGTCGTCCGTCCGCGCCAGGCCGACCGCGGCGGTCCCGTCGTGCTCGTGCAGGTCGAGAACGAGTACGGCGCCTACCCGACGGGCACGGACGCGGCGGCGCGCGCCGCGCACCTGCGCCACCTCGTCGACGTGACGCGGGCGGCGGGCATCACCGTGCCGCTCACCACCGTCGACCAGCCGACCGACGAGATGCTCGCGGCGGGGACCCTGCCCGACCTCCTCACGACCGGGTCGTTCGGCGGCCGTGCGGCCGAACGCCTCGAGACCCTGCGCCGCCACCAACCGGAGGGTCCGCTGGTCTGCTCGGAGTTCTGGATCGGGTGGTTCGACCACTGGGGTTCGCACCACGGCACGACGTCCGTGGCCGACGCCACCGCAGAACTGGAGGCGATGCTCTCGCGCGGTGCCGGGGTGAACGTCTACATGTTCCACGGCGGGACGAACTTCGGGTTCACCAACGGCGCGAACGACAAGGGCACCTACCAGCCCACGATCACCTCCTACGACTACGACGCCCTGCTCGACGAGGCGGGCCGGCCGACGGCGAAGTACCACGCGTTCCGCGAGGTGCTGTCCCGCTACACCCCCGCCCCGCGGCCGGCGCTGGACACCGCGCCCGCCGCTCCGGCCCCCGTGCTCCGCTCCCGGTTCTCCGCCGCCCGGCCGTTGACCGGGTTGCCCCCGGGGCCGGAACTGCCCTGGACCGGGACGGAACCCCCCGTCCTGGACGACCTCGAGATCGGTTCGGGTGAGGTCGTCCGGATCGCCTGGGTCAGCGGGACCTCCTGCGGCTCAGCGGGTCCGACGCTGCTCGAGGTCGGGGAGGTCCGTGACCGCGTGACCGTGCTGCTCGACGGCGTGCGCCTCGGCACGTTGTTCCGCGAGCACCACGACCGCGCCCTCGTGCTGCCCGCGCACCCGACGGGGACCCGCGTCGACCTGCTCGTCGAGGACGCCGGTCGCGTGAACTACGGCGACCGGCTGGGGGAGACGAAGGGCATCGTCGGACCGCTGCTCGTCGCGGGGGAACCCCTGCGCGACGCCGTCGTGCGTCCCGTCGACCACGAGGCCCTGCCCGCGCTCGTCGTCCCCGGCGACGAACCGCTGGAGCGGCTCGTCGGTCCCGTCCTGGCCGCCGCGGAACTCCAGGTCGACGAACCCGGGGACCTCTTCCTCGACACGGCGTCCTGGGGTCGCGGCGTCGCGTGGTTCAACGGTTTCGCGCTGGGCCGGTACTGGCGGCACGGTCCGCAGCGCAGCCTCTACGTCCCCGGCCCCGTCGTCCGCGCCGGCCGGAACGTCGTCACCGTGCTGGAGTTCGACGGCGCCCCGGACGCGGTCGTCGCGACCCTGCCCGACCTCGCCCTCGGCCACACGGAGGCGTGAACCGGGTCACCACTCCCAGGGACGCACCGCGACCTCCTCGGGGGTCAGGTGGA
This sequence comes from Kineococcus endophyticus, assembly GCF_040796495.1. Classification (NCBI taxonomy): domain Bacteria; kingdom Bacillati; phylum Actinomycetota; class Actinomycetes; order Kineosporiales; family Kineosporiaceae; genus Kineococcus; species Kineococcus endophyticus. The sequence goes on along the minus strand of NZ_JBFNQN010000009.1, from coordinate 213,513 downwards.
CCTCGTGGAACTCCGCCCGCACGGTCGGGGACCCCATCCCGCGGTGCAGCACGAGCGCGGTCCGGCCGTCGAAGGTGTCGAACAGCATGCCGTGGCCCGCGTCGCCGCCGACGAGCACCTCGCGCTGCTCCCAGGGGCCGGTGAGGTCGCCGGACCGGGACAGCGCCCACGTCTGGACGTACTCCGCACCCTGCGCGCGGTAGGACGACCAGAGGCAGGCCAGCGCACCGCCGGGGAGCCGCCGCAGTTGGGGCCCGTCGGTGACGTAGGGCGCGAGGGCCGTCGCGCCGGGGGTCCGCTCGCTCTGCCAGGACGCCTCGGACCCGCGGAACAGGTGGACGGGCGCGCCGGCCGCCCTGGACAGGTCCGGCTGCAGCGGAACGGCTTCCACCGTCCCGTCGAGCAGCTGCACCCACTCGTGGGCGTAGACCATCCACGGGTCACCGTCCCGGTCGGTGACGAGCGTCCCGTCGAGCGTCATGAAGTCCGCGGGCGGCACGGGGCCGGTGGGGTCGACGAGCGCGAACGGGCCGTCGGGGTCGTCGGCGACGGCGACCACCGTGCCCCGGGCGGCCGGGTCGAGCCGCCAGCGGGCGTCGGCGGACTGCAGGCGGAACTCCGTCCCGCCCTGCCGCACGAGGGGGAGCGCGGTCGCGGGCTGGTGCAGCGTCGTCATGAGGTGGTAGCGGCCGCGCCACTCGTGCACCTCCGGCGCCCACGGTGAGCACGTGGGATCCGCCCACGCGCCGTCCGGGACCGAGAACACGCGCCGCGGCGCCGACCAGGTGCGCAGGTCGCGGCTGTGCCGCACCTCGACGCCGGCCGGGTCACCCGCGACGCCCTGGTACAGGCGGTAGGTGCCGTCGTGCGCGACGGGCAGGACGAACGGGTCGTGCACGGGCAGCGCGTCGAGGGGCACCCGCAGGTCGTCGTCGGCCATCCGCCGACCCTAGCCCGGGGCCGAGCGGGTGGTCCGTTGCCGCCGTGCGGGTGAGGTGGGCTGGAGGCGCGGGCCGGACGGTTCGACACCTGTGGTGTGCAGCAACAGAGTCGAGCCATCGCGTCGTGGTGGCGTCAGGTCAGCCCCGCGCTCCGCGAGGAGCTCGTGACCCTCGGTCCGGGTGACCTCCTCCCGGGCCAGCTCACCGACGACCTGCGCTCCTTCGGCGTCGAGGTCGCCGACGTCGCGGTGGCCCTCGAGCTGCACGGGCGCACCTACTGCGTCCACGCGCAGCCCCCGGCCCTCAGCGCGTTCCTCGCGGCCGCCCGGGTGTGGGAGGAGGGGTGGCGCGACGGGTGAGCAGCGCCCGTCCCGCGACGCCGAGGAGCAGCACGAGCAGTCCGGTGACGACCGCGCGCGCCGGCAGGGTCAGGACGAGCGCCACGCACCCCACCGCCCCGGCCACCGGCAGCGCCCGGGGGTACCGCCGGCGGTCGGGAGCCTGCCGCCACGCCGCGACGTTCGCCACGAGGTAGTAGACGAGCACTCCGCACGAGGAGAACCCGATCGCCGTCCGCAGGTCGACGGTCAGCACGAGCGCCAGGACGACGGCGCCGACGGCCAGCTCGGCCCGGTGCGGCACGGCGGAGCGGGGGTGCACCGCGGCGAGCGAGCGGGGCAGGTCGCCGTGGCGGGCCATGGCCAGCGCGGTGCGGCCGACCCCGGCGACGAGGGCCAGGAGCACCCCGAGGGCGGCGGCCGCGGCCCCGACGCGCACGACGGCGCCGGTCCACGGCCAGCCGGCGGTCGCCGCGGCCGCGGCGAGCGGCGCCGACCGGTCCGCGAGCGCCGCCGGGCCGAGCGCGGTCAGCGCGGCCGCGCCGACGACGGCGTACACGACGACGGCGGCGACCAGGGCGGTGGTGACGGCCCGCGGGATCGTCCGCTCGGGGTCGCGCACCTCCTCGCCGAGCGTGGCCACCCGGGCGTAGCCGGCGAAGGCGAAGAAGAGCAGGCCGGCCCCCTGCAGCACGCCGAGGAGGTCCGGCGCGGTGGCGGGCTCCGCGGGGGCGGCCGGGGGGCCGGAGACCGCCGCGACGACGACGACCGTCAGCGCCAGCAGCGTCACCACGAGCAGCACGCGCGTCAGCCGGGCCGTGCGCGTGATCCCGCCCAGGTTCACGGCCGTCAGGGCCACCACGGCGGCCGCGGCCGTCGGGCGTTCGCCGCCGGCTGGGGCGGCGTAGGCGGCGAACGTCGTCGCCACCGCCGCGCAGCTCGCCGTCTTGCCCACGACGAAGCCCCATCCGGCGACGAAGCCCCACCAGGGCCCCAGCTCCTCCCGTCCGTAGAGGTAGACGCCGCCCGAGAGCGGGTGCGCCGCAGCGAGTTGCGCGGTCGACGTCGCGTTGCACCAGGCGACGACCGCCGCGAGGAGGAGGGAGAGGAGCACCCAGGGGCCGGCCGCCGCCGTCGCCGGCCCGAAGGCGGCGAAGACGCCCGCGCCGAGCATCGAGCCCAGGCCCAGCCCGACGGCGTCGCCGAGACCGAGGCGGCGGGCGAGGGCGGGCGGCGGGGCCACGGGCGGGTCCTCCGGTGGGGTGCGACGGGTGGGGCGGGACGGGGTGGAGCGGGGTGGGACCGAGTGGGGGCGGACCGGGACGGACCGCGTGCGGCAGGACGCTAGCGGCCCCGCGGGGCCGGGTCGCCCGGGGTGCGCAGGAGCGCCTCCGCGTCGGCGCGCGAGAGCCGCACGTCGACCACGAGCGGCAGGTCCCCGGCGGTCGCCTCGGCCACGGCGCCGGCGATCTCGGAGGCGCGGCGGACCTCGACGACGTCGACGGGCCGCCCGGACCGCGTCCTCGTCGGGGGTCCCGCGGTGACCTCGCCGTTGCACGTGCACAGGACGAGGACGCGCCCCTCCCCGGCCCACGTCTCGTGGCCGCCCCCGCCGTCGCCCTGGCCGTCGACCTGGCCGTCGCCCTCGCCCTGGACCTCGACGAGCAGGCGCGGGCCGGCCGCAGCGGTGCGTCGGCCGGCGGCGGCGGGTCCGCCGGTGAACTCGACCTCGCCGCACCCGGCGAAGCACTCGCGCAGGTGCTGGACGAGGGCCCGGCTGAGGGCGTCGAGCCGTGAGGGTCGCGGGGGAGGGGTGACCACGGTGTGCTCCTGGAGCGGGCGGGGGCAGCCGCGCTTCGACCTGTCCGGAAGCTACCGCCGCGCCCGGCGGTGCGCGCGGCGTCCGTCCGGGGGACGTGCGGGGCGCTCCGGATGCGCGGCGGCGTGCGGGGCGGGACCGTGTGCACCGGCGCACGGGTCCGGCCACTGGTCGGGTCCGGGCCAGGAGGTCGACCGTCCAGGAGGGACAACGGCAGTGGTGGTGCGGACAGGTCCGACGTGGGCCCGCGCAGGAGGACGGTCGTGAGCGCGCCGCGGGTCCCCGACGACGACCGTGCGGTGCGCCGGGCCGCTCTGCTGGCGGCTCGTCACGCGGCGTGGGTGCGGCGGCGGGCGCGCGGGTTCCAGCCGCGCCGGCTCCCGCTGGTGCCGCGGCCGACGACCGCACGCCCGACCCCGCGCACGCCTCCGGAGGACTGAACGCGTCCCCGGGTCCCTCAGAGCTCGGTGCGGCTCGCGACCACGTCGCCGACGTGCACGTGGACGACGACCTGCTCAGCCGGCGGGCTCAGCGTGCCCAGGACCTCGACCAGCGCCGTCGCGATGGCCGCGTGGGTGGCCTGACCGGCCGTCGGCAGGTGGGTCCCGAACAGCGCCGTCACCTCGACGGTGACACCGCTCAGCACGGCGTCCTCGTCGGTCGCGCAGTGCACCGCCGTCGCCGCGACGTCGTGGACGGTGGCCACGGCCCGGCGCAGGTCGACGACGAGGACGTCCGTCGCGACGAGGAAGTCCCCGAGCTCGTGCCGGCCGCGCACGGGGGCGGAGGGACGGTGGGCGCGGCGGGCCAGCGCCAGCAGGTCGCCCCGGACCGCCGTCCAGCCGTCGGGGGTGTGGCGGCGCAGGGCCGCGGTCGCGGCGGCGAGGACGTCGAGGCCGTCCTCGCGTCGTCGTCCGGCCACCGTCCACCTCCGCTCCTCGTCGGGTCCTGGAGCAAGTGTCGCAGGGTCCTCCCAGGGCCCGCCCGGCTGGACGGACCTCCTGGGCGGGTTGTGTGACGCACGTCACTGCCGCCGGGCCGTGAGCTTTCCGGGGCACGGCACTCCACCTCCTCTGCAGGCATCCGTCCCGGCCTCCACGTGGTGGCCGGACCACCGGAGGAGGAGACGTGGACGCACCGACCGGCGACCGGCGACCGCCCTCACGCAGCGTGCGGGGGACGGAGCGGGGTCTCGACGTGGCCGACCTCGCCGACGCCCTGTCCCTCGCCGTGCGCGCCGTCCCCGGGGTCTCGCACCTCAACGCGGGGGCGCTGGAGGAGATCGGCACCTACCTGCCCGGTCGACGCGTCGCCGGGGTGCGCGTCCCGCACGACGGCGGTGTCCCCACCGGCCCGGTCGAGGTGCACGTGGTCGTCGCCCCCGGCTTCGCCGTGCCGCGGACGGCGCGCGAGGTGCACGACGTCGTCGCCCGGGAGCTCGCGGGCCGGGCCGTCCGCACGCCCGTCCTCGTCCACGTCGACGACGTCGGCGGCGGTCGTCAGGCGGGCCCGGGTGCACCGACGAGGGCGTGGCGGGACGGGGTGTGGTGAGGATCCGAGGGCGGGACGGAGGGACGGACGTGGGACGGGACGGGCACGGCGCACCCCTCGACGCGGCCGACCAGCGGCTGGTCGACCTCCTGCGCGCCGGGGCCAGCGGGAGCGAGGCGGCGGTGCACCTGGGGCTCAGCGCCCGCGAGGTCGCGACGCGGTTGCGGGGGCTGCGCGACCGCTGGGGCGTCACGAGCACCCGTCGGCTCCTGGACGTGCTCCCCGACGGTCCACGTCGTGGAACCCCCGGCCCGGAGTGAGCCCCGGACCGACAGGACGCGGTGCCAGGGCACCCCGACCGCCCCAACCGCCCCGGGCGTCACCCTGGGTGTGCCGGCCCCCCGCAAAGATCGCCAAAACGGCGACAGAGCGTCACTATCTAGAACAGAATGGGGGTCCGGCGGGCACTGCCCGCCGCAGCGGCGGCCCCACCCGGTGACCGCCCGACCGAGAGGGGGCAGCGTGGACGACGCCCGTGTCCCCGCTCCTCCCGTCGTGCCCGTCCGTCCGTCCCTGCCGCGACCGGCCCGCCCACCCCGCGACGACGCGGCGCGCGCAGCGGAGCAGCTGACGGCCGACGCGACCCGCACGGCGACCGCGCGGAAGCTGCAGGCGGCGACCGCTCGTCCCGACCTCGACGGCCTGGCGTCCGTGGCGGCACGGCTGTTCGGGGTGTCCTCGGGCCGCATCTCCCTGCTGGCCGACGGGCCGACGGTCGTCGGCGTCAGCGGCCCCCAGCCCGTCGACCCCGGGCGGACCCCGGGGGAGGCGCTGGCCCTGACCGTCTGCTCGCAGACCGCCGCGGCGGCGCGACCGCTCGTCATCCCCGACACCCACCTCGACGTGCGCGTCGCCGAGCTCCCGGCCGTCCGCGACGGGCGCGTCGGCTCCTACCTCGGAGCGCCCCTGGCCACGCGGGACGGACGGGTCGTCGGTGCCCTGTGCGTCTTCGACCCCGGCGCCCGCGACTGGGAGGCCGGGGACGCCTCCCTGCTGCAGCACCTCGCGGACGCCGCGACCGCGGAGCTCGAGCTCGCCGTCGTGGGCGAGGTCGCGTCGGGCTCGTCCGTGCTGGAGGCGGCCGTCGCCTCCGCGGGCGTCGGGACCTTCGATCTGGAGGTGGCCACCGGCCGGGTCGTGTGGGACGAGCAGACGCTGGCCCTGTTCGGCCTGACCCGCGAGGAGTTCACCGACGAGGTGGACTTCGCGATCGACCGGATCCACCCCGACGACCGCGGCACCGTGCGCGCCGACCTCGCCGTCGCCGTCGCGACCGGCGCGTACACCTCCTCCTACCGGGTCGTGCTGCCCGACGGGACGACCCGCTGGATGGAAGCGCGCGGCCGCGTCCTGCGCGACGGGGCCGGGGGGTCCGAGCGGCTCGTCGGGACGGTCCTGGACGTCACGGCCCAGCACCGTGTCGTCGAGCGCATCGCCGGTGCGCTGGAGGGCATGGCGGTCGGCTACGTCGCGGTCGACCGCGACTGGCGGGTCGTGCACGTCAACGCGGCCGCGGAGGCGTTGTCCGGCACCCCGCGCGCGGACCTGGTGGGACGCACGGTCGTCGACCTCTTCGCCGGCGACCCCACCGCGACCGACGTCCTCGAGGACCTCGTCCGGCAGGCCCAGCGGGAGGGTGAGGCGGTCGCGGACGTCACCCGTCCGGGACCGCCGGAGCGGTGGGTCGAGGTGCGCGCCGTGGCCGAGGGGGAGGGGCTGGCCGTCTACCTCGTCGACACCACGGCCCGTCGTGCGGCGGCGCGGGCGGTCGAGCGCCTCGGCACGCGGGCGGCCCTCCTGGCCGAGGTCACCGCGGTCTTCACCGGACCCGACGCCACCGACGACCCCGACGACCCCGACGACGCCGACGACGCCGCCCAGCGGCTGGCCGAGCTCGTCGTCCCGGCCCTCGCGGACTGGTCCGTCGTCACCCTCGTCGACGACGGGGCCGAAGAGGAGGAGCACGCGGTGAACACCCCCGTCCGCTCCGTCCCGCACCCCGACGACCTGCGACGCGGCCTGCGCGACGTGGGCCGCTGGCACCGCGACCCCGACCGGGTCCCGCTCGTCGTCCGCTACGCCGAGCACCGCCTGCCCGACCTCACCGAGCACGCCTTCCTCTGGCGGGCGCTGCGGGAGGGCCGGCCCCTGCGGGTCGCCGACGCCACCGCGGCCGTCTCGGCCGTGCTCAGCCCGGACGGGACCGCGCGCCGCGTGCTGGCCGAGCTCGCCCCCTCCTCGGCGCTGGTGCTCCCGCTGCGGGGTCGCGGGCGGACGGTCGGCCTGCTGACGCTGCTCTCGGGCCCGGACCGCGCGCCCCTGGACGACGAGGACGTGCAGACCGTCGTCGAGCTCGCGGGCCGGGCCGGGCTCGCCCTGGAGTCCGCGCGCCTGCACCGACTCCAACGGCGCTTCGCCGAGGCGCTGCAGCGGTCCCTGCTCACCGACCCGCCGGCGCCGCCCCACGCCGACGTCGTCGTGCGGTACGTGCCGTCGGCGCGGACGGCGCAGGTCGGGGGCGACTGGTACGACGCCGTGGAGCAGCCCGGCGGCACGGTCCTCGTCATCGGGGACGTCGTCGGCCACGACACCCGGGCCGCGACCGTCATGGCCCAGGTGCGGACGGTCGTGCGGACCCTGACGGCCGTCGGCGACGACCCGCCCGCCGAGGTGCTGGCCCGCGCCGACCGGGTCGTCGTCTCCTCCCAGCCGGACGTCACCGCCAGCGTCCTCGCCGTGCGGCTGGAGGACGTCCCCGGTGGGGGCGGCGGCACGCGACTGCGCTGGTCCTCGGCCGGGCACCCGCCGGCGCTCGTCCTGGGGCCCGAGGGCTCGGTCACGGCCCTCGAGGCCCCCGACGCCGACCTGCTGCTCGGGGTCGACCCGGCCGCGCCCCGGCGGGACCACGTCGTGGACCTGCCCGCGGGCGCCACCGTCCTCCTCCACACCGACGGCCTCGTCGAACGGCGCGACGCGTCCCTGGACGAGGGGTTCGCGGCGCTCGCGGCCGCCGTGGTCGCGGTCGCCGCCGAGCACCCCGCGGACCTCGACGCCCTCGTCGACGGGGTGCTGGCCAGGACGCTGCCCGCCGAGGCGGCCGACGACGTCGCCGTCCTCGCGGTCCGGCTGCGCCCGCGGGGCTGAGGCCCGCCGGGACCCCCGTCAGGACAGGGCCAGCGACCCCGCCGCGAGGACGACGCCCACGGCCGCCCCGACCACGACCTGCGCGAGCGTGTGCACGCCGAGCCGGACGCGGGCCGCGGCGACGAGGGGGACGGCCAGCAGCGCGGGTGCCGTCGGGGGGACCAGGCCCACGAGGACGACGGCGGACGCCGCGACGACCATCGCGTGCAGCGAGATCTTCCAGGACCGCGAGACGACGACCCCGACGACGGCGCACGCCGCCATGAGGCCGAGGAAGACCAGGGACGACGTCGCCCCGTCGAGCAGGACGAGGAGGACGGCCGTCAGCGCCGTCAGCCCCGCGACCATCGCCAGCAGCGGCGGACGGTCCTCGCGCCGGGGCACGTGGAGGGAGGCGTACCGGCCGCGGCGGACCCCGGCGAGGACCACGGCGACGGGGACGACCGCGCACAGGACGGTGACGAGCAGGCCGGAGAGGGCGCCGCGCCAGGCCGGCGTCGTCGTGAGCGTCGAGACCAGGACGGGCATCACGGCGGCCAGCCACCAGGGGGCGAGCACCTCGCTCGTCACGTGCGCCCAGCGCGGGGAACCGTCGGGGCCCACGGGTGCTCCAGAGGGGTGAGGTGCGTCACGTCGGCCGGGCGGAGTTCGGAGGTTCCTGCGGAAACACCAGCGGCGCAGTCACCGGAGTGACTGCGCCGCAGGTCTTTCAGAAGTGCGCCACCATGGACTCGAACCATGAACCCGCTGATTAAGAGTCAGCTGCTCTGCCAATTGAGCTAGTAGCGCGTACGAGAAGAACGTTAGCAGACCTGCACCGGAGCGACGAAATCCGGCCCCCGGGGGGAACGAGAGGGGGCGTGCCCCCCGCGGGACCGGACCGTGCACTCGAGGGGTGGGCCCGGGTCAGCCCTGGTTCCACCACTCGTCGTCGGGCAGGCCCTCGGCGGCCAGCAGCTCCGCGGAGTGCGGACCGTCCGGCGAGGCCATGTCCATGATCAGGGACAGCGGGATGTGCTCCGAGAGCATCTCCATCACCGGTTCGGTGGCGCTGTCGGCGGACGGCGTCTTCTCCTGCGTCATGCATCCTCCCGAGGACTGGACCACCCCCTCACGTGCAGGGGATGCACAGAACGTCGTCCGCCGTGGGGTGTTCCTTGAGACGGGCCCGGCGACAGGGCCCGTCCGGCGCAGCGGCGGGCCCGGGTCGTCACCGACCGCGCACGACCTCCGCCCGACGACCGGCCACGGGGGTCGCCCCCGGGGTGACCGCGGGGACCCCGAGCCGCTCGACGGCCTCGCGCCGCACCGCCACGACGACCGCGATCCGCCGTCGCCGGCGGCGGGCGGCCGAGGCGTCGAGCGGGTAGCGGGTCAGCACCGGGGCGGTCATGGCCCGACCGTAGGTGCGGGCCCGGGTCGGGCACATCGGCCCCGGGCGGGACCCGGGCATCACCCCCAGGGGTGACACCGAGCCGGCGTCCACCACCCGTTCAGGGTGGACGCGGGGTGCACCACCGCGCACAGTGGTGCGATGCAGGACGTCGGAGCCTGGGGGATCGACCTCACCATGCCGCAGTCGTTGCTGCTGGCCCTGCACCTGCGGGACGCCGCCGGCCTCGCGCCCCCGACGTCCCCCGTGCTGCCCGACCTGCCCCCGCTCGACCCGCCCGTGCGGCGCCTGCACGTCGAGGCCGGCCTGGAGGCCGCGTCGCGGCAGTGGGCGGACTGGTGGGTCGAGCGCTTCCCCGGCGGCGCGGACGCGCTGACGTCCATCCTGCCGCCGCGCTACCCGGGGCTGCGGGGGCGCACCGAGCTGCGGGGCATCGCCGAGCTCGGGATGGACGACGCCGTCGCCTGGTGCGCCCGCGTCCGCGAGATCGAGAAGCGCGTCATCGCCCGCTCGCCCAGCGCCCTCTTCGAGACGAACCTCGTCAGCGGTGTGGAGCGCGAGCTGGGCTGGCGCATCCGGCCGTTCGACCTGCGGATCCTCGTCCTGCCCGTCGCGGGCGCCCACGCGTGGGACGTCGTCGGGCAGCCCGTCATCTCCCTGGGCCTGCGCGCCGACCGGGACGCCTACCTCGCGTGGTTGCGCGAGCAGCTCGTCGCGATCGGGAGGCTGCGGATCGCGCGCAGCGAGGGGCAGAACACGTAGGACGACGAAGGGCGGCCCGGTGACCCGGGACCGCCCTCTCGTCCTGCGTGGGGTGAGTGACGGGACTTGAACCCGCGACTTCCTGGACCACAACCAGGTGCTCTACCAGCTGAGCTACACCCACCACGACACGCGCACAGCAGCGCACGTGACGGGTCGAGGATACACGCGCACGGGCCTGCCCCGGGACACCGAGCCCACCGCGTGACCCGCCCGGCCCAGCGTCAGGACGCGGGGGCGTCCGGCTTCAGCTCGAACTTCGCGCCGGCGGCCTTGGCGGTGTCGGAGTCCGGACCGGGCTCGGGCACGAACAGGACCTCGCGGTAGTACTTCAGCTCCTGGATGCTCTCGCGGATGTCGGCCAGGGCGCGGTGCCCGCCGTGCTTGCGCGGGGTGTGGAAGTACACGCGCGGGAACCAGCGGCGCGCCAGCTCCTTCAGCGAGGAGACGTCGATGAGCCGGTAGTGCAGGTGCTCGGTGAGCTGCAGCATGTCGCGGGCCAGGAACGCGCGGTCGGTGTGCACGGAGCTGCCCGCCAACGGGGCCTTGCGGGGTTCGGGGACCCACTGCTTCACGTAGTCCAGGACGATCTGCTCGGCCTCGGCCAGCGTGCGCCCCGACGGGATCTCGGTGAGCAACCCCGACGACGTGTGCATGTCGACGACCACCGGGTCCATGTGCTCGAGCGACTCGGCCGGGGGCTTGATGACGACGTCGACCCCCTCCCCGAGCACGTTGAGGTCGGCGTCGGTCACGAGCACCGCGACCTCGACGAGCGCGTCGTCGGTCAGGCTCAGGCCCGTCATCTCGCAGTCGATCCAGACGATCCGGTCCGTGACCTTGTCCGTGGCCTTGCCGGTGGCCTTGTCGTTGCTCACCGTCGCAGCGTAGTGGGGCGGCGTGGCGGGACGGTGCTGCGGCAGCGGCGGAGGAGGGGCGGCGGTCGGGGCAGCCCGTACCCTCGGAGCCATGCCGGCGCCGCGAGTCCGCGCGTCCGCGCTGGCCCCCCTGACGGTCCTCGTCCTCGTCGTGTGCGGCCTGCTGAGCCTGGGCGCCGTGACGGCGGAGGTGGGGTGGCGCGGCCTCCTGCCGGGGCTCGCACTCGCGGCCGTGCCCGTCGGCCCCGTGCTGGCGACCGTCCTGTGGCTGGACCGCCACGAGGCCGAACCGCCGCACCTGCTCGCCTTCGCGTTCGGCTGGGGCGCCTGCGTCGCGAGCCTGGGCGCGCTCGTCCTGAACACCGGGGCGTCGCGGCTGCTGGACGGCTCCGTCGGTGACGTGACGAACACGTCCGTCGTGGTGGCGCCGGTCGTGGAGGAGGTGCTCAAGGGGCTGGGCGTCCTGCTGCTGCTCCTGCGGCAGCGGCGGCAGTTCGACGGCGTCGTCGACGGCATCGTGTACGCGGCCTTCGTCGGCGTCGGGTTCGCCTACCTCGAGAACGTCCTCTACCTCGGCCGCGCGCTCGGCGACGACCAGCCGGACTCCCTCGTCGTCGTGTTCGTCCTGCGCTGCCTCGTCTCCCCGTTCGCCCACCCGCTGTTCACGATGGCCGTCGGGGTGGGCCTGGGCATCGCCGCCCGCCACCGGTCGCCGGGGCGCCGGGTCGGGGCGCCCGTGCTCGGTCTCGTCGTCGCCGTCGTCCTGCACGCGCTGTGGAACGCCTCGGCCAGCTCGGGGGTCGCCTCGTTCGTGGAGCTGTTCCTGCTGCTGCAGGTACCGGTGTTCGCCGCCGCGGTCGCGGTCGCCGTCGTCGCCCGGGTGCGCGAGGCCCGGCTCATCGCCCGGCACCTGCAGGTCTACGCCCGGACGGGCTGGCTGGGGGAGTCGGAGGTGTCGATGCTGGCGTCCTCCCGCGCCCGGCGCCGGGCGCGCTCGGCCGCTGCGGATGGCGGGGGACGCGGTGCGGCGCAGGCCGTCCGCGAGTTCCAGGAGACGGCCACCGAGCTGGCCTTCCGCCGCGACCGGCTGCGCCGCGGGACGGTGGAGTCGACGCCGCAGGAGGAGCTCGACCTGCTCGAGCAGCTCGCCCGGCAGCGGCGCGAGGTGCTGGCCCTCCTGCCCTGAGCGCCCGCCCCTGTCCGGACCGTCGACGCGGAGGGCCGGACCCACCGGCCCGACGCGTCGACGAGCCACCACCCCGGCGAGCACTGGACGAGCGGAGGGTCATGGGTGGCTCACAGGCCGTTCAGGGCCGGGGGCGGGGGTGGGGGCCGACGGTGAGGTCATGACCACCACGACCACCCCCGCGCGCACGGGCGGCAGCCAGGACACGGGCGACTCCGGCGGCGGGTCCGCGGGCGGGGCGTGGCCCCGTCGGCGCTGGGTGCGGTGGGCCACCGCCGCCCTGCTGCTGGCGACCGGCGTCCTGTACGTCGTCGACCTGTCCGCCTCCGGCTACGCGAACAGCTTCTACGCCGCCGCCGTCCAGGCCGGGTCGCAGAGCTGGAAGGCCTGGTTCTTCGGCTCCCTGGACGCCCAGAACTTCATCACCGTCGACAAGCCGCCCGCGTCCCTGTGGGTGGCCGGGCTCGCGGCCCGCGCGTTCGGGTTCAGCAGCTGGACGCTCCTGGTCCCGCAGGCGCTCGAGGGCGTCGGCGCCGTCTGGCTGCTGACGGCCGCGGTCCGCCGCTGGCACGGCCCCGTCGCGGGGCTCGTCGCGGGAGCCGCGCTGGCCCTCACCCCGGCGGCCGCGCTGATCTTCCGCTTCGACAACCCCGACGCCCTGCTCGTCCTGCTCATGACCGGCGGTGCGTACGGCACCGTGCGGGCGACGGAGAAGGCGTCCTGGCGCTGGCTGGCGCTCGCCGGCGTCGCCATCGGGTTCGCGTTCCTGACGAAGATGCTGCAGGGCTTCCTCGTCCTGCCGGGTCTCGCGCTCGTGTACCTGTGGGCCGCCCCGACGGGCCTGGCCAAGCGCCTCCTGCACCTGCTCGGCGCCGCCGCGGCGGTCGTCGTCTCGGCCGGCTGGTGGGTGCTCGCCGTCACGTTCTGGCCGGGGGAGAAGCCCTACATCGGCGGCTCCACCGACGGCACCGTCATGGACCTCGTCCTCGGCTACAACGGCCTGGGCCGCATCCTCGGCGGGAGCGGCGGCGGGGGCGGCGGGGGCATGAGCGGGGGCGAGCCCGGGTCGAGCTTCGGCGGCGCGGCGACCTGGCAGCGCCTGTTCTCCTCCGAGATGGGCAACGAGATCTCCTGGCTGCTGCCGGCGGCGCTCCTCGCGCTGGTGCTCGGGCTCGTCGCCCGCGGCCGCGCGCCCCGCACCGACCGCGGCCGCGCCTCGCTCCTGCTGTGGGGCGGCTGGCTGCTCGTGTCGGGGCTGACGTTCGCCTACATGGAGGGCACCGTCCACCCCTACTACACGGTGGCGCTGGCCCCCGCGGTCGCGGCGCTCGCCGCGGGTGGCGGGCAGCTGCTCTGGGCGCGGCGCGAACGGCTGCTGGCCCGCGTCGGCCTGGCGCTCGTGCTCGCCTCGGCGGGTGTCTGGGCCTTGGTCCTGCTGCAGCGCAACGGGACGTGGGTCTGGGCGGGGGCCGTGCTGATGGTCCTGAGCGCGGCGCTCGCGGTCGCCTTCGTCGTCACCCCGGCCCGGCTGCGGCGGCTCGCGGTGGTCCTCGTCCTGTCGGCCACCGTCGTCGGTCTCGGCGGTACGGCCTCCTACGCCGTCGCGACGGCCGCGACCCCGCACACCGGCTCGATCCCGACCGTCGGCCCGGCCGGCGCGTCGGCGGGCAGTGGCATGGGCAGTGGCATGGGCATGGGCATGGGCATGGGCGTGGGCATGGGTGGGGGGATGGGCGGCGGCTTCGGCGGGATGCGGCCGGGGACCGACGGGGCCACCGGCACGACCGGCACGACCGGTCAGCCCGGCGGTGGTCAGCCGCCGAGCGACGCCCAGGGGATGCCCGACGGCCAGGCGGCGGACGCTCGGACGGGGAGCGGGATGGGCGGCGGCGAGGGCACCGCCGCCAACGCCGAGCTCGTGGCGCTCCTGCGCTCGGCGGGCACGACGTGGTCCGCGGCCGTCTCCGGCTCCCAGACCGCGGCCTCGTACGAGCTGGCCAGCGGGACGGCCGTCATGGCGATGGGCGGCTGGAGCAACGACCCGACGCCGACGCTGGCGCAGTTCCAGCAGTACGTCGCCGAGGGTGAGGTGCACTACCTCGTCGCCGGTGGCGGCGGGGCGGGCGGACGGGGCGGTGACTCGACCGTCAGCCAGGTCCAGGCCTGGGTGGAGGAGAACTTCACGGCCACCACGGTCGGCGGCACCACCGTCTACGACCTGACGCAGCCGGTCGCCGGCAGCACCTCGGGCACCGCGGGGACGTCCGCGAGCTGACCGACGCTGAGACGCACCTCACGTGTGAGGTGGGGCACCGTCGCACCGCCCGGGCGGCGCCCCACCCCCCGCAGGTCGTAGCCTCTGGTGGTCCACAGGTCGACGATGAACGAGGGTGAGCCCGGTGCCCGCAGCGAACCGCTACGACGCAGTTCTCATCGGGGGCGGGGTCATGAGCGCCACCCTCGCGACGATGATCGCGGAGCTGGAGCCGGACTGGTCGGTCCTGGTCCTGGAGAAGCTCGACACCGTCGGGGCCGAGAGCTCGGACATGTGGAACAACGCCGGCACGGGCCACTCGGCCCTGTGCGAGCTGAACTACACCCCGGCCAAGGCGGACGGCACCGTCGACATCGCCAAGGCCGTCACGATCAACGAGCAGTTCCAGTCCAGCCGGCAGTTCTGGTCCCACCTCGTCGAGAAGGGCGTCCTCGCCTCGCCCGGCGACTTCATCAACGCGGTCCCGCACATGAGCTTCGTGCGGGGCGGGGACGTCGACTTCCTGCACGCCCGGTTCGAGGCCCTGTCCAAGCACCCGCTCTTCGCGGAGATGGAGTGGGCCGACGACCACGCGCGCATCGCCGAGTGGGCGCCCCTGCTGGAGGAGGGCCGCGGCACCTCCGAACGCGTCGCCGCGACCCGCTCGCGCAACGGCACCGACGTCGACTTCGGCGCCCTGACGAAGCAGTTGTTCGCGGGGGCGGCGAAGGAGGGTGTCGAACTCCTCACCGGGCACACCGTGAAGGACCTGCGCCGTCGCGGGTCGGGGTGGACGGTCGTGGGGGAGAGTTCCGAGGGCAGCTTCGCCGTCGCCACGCCGTTCGTCTTCGTCGGGTCCGGAGGCGGCGCCCTGCACCTGCTGCAGCGCAGCGGGATCCCTGAGGGCGAGGGTTTCGGCGGGTTCCCCGTCAGCGGGCAGTGGCTGCGCTGCACCAACCCCGAGGTGATCGCCCGGCACGGCGCCAAGGTCTACGGCCAGGCCGAGGTCGGGGCTCCGCCGATGTCGGTGCCGCACTTGGACACCCGGTACTCCCACGGCGAGAAGGCCCTCATGTTCGGGCCCTACGCCGGGTTCTCGCCGAAGTTCCTCAAGCAGGGGTCGTTCCTCGACCTGCCGCTGTCGGTCCGGCCGCACAACCTGCTGCCGATGCTGGCGGTGGCGCGCGACAACGTCTCGCTCATGACCTACCTGGGCAAGCAGATCGTGCAGTCGATGGACCAGCGCCTCGACGCGTTGCGGGTGTTCTACCCCGACGCACGTGCGGAGGACTGGGAACTGCTGACCGCCGGTCAGCGCGTGCAGGTCATCAAGAAGGGCCCGCGCGGCGGCGTCCTGCAGTTCGGCACCGAACTCGTCCACGCCGCCGACGGCTCGGTGGCGGCCCTGCTCGGCGCCTCCCCGGGGGCCTCCACGGCGGTCGACGTCATGCTCCGCCTGCTCGCGCAGTGCTTCCCGGCCCACCAGGACGCCTGGCGCGACCGGCTGCGGACGATGGTGCCCTCCTACGGCACGAAGCTGTCCGACGACCACGACCTGCTGACGAAGACGCTGGCCCGCACGGCCGACGTCCTCAAGCTGGCGGCCTGAGGGACGCGCGCGCGAGCGCGTCGACCGCCGCGTCGACGCGCCGCGTGAACTCGTCCTGCACGACGGCGACCTTGCGGGCGAACGGCGCTCCGCTGGCCAGCGCCGCGTCGGCGTCGTCGGCGCCCAGGCCTCGGGGGTGGGCGGACCCCACCGTCGGGAAGACCGTGAACGACGTGGCGCCCGCGACCGTCCGCAGGTCCGGCCGCGCGGCCAGCACGGAGTGCACGAACGCCTCGTCCGGCAGGAGCGTCGTGGCGAACCAGCCGCCGACGTCGGGGTCGGACGCGGCCTCGGCGACGGCGCAGAGCGCGGCGCGGGACAGCACGCACCAGAACGACCCCTTGACGTAGGGCAGCGGCGGGGGCTCCGGGCGCGGGTGGTGGGCGACCCACGTGCGCTCGCCCGCGCGGCTCACCCCGGTGGGCAGGGGGAGGCGTCGCGTCGCGCCGGCCAGCCCCGCCCAGACCGGGCCGAGGGCGTCCTGGGCCGGCAGGACGTGCCAGCACGACCGCCACCGGCGGGAGTGGTCCCGGGGGTCGCGGCGCAGGACGGCGTCGACGCCCACGAGCCCGGACTCCCACGCCGCGAGGTCGGTCACCGGGTGGTCCTGACCGGAGACGAGCACGACGTGGTCGGGGTCCCACAGGCGCTGGGCCGTGGTGAGGGCCTCCACGGCCGCGGCGGTGAGCGACCAGTCCCCCCACCGCACCCGGATCTCGCTGCGCAGCAGGGCGATCCCGAGATCGGCCGCGTCCTGGTCGGACAGGAGCGTCCCCGCCGACCGGACGAGGACGTGCGCCAGCGGCGACAGCTGCCGGACGCGGCGCACGCGGGCCGCGACCTCGGCCGGACCGGTGTGGGCCATGACGACGTACGCGACGCCACCCATGCGAGCGTGACCTTCCCCGGAAGTCCCCACCATCGGGGACGAACTGCGACACGATGCACCGCGGAATGCGCCTCGTGCAACACGGGGTCACTGTGACGTGACGGGAGGTTGATGTGCCGGTCTTCACCACCACGCTCGGCCTGCACGGCAAGACGGCGACCGGGCTCGAAGTGCCGCCGGAGGTCCTCGAGGAGCTCGGCGGGGGCCGCCGTCCCGCGGTCGTCGTGACGCTGGGCGGACACACCTACCGCACGACCGTCGGCGTCATGGGCGGTCGTGCGCTCGTCCCGGTGAGCGCGCAGGAACGGGCCGCCGCGGGCGTCGCCGCCGGTGACGTCCTGGAGGTGGTCCTCGAGCTCGACACCGCCCCGAGCACCGTCGAGGTGCCCGACGACCTCGCCCGCGCCCTGGAGGACGCCGGGGTCCGCGCCGCCTTCGACGCCCTCTCCCCGTCGCAGCGCAAGGCGCACGTGACGTCGGTCGAGGGCGCCAAGGCCGAGGCGACACGGGCCCGCCGGGTGGAGAAGGTCGTCGCGGGGCTGGCGGGCTGAGGGGCGGGACGGTGCGCACCTGGGGGGTGGTCCCGTCGCCGCTGGGGGACCTCACGGTCGCCCGGACGGACCGGGGCCTGGCGGGCGTCTGGTTCGCCGACCACCGCGGCGGGGCCCGCGTCGACGCCGAGGACGAGCGCGACGACGCGGCCTTCGGGGACGTGGCGGGACAGCTGGCGGAGTACTTCGCGGGCGCGCGCACCGCGTTCGACCTGCCGCTGGACCCGCCCGGCGACGCCTTCAGCCGGCGCGTCTGGGAGGCCCTGACCCGGATCCCGCACGGCACCACGACGACCTACGGCGAGATCGCCCGCACCCTCGGCGGGGTCGGCCACTCCCAGGCCGTGGGCCTGGCCAACGGCCGCAACCCGCTGTCGATCGTCGTCCCGTGCCACCGCGTCGTGGGGCGCGACGGGGACCTCGTCGGTTACGCGGGTGGTCTGTGGCGCAAGCGGTTCCTCCTCGACCTCGAGCAGTCGGCCGACGAGCGGCTGTTCTGAGCCCGGGTCTGGGACGCTGGGCGGCGTGCTGCCCGGACTGACCTGCCGCCCGCTGACGCCCGACGACGTCCCCGCCTGGGTCGACCTGCTCGACCGCGCCGCCGCCGTCGACCGCCCGCACGTGCGCGACTCCGCGGAGTGGTTGCGGCGCAGCCTGACCGCGGACGGCTTCGACGCTTCGACCCAGAGCCTGGGGGGTGTCGACGCCGACGGTGTCCTGCGCGCGGTCGCCGTGGTGGAACTGCGGCTGGGTGACCTCGAGCACCTGCGCCTGCCGTGCGACGGCGTCGTCGACCCCGGCTGGCGGGGTCGGGGCGTCGGGCGGGCCCTGCTGGCCTGGGGGGAGTCGGCGGCGCGCGACCGCGTCGCCCGGCGGCGCCGGGAACTCGGCCGGGAGGTCACCGCCGACCTGCAGGTGTGGGCCCCCGACCACCGCGACGACGTCGCCCGGCTGTGCGCCCGCGCCGGGCTGAGCCCTCTGCGGTACTTCAGCACCATGCGGCGCGCGCTGCCCGAGGGGGCGGAACCGCCTGCGCCGCAGGTGCCCGAGGGGTTCCGTCTCGTCCGCTTCGACGAGCACGGGACGGCCGGGCTGCGCGACCTGCACAACGCGGTGTTCGCCGACCACTGGGGCTCGCAGCCGCTCACCGAGGCCGACTGGGAGCGGTTCGTCGTCGGCAACCCCGACTTCCGGCCCGCGTGGAGCTTCGGCCTCCTCGACGCCGCCTCCGAGGGGGACGGGGACCTCGTCGCGTACGCGAACGTCTACGCGCACGAGTCCGACTGGCCGGCTCTGGGGTTCGCCCAGGCCGACCTCGGCAACCTCGGCGTGCGGCGCGAGCACCGCGGCCGCGGCCTGGCCCAGGTGCTGCTCGCGGCCGTGGCGCGGCGGGCGCGCGAGGTCGGCACGGCCGCCGTCAGCCTCGACGTCGACAGCGAGAACCCCTCCGGCGCGGTCGGTCTGTACGAACGCGCCGGGTACGTGCGGGTGCACGGCGACGTGCTGCGCACCAAGGCGCTCTGAGCCGGCTACCCGAGCAGGCGGCGGACGTGCTCGACGACCGCGTCCGCCGCGGCCTCCACCTGCGCCAGCGTGCGCTCGAAGTCCTCCCGGCCGCCGTACCAGGGGTCGTCGATGTCGAGGTCGGCCTCGTCCACCGTGTCCAGGCCGGGGGCGGAGGGGTCGAAGGACCGGTACATCCGGACCCGCGCCGCCGCGTCCTCGTCCGGCGCCTGCGTCCGCAACCACCGAGCGTGCCGCGACGTCATGGCCAGCAGCAGGTCCCGGTGCGCGATCTCCTCGCGCGTGACCTGGTGGGCCCGGTGCCGGGGCACCTCGTAGCCGTGCTCGCGCAGGACGCTCGCCGCCCGCGGGTCGACGGGGTTGCCGTGCTCCTCGTCGGAGATGCCCGAGGAGTCCACGACGACGCGCTCGTCGAGCCCGGCCGCGCGGAAGCGGTCGCGCAGGACGACCTCGGCCATGGGGGAGCGGCAGATGTTGCCCGTGCAGACGGTCATCACGCGCAGCGGTTCGGTGTTCCCGGGGTCGGTGCTCACCTCGACAGTCTGTCGAACTCGGGGGCCGCCGACTCTTGTGGGGCGGCTGTGAGTGGTGGAAGCTCACGCTGAGCACGCACCGTTCGACCACGGAGGAACCTCGCATGGGGATGAACCCACGGCGCGGAGGGCTGTTCGCCCTCGCCGCGCTCTCGGCGACGGCGCTCGCCGTCCCGGCCACCGCGGCGTCCGCCGCGCCCGCCCCCACCCCGGCCCGGCAGAACGTGCCGACGGACGTCCGGCTCGTCGACGGCGACTACAAGGGCGGTGCGCCGCTGCCGTTCACGGCCACCGCGGCCGCGACGCTGGACGCGCAGGGGCGCAGCACGCTGTCCAGCCCGCAGGGCGGGTCCGACGGCTCCGACCTGCAGGTCGGGGAGCAGAAGGACTGGCTCTCCCTCATCGACGGCGGCGTCACCCCCGACGGCGAGGAGGTCACGGGCGGCATCGACGTCCGCGGCTACACGCTGCGCGGTCTGGGCGACCACATCGAGGTCTGGGTCGCCGACGACCTGAGCTTCCCCGACGGCGACTGCCGCAACGTCCTCGACGACGGTGCCCTGACGCAGGTCACCGACGAGCAGGCGCAGACCTTCGCCGACGAGTTCGACGAGAACGTGCTGCCGAAGGAGTCCGAGGCCTTCTCCGTCGCCCCGGACCGCGACGGCACCAAGGGCGTCATGGACGAGGTGTTCCCCGACGCCGGCTACCCCGAGGACTACTGGGTCGGCAAGGGCGACCGCACCGTCGCGCTCATCGACAACGTGCGCGACCAGAACTACTACGACCCGACGAACGTCAACGGCCGCACGTACATCGCCGGGTTCTTCTTCTCGACGTTCAACGAGCTCCTCGACCGCAACGTCATGACGATCGACGGGTTCGACTGGCTGCACCGCACCGGCACCAACCCGCCGGACGACTCCGCCGACCCCGACTACCTGGCGTGCGCGGAGTACCTGGGCCGGCCCGGCCTCGGCGAGGCGAGCCCCCGCACCTACGAGGGCACCTTCGCCCACGAGTACCAGCACCTGCTGGAGTACTACGCCGACCCCGACGAGGTGAACTGGGTCAACGAGGGCCTGTCCGACTGGGCGCAGACCCTTGTCGGCTACGTCGACCCGAGCATCCCGCTGGACGACCCCGCGGCCGACAACCACCTCGCGACGTTCTACGGCTGGAACCCGCAGGAGAGCTTCGGCGGGCCGGAGCAGTCCCTCACGCAGTGGGGCGACCAGGGTGACCCGGAGACCCTCGCCGACTACGGGGCCACGTACGCGTTCATGTTCTACCTCTACGACCACTTCGGTGGGGAGGAGTTCATGAAGGCCCTGCACAACGAACCGGACAACGGGCTCGTGGGGCTGCAGACGGTCCTGGACCAGACGGGTCACCGCGTGAAGGCGACCGACGTCGTCCACGACTTCCTCGCCATGAACGCGGTCGACGCCGCGATCGACGACGGGGCGAAGGTCAAGCGCGGCAACACCGGTCGGCTCACCACGTCCTCGCTGTCGGCGAAGGTCAACTGGGACACGCCGCAGGCGTACGACTCGCCCGGCGCGCCGGTCAACGGCGCCGACTACGTCCGGCTGCGCACCCTCGACGGCTGGCTGACCGACGGTCTCGTCGACTTCACGGGGGCGAAGAACTACCCCGTGTCGCCCGTGGAGTGGACCGCGGAGGACGGGAACCTCGTCTCCGGCAGCGGGGACAACCTCGACCGCGCCGTGGTGCGGACGTTCGAGATCCCGGCCGCGGCCCCGACGGTGACGCTGGGCCTCGACCTGGACACCGAGGAGGGCTACGACTACTTCTACGTCCAGGTCTACGACACCGCCACGGGCACGTGGGTCAACCTGCCGACCGACGGGGCCGACGAGACGACCGGCGGCCTGTCCGGCACCTTCCAGGGTGAGAAGACCTTCGACGCCTCCCGGTTCGCGGGCCAGACCGTCGACGTGGCCCTGCGCTACGTCACCGACGGAGGCGTCTCGAACCCGGGTGTCACGGTGACCTCGGTGAGCGTGGGCGGGAACCCGGTGGCCGACGCCGGGGACCTGTCGACGTGGAAGTCGCTGACGCAGGCCCGCCCCGTCCCGGTGGCGGGCTGGACCGTCCAGCTCGTGGGGTACGACGAGAAGCACGTCTCCGTGGTCAAGCTGCCGACGGTCTCCACGCCGTGGGGCTGGAAGACCGTGGCTCCCGTGAAGCTCGCCCTCGGGTTCACGCCCGACGTCGCGGCCGTCCTCGTCACCGCGGACGACCCGACCGAGACGGCACCGGGCTACGCGCCGTACCAGTTGTTCGCCAACGGCGTGCTCCAGCCCGGTGGTGGCTCGGGCGCCTGACGCCGGCAGCACGAGGGCCCCGGAACCGTCACGGTCCCGGGGCCCTCGTGCGTGCGGGTCAGACGACCGCGAACAGCACGTAACCGGCGACGGCCAGCGTCAGGACGACGACGGACAGCACGGTCGGGTTGCGGTACCAGCCGGCCTCGCGCGGGACCGCGCGGACCTCGGCGGGCGTCAGGCTCCACACCAGGCCGCGCAGGTCAGCCTCCGGACGCGGGGTGCCGCCACGGGAGATCAGCCAGCCCACGAGCACGGCCACGACGGTGGCGACACCGCCGCCGAGGAAGCTGGAGCCCTGACCGGACAGCGAGAGGACGCCGACCTGGTTGAGGACGAAGACGAACACGGCGGACACCGTGCCCGACAGCAGACCCCAGAACCCGCCGTTCCCGGTGAGCTTCTTCCAGAACAACCCGAACGCGAACACCGCGAACAACGGGACGTTGAAGAAGGAGAACAACGTCTGGATGTAGTCCATGATGTTCGTGAAGCCGGCGGCGATGAACGCCGTGCCGATGGCCAGCGCCGTCCCGACCACCGTCACGAGCCGGCCGACCTTGAGGTAGTGCGCGTCGTCGCGTCCGGGCCGCAGCCAGTCCTGCCACAGGTCGTAGGTGAAGACCGTGTTGAAGGAGCTGACGTTGGCCGCCATGCCGGCCATGAACGCGGCGAGCAGACCGGCCAGGGCGACCCCGAGGAAACCGCTCGGCAGCAGTTCGCGCAGCAGCAGCGGCACGGCGTCGTTGTACGTGGCGTCGCTCGGCAGCCCCCGCTTGAGGCTCTCGATGCCCGGGATGAGCACCGCGGCGACCATGCCCGGGATGATGATGACGAGCGCGATGAGCACCTTGGGGATCGCGGCGATGAGCGGCGTGCGCTGCGCGGCGGAGGCGTTGCGGGCCGAGAACGCGCGCTGCACCTCGGTGAAGTTCGTCGTCCAGTAGCCGAAGCTCGTGACGAACCCGAGCCCCAGGACGACACCGAAGGTGGACCCGATGGAGGAGCCGATGCCGGTGAGGTCCTGACCCGGGAACGCCTGCAGCATGTTCCCGTCACCGTTCGCGGTGAGCTTGTCCACCAGGCCGTCCCAGCCGCCGACGCGGTGCAGGCCGACGAGCGTGATGGGCACCATCGTCACCACGATGACGAAGAACTGCAGGACCTCGTTGTAGATCGCGGCGGACAGGCCGCCGAGGAACGTGTAGGCCAGGACGATGACGCCGGCGACGACGATGGCCAGCCACGTCGGCCACCCCAGCAGCGCGTTGACGACGATCGCCATCGCGTAGAGGTTCACGCCCGCGAGGAGGATCGAGGCGATCGCGAACAGCAGGCCCTGCAGGCGCTGGGTCTTGGCGTCGAACCGGCGGCCGAGGAACTCCGGCACGGAACGGACCTTGGACCCGTAGTAGAACGGCATCATCACCAGGGCGAGGAACACCATCGCCGGGATCGCGCCGATCCAGTAGTAGTGGAACGCCTGCTCGCCGAACTGCGCGCCGTTGGCGGCCTGGCCCAGCAGTTCCGTCGCGCCGAGGTTGGCCGAGACGAACGCCAGACCCGTGACCCACGCGGGCAGGCTGCGGCCCGAGAGCAGGAAGTCCAGGCTCGAGGAGACGCTGCGCCGCGCGATGAGGCCGATGCCCAGGACGATGAGGAAGTAGAACGCGACGAGCAGGTAGTCGACGAGGTGGGCGTCGATGCGCAACGTCCCCGTCGCGGCGGACACCGCACCGGCGAAGGTGGCGCTCACGCGTCCTCACCCGCCGGTGCCTGGTCCGCGTCCGCCGCGGGTTCGGCCGGGTGCAGCGGGCGCAGCAGCGTCCAGCCGACGAACACCGCGGCGAGCAGCAGCATGCCGATGCCGGTCCAGAGGTTGAGGTTGACGCCGCCGGTCTTGGCACGGTCGGCGTCGGTGAAGGAGACGAGTCCCCAGACGAGGCAGACGACGCCGTAGACGGCGAACAGGCCTCCGATGACGGTGCGGATGTCGAAGAGGACGTCGGCCTTGCGGCCGGACGTGGGGGTGTCGGGGTGTCGTGCTGACACGGGATCTCCAGTGACGGGCGATGGTTGTGCCCGAGCACTCTTGCATGAGGCAACCACCTGGGCGAACGCGGGTACCTCGGACGGGTGACCCCACGTCCCGCCGCGCGTCCTCCGGGGGGCCGTGCGAAGGGGCCTCAGCGGGCCGGGGCCGCCGGGATGGCCGAGCGCAGCCGGTCGACGACCGCGACGAGGGCGGGCGGGGCCGCCGAGCTCGTCGTGTCGAACACGACGCCGAGCTCCCAGGCGCCGGCGGACCCGGTCGCCCGCGCGACGGCGCCGGCGAGGTCGAGGGTCCGGCCGCCGTCGGGCCAGTGCACGACGACGCGGGTCCCGACGCCGATGCGCTGGGGCGTCTGCGTCGCCACGCGCGCGCCCCCGAGCCCGAGGTCGAGGACGGTCGCGGGGTTGTCGCGTCCGTCCACACGCAGGACGACGGCCTGGCGGCACGGGAACCGGTCGACCCGGCGCCGTTCCATGGTGGCGGCGAGGTCGCTCATGCTGCGGGCGCCCTCGACGGCCGCGGCGACCGACCCCTGCAGCGCGACGAGCGCGCCGCGCTGGGTGTCGGCGACCGACCGCAGGCCCTCGGCCGCCTCGTCGATGCCGGCGATGCGGTCCTGCACGGCACGCAGGCTGCGCAGCACCGCGTGGGCGTTGGCCTGCACGGCCGCCACCGTCTCGGTGATCTCGTGCGTCGACCCCGCCGTCGTCGCCGCGAGGTCCTTGACCTCACCCGCGACGACGCGGAAACCGTCCCCGGCCGCCCCGGCCCGGGCCGCCTCGATCGTCGCGTTGAGGGCGAGCAGCTTCGTCTGGCCGGCGACCTCGGCGATGACGGTGGCCATCGACCCGACCGAGCGCAGCGAGTCCTCCAGCGCGGCGACGTCGCGGTCGGCCTGCGCGGCGCGCTCGAGGATCTCCCGCGTGGCGGTCGTCGCGGCGAGTGCCTTGTCGTCGATCACGTCGGTCGAGGACTGGACGCTCGCGACCTGGCCCTCGACCTCCGCGAGGCGCTCGACGATGGCCGAGCTGGAGTCGTCCACGACTCCCTGGGCGCGGACGCGGGACTGCCGCTCGGTGAACTGCAGCTGCACGAAGGCGCCGCGGACCTGCTCCTCGAGGCGGTCGGTGGCCGCCTCCTCGGCCTGCGTCGCCGTGGCCGTCAGCTCGGCGTGCGCGGCGCGCAGAGCCACCTCGGCGCGTTCGGCGCGGACGGCGGACCAGGCCAGGGCGCACGTCGCGGGCAGGACCGTGAGCCCGGCGGCGGCCGCGAGCGCGGTGGACCCCCCGCCGTCGGTGAGCAGGTGCCCGCCCGTGAGCACGGCGGCCGGGGCCAGGGCGGCGACCGCGCGGCCGCCGGGCCCGTGGCCGCCGGCGACGGCGAGGAACGGGCGCAGCACGGCGGGCGCGGGGGACGGGGACGTGGTCGGCGTCTCCTGCGACGTCATGCCACCCCTCCCGTCACGGCCCCGTGCGACCGGCGGTCGCCGATCGTCCTGGAGAACCATCGGCCGGTGCGGGGCCCGGATTGAACGTCTCAGGGCAGTCGGTCGGACCGGTCCTGCAGCAGGGCATGGCAGACGCGGTGGGCCAGCTCGGCCAGGCCGGCTCCCGCCAAGGCGGCCGACCGCATCGGGGCGAGCGTTCCTCCAGGGCGGTGCGCGTCCCCACGTCGGCGTCGGTCCCGCAAGCGTCCTTGCCCGGCGGCGCGGGGCCGCCGGGCTTCGGAGGAACTGGGGCCCGGTGTCAGCCGCGGGTGGCGAAGACCTCCTGCTGCATGAGGGGTCGCAAGGTGCGGGAGAACTCCGCCCCGACGTGGCGCCGCAGGACGTCCCCGCCGAGAGCGTTGCCGAGGGAGGCCATGACCATGCCCTGGTCGAGGGCGAGGAACCGGTCGGAGACGCGGCCGCTGCGGACGGCGATCGCGTCGAGGAAACCGCCGTCGGTCGTGCAGTCGAAGTCGGCGGCGAGGTTGCGCAGGTTCTGCACGGCCTGGTCCGGCGCGTACCGCAGCGCGAGGAACGAGGCGTGCGGGGTGACGACGCCGTCCCCGTAGGAGGTGGGGGCGGGGGAGCCGGGACGGCAGCCCTCGAAGGCCTGGTCCACGGTCGTGCGTTCCTCGTCGGAGGTGTACCCGGGGCCGTCGAGGCCGAGCTGGTCCACGCCGTACTCCCGGTACCCGCCGGCGGGGTCGTTCGACGGCGAGAAACCCCAGTACCCGTACCCCGCCTCCTGCATCCCGTGCTCGATCTGGCACTGCACGTAGAGCGGGTGGTTCCGCCGCCACGACCGCGGACCCCACTCGTCCTCGGGGACGAGCAGCGGGACCATGAGCGCCTCGAACATCGAACCGCCCCAGGTGGGGACGACGAGCTTGCCGCGGTAGGGGAGTGCCCCCTCGAACACGCGGACGCCGCCGTAGGTGCGCCAGGAACCCTGCGGCTTCGTCTCGGTCCAGGAGTAGTCGCAGGAGTCGTCCGGGAACGTCCGGACGGGCCCCCAGTAGTGCTCCGGCGGGATCTGCCCGGCGGCGATCCCGAGGTAGGAGGCGACGCGGGGTTCGGTGTTGAAGGCGCCGTAGTGGTGGCCGGTGTACCAGACCGGGTCGCCGCCGCGGTAGTTCCCGACGACGGCCGCGTCCTCGTCGGGGTCGACGTCCCAGAAACCCCCGCGCAGCTGCCCGCCGGGGGCGTTCTCCGCCGCGTCCCAGTAGAACCCGAAGTCCATGCGGCAGCGCAGGTCCCGGGCCTGCCGGCGCAGCGACGGCTCGGCGCGCTCGACGACGAGGAGTGCGGCGGCGAGCCAGCCGTTGTCGACGGAGGACAGGAAGGGTTTGACGACCTCGCCCGAGGTCGGGAACTCGGTGAGCTTCCGGCCGTCGGCGGGGTCGTACCAGTTGTAGTACATGCCGCTCTGCTCGTGCCGTTCCAGGCCGGCGATGGACTGCAGCGTGCGGGCGAGGCGGCGCTTGGCCTCGCCGCGGGCCAGCAGGCCGAGTTCGCGGGCCGCGACGGTCGACCACAGGCCGCAGCCGATGTTCGTCGGGGACGTCTGGTGCCCGCGCGAGGCGGTGGACAGGTCGGCGCCGATGTCGTCGGCGGCCAGACCGGTCGCGGGGACGGTCAGCGCGTCGAGGCAGCGCCAGGTCTGCTGGGCCCAGGTGCGCAGCTCGGGGGCCGGTCGCCGGGGGGCGGCGCCGGCGCCAGGGGCGGCGGTGGCCAGCGCCCCGGCGGCGAGGCTCCCGGTGAGGAACGTGCGGCGGTGCATCGGGCTGGTCAGCGGGGTGGGCATCGAAGCTCCCGTGAGGTCGTCGGCGGTGACGTCGCAGCGATGTATGCGCTTACTGCGCCGCCCAGCCTGCCCCTGCCGTCCCCTCGCGTCAACCCCGACCCGGCCCCGACCCGACCCCGACTCGGGGCGGAAAACACACTTTCCGCCCCGGGGAAGCGATTGCCGGGGGCGGAAAGAGTGTTTTCCACGCGGGGTCGGGGGGCTCAGGGGAGGCGGACGCCGGCGCCGCGCATCTTCTTCTTGGTGCGCTGCACCGACTCCTTGAACGCGCGCAGCACCTTGGTGCCGCGGCGGCGGTAGCCCAGCAGGTCCATCGCCGCGTCGAGGACGGCGGCGTCGGCCGCGGTGACACCGAGGTCGGCGTAGGCGAGCGCGACCGCGGCGTCGACGGCGGCCGGCGGGGTCTGGTCGATGTTCGGGTTCCCGCCGTCGAGGGCGGTCACGAAGTCGGTGACCGCGCGCTGCGCGTCCTCGGCGGACCCCAGGCCCTTCGGGAACGACTCGACCGGCAGGGGGGCGGCGAGGACGGGGGGCACCGTGGCCTCCTCGACGACGGGCGCGAGGGCGCGCACCTCCTCGGCCAGCGCACGCGCCTCCGCGCGCGGGTCGGCCGACCAGTCCGCCATCCGCACGAGGCGGTAGCTCAGGCCGCTCGCCCGGGCCCGCGCCGGGCGGACGACCTCGCGGTCCTGGACGCGCCAGGAGGCCAGCGCGTCCTCCAGACCCAGCAGCAGCCGGGCACCGCCGTCGCGCAGTTCCCGTTCCGCGGGCAGGTCCGGCGCGGCGGGGACGACGTCGACGCCCGCGGACACCAGGGCGGCCGTGACCGCGTCGGCCAGCGTGGACGGTTGCGGGCTCAGCGCGAGCGGCACCGGCGTCACGGCGCGGGCGGCCCGGTCCCACGCCGAGGTCCCGTCGCCGGGCGTCCCCAGCAGGACGAGCTGGCGGGCGGCACCCGCGAGGTCGGCGACGCGCGCGGCGTCGAGGCGGTGGGCCTCGTCCACGACCAGCACCTCCACCTCCGGTGCCGGGGCGTCGTCGGCCGGGGCGACGACGACGGGCCGGGCCCGGGCGCCGGACAGGGCGAGCTGCAGCTCCCGGGCCGAGCGCGCGCGGCGCTGCTCGTCGAGGCGGCGGAACTCCTCCGCGACGCGGCCGACGGGAGCCCCGCCGGGGGTGGACGCCTCGAGGGCCGCCCGCCAGTGCGTCCCGTCGACGAGCCGGGCGACGTCGGCCGTGCCCGACCCCGCGGGCACGGCCGCGGCGAGGTAGGCCAGCCCCTCGGCGTCGACGGCCGCACGGTCCTGCCGCGACCGCACCGCCCCGACCGCGCTGCGCACCCGGTCCCCGACGGTCCCGAGCCGCTCCAGCTCGGGATCGGTCGGGACGTCCGGCAGCACCTCGGCGACGGCGGCCAGGCTGCGGCGCAACGGCTCCAGCAGTTCACTGAGTTCGCCGCGCGACGGGGCGGGGGCCGGGGCGCCGCCCAGCAGGGCGGCCCAGTCCCGCTGCAGCGCCCCGAGCGTCTCGACGTCGCCGGGGCCGAAGGACGCCCCGTCGTGGCGCAGCGCCGCGAGCCGCTTGAGCTCACGTCGACGCTCGCGCTCCTCGGCGGACAGCAGCGACCGCGGCTGCCGCGCGAGGACGGCCGCGGCCTGGTCGAGGTCGGTGCGCAGGGCGGCCGGGACGTAGGTGCGCAGCGCGTCGTCCACGCGGCCCAGGAGCGGCAGCGCGGCCGCCACGTCGGCGGTCGTCCGCGGTCGCCACCCGGTCTCGGACGTCAACCGCTGCACGAGGCCGGCCAGCCGGTCCAGTTGGTCGGGGAGCCGCTCGAGGTCGGCCGCGACGGCGGCCAGGCGGTCGTCGGGCACCCCCCGCAGCGGGTCCTCGCCCGCGGTGCGGGCCCGGTCGAGGAGGGCCACGACGCGTGCCCGCTCGTCCGCGGACCACGTCGCGGCGGCCGGCAGCAGCGGCGGGTGCAGGTGCTCGGCGCGCAGCGCGGCGAGGCCCGCCACCTGCTCGGACCGGCTCGCCCCGGCGCTGCCGTCGGTCCCGCCCCCGGCCGAGAACCACGCGCGGTGCCGGGCGTCGAGGTCGCGCAGGAGCGTCAGCCAGCGGTTCGGGTCCGCCGGCGGGAGGTCGGCACCGCGGCGGCTGGGGTCCTCCGGGACGTCGGCGAGGAGGTGCCCCAGGCCCAGCCGGGCGAGTTCCGCGCGCGCCCCGTCCGTCGACGCACCCGGCACGAGCCGCACCGAGCGGCCCGTGGCCGCCAGCGCGGCGAGCAGCCCGGCCAGCAGCACCGGCCCCTCCGCACCCACGTCCACGACCACCGGGCCCCCGGCCAGGGCCAGGTCGGCGACCAGTTGGTGCCGCGAGGACGCCGTCTCGGGCAGCAGCGACACGCTCGCGGGAGCGGGCGGCACGGGCACCGGGGAGACCGGGGACGGCGCTCCGCGCAGGACGGCGAGGACGTCCTGGTGGCCGGCGCCGGCGGGTTCCAAGGGTGCGGTGCTCACGCGGCGAAGCTACCCGGTGCGGCTCAGCCCGCCCGCAGGTAGCGCAGGACGGCGCTGACGCGGCGGTCCGCCTCGTCCGTGGGGGCGAGGTCGAGCTTGGCGAAGATGCTCCGGATGTGCTTGTGCACGGCGCCGTCCGAGACGACCAGCCGGGCCGCGATCGCGGAGTTCCCCAGACCCTCGGCCATGAGGCCCAGCACCTCGCGCTCGCGGGCCGAGAGCCGGTCGAGACCGGCGTCGGTGCGGGTGCGGGTGAGCAGCTGCGCGACCACCTCGGGGTCCACTGCGGTGCCGCCGGCCGCGACCCGGTGCAGGGCCTCGAGGAACTCCTCCACGCGGCCCACCCGCTCCTTGAGCAGGTAGCCGACGCGGCCGGCACCCCCGGCCAGCAGGTCGGTGGCGAACGCCTGCTCGACGTAGGCCGACAGGACGAGGACGGCGAGGTCGGGGTGGGTCCGGCGCGCCTGCACGGCGGCGCGGATCCCCTCGTCGGTGTGGGTCGGGGGCATCCGGACGTCGACGATCGCCACATCGGGCCGGTGCTCGTCGACGGCGGCGAGGAGGGCGTCCGCGTCGGCGGCGGTCGCGACGACGTCCAGGCCCTCCGCGGCCAGCAGCAGGGCCAGGCCCTCGCGCAGCAGGGCGTCGTCCTCCCCGATCACGATCCGCACGGCAACCGCACCTCCACCCTCGTCGGCCCGCCCGGCGGGCTGGTCAGCTCCAGCGTCCCGTCGAGCGCCTCCACCCGGCGGAGCACCCCCGTCAACCCCGACCCCGCACCGGGGTCCGCGCCACCGCGGCCGTCGTCGGTGACGACGACGTGCAGGTGCTCACCGAGCCGCCGCACGTCGACCGACGCCGTCCGCGCACCCGAGTGCCGGGACACGTTGGTCAGGGCCTCGGCGACGACGAAGTACGCCGTCGCCTCCACCGACACCGGGCACCGCGGTTCGACGGCCACCTCGACCCGGCACGGGACCCGGCAGTCCGCCGCGAGGCCGGTGACGGCGGCGGCCAGTCCGCGGTCGAGGACGGGCGGCAGGATCCCGCGCACGACGGCGCGGAGCTCGGCCAGGGCCTCCTCGGCGGCGGCCTGGGCGCGGGCGAGCAGGTCGTCGGCCACCGCGGGGTCCCGGGCCACCGCCCGGCGGGCCGCACCCAGCAGGACGGTCACCCCGACGAGACGGTTCTGCGCCCCGTCGTGCAGCGACCGTTCGATGCGCCGCAGTTCCGCGGCGTGGGCGTCCAGCGCCGCGGCGCGGGTGGCGGTGAGTTCTGCGACCCGCAGGGACAGGTCGACGTCGGCGGGCGGACGCAGCAGCGCGCGGCTGCGCGCGGACTGCGCCCGCGCGAGGACCGGCAGGCCGACCAGGGACAGCAGCGCCCACACCGCCCCGAGACCCGCGACGGCCAGCGCGTCGGGCCACGCGTCGACGGTCCACCACCACGGCGAGGGGTCCTCACCGGCCGGGACGAGCCACCACCAGAGGGGGAAGGACAGGTCGCGGACCGCGTACACGGGCAGCAGGACGCCGACCAGACCCAGCAGCACACCGACCACGGCGTGCGGTGGCAGCCACCGGACGTCCCTGCGCCACAACGGGTCCGCGAGCGCAGCCCGCAACCGCTGGGGGCCGGGACCCCACGTCGGCGATCCCGTCCGGGTGCGTTCGGCGTCGGCGAGGCGACGGACCCCGCGCGCCGCGGACGGGACGAGCAGCAGCCCGATCCCCACCGGCAGCAGGGCCACGACGATGAGGAGCCAGAGGACCAGGAGCGCCGCGGTCAGCGCGGTGCCGAGCCCACGACCGAGGTCGAGGAAACCCGCCCGCGCCCGGACCAGCCGTGCGCGTCCCGCTGCTGCCGTGGTCATCGCCTCGACCGTACCCAGGTGCGGTGCCCGGCGTCGGTACAGCCAGCACCACTCCAGGACGGCAGGACGCGGGATGTCCCCGCCACCGTCCGGCGGGCGACGGTGGTGGCTCACCGAACCCAGGAGGAACCGTGGACGACCGTCATCACCTTCGAGCGCAGCAGCGCAGCACCCTCCGGGCCGGCAGTTGGGTCCTGCTGGTCGTCGGGCTGGTGGTGAACGTGGCGGGATCGCTGGGGTTCGCACCCCTGGCGGTCGGAGTCGCCGGCGGGGTCGCGGTCGCCGTGGCGGTGGCCGGGCTGGTCCGGTTCCGGCGCCGGACGAGGTGACGGACGAGGTCCTGACGCGACGGCGGGGCGACCGGTGCTCCGGCCGCCCCGCGCGTCGTCGTCCTGCCCTCCGGTGGGCGGACGTCAGCAGTTCGTGGTGAGCGCCTCCGCCGTCACCGAGGTGGGACCGCCGAGGATGATCTCCCCGGAGATGTTCGTGTTGCCCTGCACGTAGGTCGCCAGGGAGGCCGGGGTGCAGTCCTTGGGCAGCAGCAGCATCGGGGCCGCGTTGACGGCGGCGGCGGGGACACCGGCGAGGGCGTCGGGGAAGTTGTCGCCCGTCGCGATGACGACGGTCGAGGCGTCGGGGAACACCGCGGTCGCGACGGCGGCCGACGTCTCGTAGCGGTCCGCCCCGCCGACCCGGGTGGCGTCGGCCGGGTCGCTCGTGCGGCTCGCGACGGTCGCGGCGATGGCGTCGCTGACGGACGTCGAGCTGCCCACGACGAGGCTCGAGGCGAACGTGTGCTGGGACATCCACTGCGCGACGGGCGCCGGGATCGAGGTCGGTTCGGTGATCATCACAGGAACCCCGGCCGACGCGGCGGCGGCACCACCGGAGAGGGCGTCGGGGAACGTGTCCCCGCGGGTGACGACGACGCCCTCGGGGTTCGGGAAGAACTTCTCCGCCACGTCGACGGCCGTCTCGTAGCGGGACGACCCGGCGATGCGCGTGACCGTCGAACCCGGTGCGGCCGTGCCGATCGCGGTGAGCACGGTGTCCGAGACGCGGTCGGTGCCGCCCACGACGTAGACGGTGGCCGGCTTGAGGCGGGCCAGTTCCGTGGCCGTCGCCGCGGGCAGGTCCCCGGCGCGGGTCAGGAGCAGCGGGGCGTCGAGCGAGGCCGCGGCGGGCCCGGCCGTCAGGGCGTCGGCGGGCGCCTCGCCGCTGGCGATGAACACCGTGCTGCCGCTGGAGGGCTGGAAGGAACCCTGGGCGATGACGGCGGCCGTCTCGTAGCGGTCGGCGCCGGCCGCACGGACGAGGCCGACGTAGGGGAAGGGAGTGCCGACCTTCGGGACGGGGGTGGCCGCCTGAGCGGCTCCGGCGCAGACGGTCGAGAGCAGGGCGGTGGCGGCGAGGGCGGACAGGGTCGAGCGGCGGACCAGGCGCATCGTGGATCCTCTTGTCGCAGGTGACGGGGCGTCGTCGCCGCCGCGGTCGTGAAACTAGGACATGGTTGCCCGCGGCGCCCTTCGAGATCGCGGACTCACCCGCCCGGCCCACACCCGTCACCCGCGCGCAGTCCTGCGGTCACCCCGGTGGGGGACCGTCGTGACGGAGGGCCGGTAGGTCCGGCCCTCCGTCACGACGATCCCGACCTGGCTCAGAGCTCGTCGGCGACGGTGCGGGTCACCAGCGCCAGCGACACGGCGCCGGCGTCGGGGTGGCCCAGGGATCGTTCGGCCAGCGGCCGGGCCCGCCCGATCTGCGGACGCAGGTCCTTGGTCGCCTCAGCGGCCTGCGTCGCGGCCTGCGCGGCGGTGGTGAACGCGCTCTTCAGGTCCTCCCCGGCCCCGATCCGCTCCGCGAGGGTCTGCGCGACGGGGACCTGCGCGTCCAGCATCGTCTTGTTCCCCACCCGCGCCCCGGCCAGGCGCTGGACGGCCTCCACCGACGCGCTCGCCCCAGCGGCGACCTGCTCAGGCGTGGGCTTGCCCTCATCGCCCAGCTGCTCGGCGAAGGCGTGCAGCAGCACCCCCCAGATCACCCCCGACGTCCCACCGGCCCGGTCGGCCCACGCGCCCCCGGCCGCCGACAACGTCGAGCCCGCCCCGGCGCCGGCGTCGGCGGCCTGACGGGCGGCCTGAGCGGCGGCCACGGACCCGTTGACCATCCCGGTGCCGTGGTCACCGTCCCCGGCGATCGCGTCGATGCGGCCCAGTTCGGCCTCGGCGTCCTTGAGCACGTCGCGGACGGCCTCGATGAGTCCGGCGATCTGCTGCCCGGCCTGCGCGGCCTCGGCCGGGGTGCCGGAGTAGTCGGCGACCTCGTCCTGCGGAGCCTCGTAGGTGGGGGCCGGGGTCGTCTCGATCGTGGCGCCCACGGACAGGGCCGGGCACTGGGCCGGCGCCGTCCACAACGTCTCCAGCTCGGAGTCCAGCCAGGTGACGGTCAGGGAGCAGCCGGCCATGTCCAGGGAGGTGACCAGCTCCCCGACCTGGGGGGCGACGATCTCGTACCCGGCCGCGCGCAGGCGCGTGGCGATCGGCACGTAGAGCAGGAACAGCTCCTCGTACTTCGTCGAGCCCAGACCGTTGACCAGGACCGCGATCTTCCCGCCCTCGGGGGCACCGTCGGGCTTGCCGGCCAGGACCTTGTCCACCAGCAGGTCGGCGATCTCGGTGGGGGTGCCGATGGGTTCCTCGGAGATGCCGGGCTCGCCGTGGATGCCCAGACCGACGCCCATGTGGCCGGGGGTGACGGTGAACAGGGGTTCGCTCTCCCCGGGCAGGGTGCAGCCGGCGAAGGCGATGCCCATGGAGCGGGTGAGGTCGTTGGCGTGGCGGGCGGCGCGCACGACGTCGTCGAAGTCGTACCCGGCTTCGGCGGCGGCGCCGGCGATCTTGAAGGCGATGACGTCGCCGGCGATGCCGCGGCGCTGGCCGTTGGCTCCCTGGCCCTCACTGGCGACGTCGTCGGTGACGACGAGCAGTTCGGCGCGGATGCCTTCGGCGCGCAGGCGTTCGGCGGCCAGGCCGAAGTTGAGGATGTCCCCGGCGTAGTTGCCGAACCCCAGGACGACGCCGCCGCCGCGGTGGGCGGCCTTGGCGACGTCGTAGACCCAGCGGGTGGAGGGGGAGGCGAAGACGTTGCCGCACACGGCGCCGTCGGCAAGTCCCGGGCCGACGTAGCCGGCGAAGGCGGGGTAGTGGCCCGAGCCGCCGCCGGCGATGACGGCGACCTTGCCCTCGGGGGTGGCGGTGGAGCGGATCACCCCGTGCGGGACGGGCTGGACGTAGTGGGAGTACAGGTCCACGAAACCGGCGACGGACTCGTCGACGAACGCTGCCGGGTCGCCGAAGATCTTGGTCATGGGTCCTCCTGCTGCTGCGCGGCGGTGAGCGCGCACAGGATGACCCATCTGCTCAGTCGACCACCACCTCGCGCTCACATGAGCACGTCGGTTGTGGGCCCCGCGGGACGCTCCACATACTCGGCGCAGGCAGGGCACCGGTGGAGAAGCACCCGGCCCCGTCGAACGAGAGGAAACCGACATGGTTGTCGAACCAGTTCTCCAGTGCCGGGAACTGCGGAAGTCCTTCGGTGGGGTCCCGGTCCTCAAGGGCGTGTCCCTGGGGCTGGAACTCGGCACGGTGACGGCCCTGGCGGGCGAGAACGGCGCCGGCAAGTCCACCATGATGAAGATCGCCGCAGGGCAGTACCGCGCGGACGAGGGGACCGTGCTGGTGCGCGGGGAGGAACTCGCCGCCGGCAGCATCCGCGACTCCCACCGCCTCGGGGTCGCGATCGTGCCGCAGGAGCTCGCCTCCATCGCGCACATGACCGTCTACGAGAACCTCTTCGTCGGCCGCGAGCTGAAGACGAGGCTCGGCACGCTGGACCGCCGGGCGATGGCCGCGCAGGCCGTCACGATGCTCGAGGTGTTCGGCGTCGAGATCGATCCCGGGGCCCGGATGGGCACCCTCCCGGTCGGTCTGCAGCAGATCGTCGAGATCGTCAAGAACTCCTCGCGCGGGGCGAAGGTCGTCCTGCTCGACGAACCCAGTTCCGCGATCTCCGAGCGCGAGGTCGAGGGTCTGTACCGGGTCGTCCGGCAGTTGCGCGACTCCGGCGTCGCCATCATGTTCACCACCCACAAGATGGCCGAGATCCGCGACCTGGCCGACCGGGTCGTCGTGCTGCGGGACGGCGGTCTCGTCCTCGACGAGGCCATGGCCGACGTCTCCGACGACGACATCGTCACCGCGATGATCGGCCGGGAACTGGAGGACCTGTTCCCGCCCGTCCGCACGGTCCCCGCCGACGCCGACGTCGTCCTGCAGGTACAGGACCTCGAGGTCGCGGGGCAGGCCGGGACGGTCGACCTGCAGGTGCGCCGGGGCGAGATCCTCGGCCTGGCCGGGCTCGTCGGGGCCGGTCGCACCGAACTGCTCGAGGGGATCTTCGGCGTGCGCGGCACGACGGCCGGACGGATCACCGTCGCCGGTCGCGACGTGAAGCGCAAGAACCCCGCGGCCGCCATCACCGCCGGCATGGCGCTCGTCCCCGAGGACCGCAAGCACGCCGGGGCCGTCATGGGCCTGTCCGTGCTGGACAACGGGACCCTGCCGCGGCTGGCGAAGTTCTCCGTCGCCGGCTGGCTCAAGGGCGCCTCGCGCCGCGCCGCCGTCGGGGAGGCCATGGACTCCGTCCGCCTGCGCAGTCGCGGGTTGTCCCAGGACGTCGGGACCCTGTCCGGCGGGAACCAGCAGAAGGTCGTGCTGGCGCGGTGGCTCACCGAGCACGTCGACGTCCTCCTGCTCGACGAACCCACCCGCGGCGTCGACGTCGGCGCCCGGTCGGAGATCTACCGCATCA
The DNA here is from genome assembly GCF_040796495.1 of Kineococcus endophyticus. Lineage (NCBI taxonomy): Bacteria > Bacillati > Actinomycetota > Actinomycetes > Kineosporiales > Kineosporiaceae > Kineococcus > Kineococcus endophyticus. The sequence continues at coordinate 177,186 of NZ_JBFNQN010000009.1, read as the reverse complement.
TCGCCGAGCTCGCCGCGGCCGGGATGGCCGTCGTCATGGCCTCCTCGGACATGACCGAGGTCCTGGGCCTGTCCCACCGCGCCCTCGTCCTGCGCGACGGCGCCGTCGTCGCCGAACTCGACCGCACCCAGCTGGACGCCCCCGACGTCCAGGACACCATCTTCCGGCTCAGCTCCGGGCTCAGCTCCCGTTCCGAGGCCCGCTCCGACACGAAGGACGTGTGATGTCCACGACGACGACCGAGAACACCGCGGTCCCCGCGCCGCGTCGGCGGTTCTCCCGCGAGTGGATCGTCGCCCAGCTCATCCGGCGGGCGATGCTCATCGTGATGCTGCTGGTGATCGCGTTCTTCTCCTACCGGTCGCTGCGGTTCTCCTCCCCGGAGAACCTCCAGAACATCCTCATCGCCGCGGCGCCGTTCGCGCTCATCGCCCTGGGGCAGACGCTCGTCATCCTCACCGGCGGCATCGACCTGTCCGTCGGCTCCGTCATCGCCGTGGCGGCCATGACGTCGGCGGCCGTCGCGAAGGCGAACCCCGGCCAGGTGTGGCTGACGGTGCTGTCGGCGATGGCCGTGGGCCTGCTGGCGGGCACGGTCAACGGGATCCTCGTCTCCCGCGTCGACGTACCACCGTTCATCGCCACCCTCGGCATGCTGACCGCCGGGTCGGGGATCGCCTACGTCATCGGCGGGGGTGCGCCCATCAACGGCCTGCCCGCCGAGTTCGGGTCGATCGCCAACACGAAGGTGCTCGGCTTGCAGATCCCGGTCATCGTCATGATCGTCGGGATCGTGGTGCTGGGGATCGTCATGCGCCGCACCGCGTACGGCATGCGCGTCTACGCCGTGGGCGGCAACCGCGTGGCCGCCGAGATCGCCGGCGTCAACGCCCGCCGCACCCTGTTCAGCGTCTACGCCCTGTCGGGCCTGCTCGCCGGCCTGTCCGGCGTGATGCTCGCCTCCCGCGTCATCTCCGGCCCCCCGAACCTCGGGCAGGGCTACGAGCTCGACGCCATCGCCGCCGTCGTCATCGGCGGCGCCTCGCTCATGGGTGGGCGCGGCACCGTCTGGGGCACCGCCCTGGGCCTGCTGCTCATCCAGACCCTCAACAACGGTCTGGACCTGCTCCTCGTCCCGGCCTACTGGCAGGACGTCATCAAGGGCGTCCTCATCGTGGCCGCCGTCGCCGTCGACGTCTGGTCCGTCAAGCGACGGGCCTGACCCCACCCCGCACACCACCCGCGCCACCCTCTTCGAAGGAGAAGACCCGTGTCCCACGGAACCAACCCCACCAGCTCCGCCCAGAACCCGCTGTCCCGCCGCACCCTGTTCGCCGGGTCGTTCGGCCTCGGCGCCCTGTCCCTCGCCCTGGCCGCCTGCGGCGCCGGCGACCCGAACGCCCAGAAGGAGGGGTCGGGCAGCGACGCCTCCGGCGGGTCGCAGCAGGTCCGCGTCGGCGTCAGCGTCTACGACATGAGCTCCTTCATCACCGCCGGCAAGGAGGGCATGGACGCCTACGCCAAGGCCAAGGGCATCCAGCTGCTCTGGAACTCCGCCAACCTCGACGTCAACACGCAGGCCTCGCAGGTCGACCAGTACGTCAACGCCGGCGTCGACGCCATCATCGTCGTCCCCGTCCAGGCCGACTCCCTCCAGCCGCAGGTGGCCGCGGCCAAGTCCGCGGGCATCCCGCTCGTCGCCGTGAACGCGGCGCTGAACTCCACCGACATCGCCGGCAACGTCCAGCCCGACGACGTCGCGGCCGGTGCGGCGGAGATGCAGATGATGGCCGACAAGCTGGGCGGCCAGGGCGGCATCGTCGTGCTGCAGGGCCCGCTGGGGCAGTCCGGGGAGCTCGACCGCACCAAGGGCATCAAGCAGGTCCTCACGAACTACCCGGGCATCAAGGTCCTGGCGATGGACACCGCGAACTGGAAGCGCGACGAGGCCGTCAACAAGGTCAAGAACTGGATCTCGGCGTTCGGCAGCCAGATCACCGGTGTCGTCGCCGAGAACGACGACATGGGCCTCGGTGCGCTGCAGGCGTTCAAGGAGGCCGGGGTCACCGTCCCGATCGTCGGCATCGACGGCATCGAGGACGGCCTGAACGCCGTCAAGAGCGGCGACTTCATCGGGACGATGCTGCAGAACGGCACCGTCGAACTGTCGGCCGGCCTGGCGGTGGCGGCGGCGATCGCGTCGAAGACGGACGTGAACACCGAGCCCGTCTACAAGATGCCGAAGATCACCCAGGAGAACGTCGACGTCGCGATCCAGCACGTCGTCTCCGACCGCGCGGCCTTCCTCGCGGCGCTGCCGGACCTGACGGAGAAGAACCTGAAGTCCGGCGACATCGCGTTCGAGGGCATCCCCGGACAGGAAGGTGCCTGACGTGACGGCCGACCTCGCACCGGCCGCGCCGGGCAGCGACCTCAGCTTCTCCCTGCAGGGGCGCACCGCGCTCGTGACCGGCGGGGCGTCGGGGATCGGCGCCGCCATCGCGACGGCGTTCGTCGAGCGCGGCGCCACCGTCGCCGTCGTCGACCGCAACCTGCCGGCCGCCCAGGAGCGGGCGCAGTCGCTGGGGGAGAGCGCGTTCGCGCTCGAGTGCGACGTCACCGACCCCGCCTCGACCCGGGCCGCGACGGACGCCGTGGTCGAGCGGACCGGCCGTCTCGACGTCCTCGTCAACTGCGCGGGCCTGGCGCTGCTGGGGACGGCGGAGTCGCTGCCGTTCCAGACGTGGCAGACGACGCTGTCGGTGAACCTCACCGGGACGTTCCTCATGTGCCAGGCGGCCGGGGAGCACATGCTGGCCGCCGGGTACGGGCGCATCCTCAACCTGGCCTCCCAGGCGGCGAGCGTGGCGCTGCCCGAGCACGTCGCCTACTGCGCCTCCAAGGCCGGCGTCCTCGGGCTCACCCGGGTGCTGGCGCTGGAGTGGGGCGGGCGCGGCGTGACCGCCAACGCGATCTCCCCGACCGTCGTCCTCACCGACCTCGGCCGCGCGGTCTGGGCCGGGGAGAAGGGCGAACGCGCCAAGGAGGCCATCCCCACGGGCCGGTTCGCCGTCCCCGAGGAGGTCGCGGGGCTGGCCGTGTACCTGGCGTCCCCCGCGGCTGCCATGGTGAACGGTGCGGACTACCGCATCGACGGCGGTTTCACGATCGCCTGACAGGACCGACGGAGGAACCGGGACACCCGTGAAGCTGACCATCGAGGAACAGGTGCAGTCCGCCGTCGCGGCGCGGAAGTTCTACCTCGAGGGCACGAGCAAGTCCGACATCGCGGACGTGCTGGGGGTGTCCCGGTTCCGCGTGGCCCGCCTGCTCGACGCCGCGCTCGAGCAGGGGATCGTGCAGATCTCGGTGCAGGTCCCGTTCCAGATCGAACCGGACCTGTCCGAGGAGCTGCGGCGGCGGCACGACCTGCGGCGGGCGATCGTCGTGCAGACCTCACCGGACCCGGGGGAGCTGCGCGACGGTCTCGGCGCGGTCGCCGCCGGCGTCCTCGGGGACCTGCTCACCGAGGACGACCGGCTCGGGATCGCCTGGGGCCGCACGCTGCGCTCGGTGGTCGCGCACCTGGAGGAGCGCACCCTGCCGCGCGTCACCGTCACCCAGCTCACGGGGGCGGCCGGGTCGGCCAACGACAACTGCATCGACCTCGTCCGCCGCGTCGCGGCCGTCTCCGGCGGGGGGTCGCACCCGATCTTCGCGCCGCTGCTGCTGCCGGACGCCGCGACGCTGGCCGGGGTGCGGCGGCAGACCGCGGTCGCGCGGACCCTGCAGCAGCACGCGCGGCTGACGGTCGCGCTGCTGGCCGTCGGCGCCTGGCCCGACGACTCCCAGCTGATGGACCTCATGCCCGCCGGGTTGCGCCGCAAGCTGCTGGCCGAGGGCGTGTGCGCCGAGGTGGCCGGGAACCTGCTGCGCGAGGACGGCCAGGAGCTGTCGAGCCTCAGCGACCAGCTGCTGACGGTGGGGATGGCGGACCTGCGCCGGATCCCGGAGGTGGTCGTCGTCGCGGGCGGGCCGCAGAAGGCCCGGGCCGTGCGCGCCGTCCTGGCCTCCGGGACCGTGTCCACGCTCATCACCGACGTGCACTGCGCGCGGGCGCTGCTCATCGACTGACCCCGGGCCTGACCCCGGACGGCGTCAGGCCCGGCCGGGAACGGCCACGTCCTCCCAGCGGGGCAGGTGCACGCGCGGCTGCAGCCCCTGCCGCGCCCGCTTCACGGCCCAGCGCGCCGCCTGCAGCGCACGGCGTTCGGCCTTCGGGTCCTCGGACCCTCCGGCTGCGGCCTCGCCCGCGGGGGCGGAGAGGGTGCGGGCGACGAGGTGCTCGGTCACCTGCTCCTCGGTCGCGTCGCGCAGCACCAGGGTGCGCCCGCCCGTCGACCACAGGGCCAGGTCACCGTCCGGCTGCACGAGGACGACGAGGTGGTCGCGGGCCCAGTCGGCCGTGCGGGTCACCGCCGCACCTGCGCTCGTGCGGGGCGTCGGGGGGCGGGCGTCGTGGGTCCCACGTCCATGCGGTCGTCCATGCCGGAATGGTCGCCACCGGGCGGTCCCGCGCGCTCCCTCCTTCCGGAGGGGTGGGCTCCGTCGGGTGGCGGGTCAGCCGTCGTGGGCCGGGGTGCGCAGTTCGGCGGCCGCGGGCTCGGGTCCGCGCCCGGGGGCGGAGGACTGCAGGCCCTGCGCGGCGGGCAGGGGGAGGACCGCCTCGAGCGCGAACCCCCCGTCGGGCGTGGGGCCGACGGTGAGCCGGCCGTGCGCCGCCGCGACGCGCTCCTCGACCCCGAGCAGCCCGTGGCCGGTGCCGGGGGCGGCTTGGCCGGTGCCCGGACGGGGCGCCGCGTTGCCGACGGCGACCACGAGCCTGCGCCGGCCGCGTTCGACCCGCAGGTGCGCCGCGGCCCCCGGGGCGTGCCGGCGGGCGTTCGTCAGACCCTCCTGCGCGATGCGGAAGACCGTGCGCTGCAGGCTGTCCGGGACCGTCCCGACCGGACCGGTCGCCTCGGGGGCCAGCAGGGCCGGGTCCAGGGTGAACGTGCCGGTGAGGCCGCTGCCCGCCCACAGCGCGGGCAGGTCCGCGAGGCGTCCCGGCGCCTCGAGCGGCTGGTGGCCGTCCGAGCGCAGGGCCGTCAGCATCTGCCGCAGCTCGTCCGTCGTGCGGACCGCCAGCTCCCGGATCTGCTCGGCGGCCGCACGGACGGCCGGCGGGTGCTCCCCGACGCGCAGCGCCCCGGCGACGATCGCGATGAGGGACACCTGGTGGGAGACGACGTCGTGCATCTCGCGGGCGAGCCGGGTGCGTTCCTCCGACCGCGCGGCGGCGTCGACGAGCTCGTGCTCGCGGGTGCGGGCGCGGACGAGGTCGTCGAGCCGCTCCCGCAGGTCGCCCCGGGCCGCCCGGTAGGCGCCGAGCCCGGCCGCACCCCCGAGGAGGGCGGTGACCTGCAGGAGGACCGCCACGTCGCTGCGCCACAGGTCCGGGCGCGGGTCCAGCACGGCGGCCGCCGAGACGCCGACGCCCACGACCACCGCCCCCACGACCACCCGGCCGCGGCGCTCGCGGTGGGCGAGCGTGAAGGCCAGGACGGCGGGGGCCAGCGTCGCCTGCGCCCAGCCCAGCGCGGGCACGCCCACGAGGAAGGCCACGAGCGGCACCCTGCGCCGGACCAGCACCGCGAGCAGCGCGAGCACGGACAGGACGAAGGGGCGGTTCCACCCGGCGGTCTGGTTCGTGAACCCCTCGAACCAGCACGCCACCACCAGCCCCACGTCGACGGCGACGTCGAGCGTCCTGGCGCGGAGCGCCGTGCGGGCACGGTCCCGGCGGGCCGGGACCGTCCCCGCGGAGGTCACCGCTCCTCCACCAGGCCGGCGCGCACGGCCAGGACGGCGGCCTGCACCCGGTTGCTCACCCCGAGCTTGGTGAGGACGGCGCCGACGTGCTCCTTGACGGTCGGCAGGGACACGAAGAGGCGTTCGGCGATCTCGGCGTTCTGCGCGCCCTCGGTGAGCAGCACGAGCACCTCGTGCTCGCGGGGGGTGAGGCGGCGCAGCGACTGCCGCGCCGACGCGGACCCGCGCGAACGCAGGAACCCCTCGACCACCGTGGCGGTGACCCCGGCGGACAGGACCGACGCCCCGCGCGCCAGGGCCCGGACGTGCTGGACGAGCTGGTCGGGGTCGGTGTCCTTCAGCAGGTAGCCGTCCGCGCCCGCGGCCAGCGCGGCCGCCACCTTCTCGTCGGCGTGGAACGTCGTCAGCATCGCGACGGCCGGCCGACGGGGGAGGGCCGCCAGACCGGCCAGGACGGTCAGGCCGTCGACGTCCGGCATCCGGATGTCCAGCAGCAGCACGTCGACCCGGAAGCGGCGCAGCGTGTCCAGCGCCGCGCCGCCCTCGACCGCGGCCACGACGTGCAGGTCGGGGGCGGAGGAGAGGATGGCCGTCAGGCCGGAGCGGACCAGGGGTTCGTCGTCGACGACGAGGACCCGCACGCCGTCGGCGGGCTCCGGCGAGGAGGCGGACGTCGGGTCGGGGATCTCGTCCACCCGTCCAGCATCGCAGGCGGGGTCCCCTGCCCGGCCCCTCCGGAGGCAGGGTGGTGCGGGTTCGGCCGGTCGCGGACGGCGGGGTCCGGCGATGCGCGCCGTCCCTCCACCACGCTCGGTCACCTCGTCCCCGCACCCGGGATGCGGACGGTGCGGCCGCCGGTGTACCTCAAGGACGCACGGTGAGGTGCCGAAGGGGGACGGGTGGGCGCACGCCCGCCGCAACGTCGAACCCGAGAGAGGAGCACCGCCTGGTGAACGTCTCCTCGTCGGCGACCGCCGCCGATCCGGGTGTGGCCCCCGCGGCCCGCGACCAGGGCGGACTGGCCGTCGCGCAGACCGCGAACGCCTCCGCCTTCGGCACGACGCTCGCCCGCGAGGCCCGGGCCCGTCAGGCGCGCATCCTCGCGTCCCTGACCGTCAGCGACCGTTCGTTCCTCGGTGTCGTGCTGGGCCCCGGGACGGACCTGACCGACAGCGCCACGCTGACCGAGATCGGCGCCTCCCCCCTCGCCGCGCACGTCGCGGCCGACCGCGACAGCGGTCTGCTGCCCCAGGGCTGCCCCATCGACATCGCCTACGTGCGGTTGCTGGCGGGGTTCAGCGTGCAGGACGAGACCGGGACGTTGCAGCCGTTGCTCAGCCCGCGCCAGCACGACCGCGCCCGCCGCTACGTCGAGGAACTCGGTGGCCGGGCCACCGTCGACTTCCGCACCTGACCCGCACTCGAGGAGTCGCTGCGCGGCTGCGGCGGCCCGTGGGAGTGCCCCCAGCAGGATTCGAACCTGCGACACACGGTTTAGGAAACCGATGCTCTATCCCCTGAGCTATGGGGGCCCGCGAGGCAGCCTACCGGGATGGTGCACGACCCCGTCGCCGGCCGCCCGATGTCGTTCGACATCGCCGAACTACGACGCAGTGTCGTGGTGATTGCGCTGCGCTGCAGGCGAACGGGCAGGGGGCGTGGTCGGCGACGGGCCGAACGGGTGCCTACACTCAAGCCGTACAGAACACCGACCGATGGCCTTCTCGGGTGTCGGACCACGTCGACGGGGACGCCGACACCCGGCCGTCGCCGTCATTCGAGGAGCAGCCCCGCATGTCCGTCACCACCGCTCGCCCGGTCGACCACGCCCGCGTCCCGGCCCCGCGCCGCGCCCCGCGCGAGCAGGCAGCCGTCGCGGCCCTGCACGCCGCCCTCGTGGAGTCCGGCTGCATCCTCGTCTCCACCGAGGTCGCCGACGGCGGGTGCACCGTGCCGTTCTACGACGTGCGCTCCCTGGGTCGCGCCGTGGACGTCATCGTCTCCGCGGCCCTGCGCGCCGGCGACTCCGCGCTGGCCGCCCGCGCCCGCCAGCAGGGTGGCGACGCGTGGAAGGTCACCGCACAGCCGCAGACGTGGTCCGGCGCCGAGGGCGACCCCGACGCGTGCGCCAACCGGTCCTCCACCAGCTGGCGCCTCGCGGTCCCGGCCGCCGACGTCGTCCCGACCGCGGCCGCGCTGCTCGCCTGACCCGCGGGTCCCCTCAGACCTCGATCTCGGCGAGCACGGCCGGCACCTGCCCCGGCAGCTCGCGCGCCAGGAACCCCAGCCGCCCCACCGCGCTGGCCAGGCGGTCACCCGCCCGACCGTGGAGGTGGACGCCCCACACGGCGGCCTGGGTGGGGTCCGCGCCCCGGGCGCACAGGCCCGTGACGATCCCGGCCAGCACGTCACCCGATCCCGAGACGCCCAGCCCGGCCCCGCCGGAGGCGTCCCGCCAGCACCGGCCGTCGGGCGCGGCGACCCAGGACTCGCCCCCGCCGGCGGCCACCGTGCACCGGCTGCGCCGCGCGAGCTCCCGCGCCGCGGCGCCCACGTCGCCCTCGACCTCCTCGGGGTCGGCGTCCAGCACGATCGCCAGCTCCGCCAGGTTCGGCGTCAGCACCGCCCGCCCGTCGAGGTGGTGCAGGAACGACACGTCGGCCGTCACCGGCGCGAGGCCGAGCGCGTCGAGCACCACCGTCGTGTCGAGGGCCGGCACGACCGCCTCCAGCAGGGCCCGGGTGTCCCGCTCGCCGACGGCCCCCACCCCGAGCAGGGCCGCGTGCGCCCCGCCGACGAGCTCGGTCAGCTCCCCGTCGTCCGCGCACACCGGGTCGATCCCGCCCTCGCCCGTCTCGGGCAGCCCCAGGACGAGCGCCTCCGGCAACGCGACGCCGAGGGCCACGGCGGTGCCGGCCGTCGTGGCGACCTGCAGCTTGCCCGCCCCCGAGCGCAGCGCCGACTCCGCGGCCAGCAGGACCGCTCCCGGCGTCTTGACGCTGCCGCCGAGGACGACCGTGCGCCCGCGCGACTCCTTCCCGACGCCGGGCGGGGGGAGCGGCCACGCGCGCAGGACGGCGGAGGTGACGGTGGTCGCGTCGGCGCTGGCGTCGGGTGAGGGGGGAGCGGTGGTCACGTCGATCTCCTACCCCCGCGGCTGCACGTCACGCGGTTCGTCGTCGACCGCGTCGTCGGTCACGCGGACGTCGCGCACGGCGGTCGTGTCCCCGGCCCGGTCGAGCACGAGCCGCCCCGCCTCGCCCCGGTAGGCCGTGACCGAGCAGTTGGCCAGCGGCTCCTCGGCGTCCAGCCGCAGCACCGACTCCTCGTCGAGGTCCTCCAGGACGAGCCGGAAGTTCATGACGACGGCCTGGTGGGAGGCGAGCAGCACCTGCCGGCCGGCGTGCTCCTCGCGCAGGCTCGACAGCAGGCTGCGCACGCGCAGGGCGACGTCGCACCAGCTCTCCCCACCCGGGGGCCGGTAGTAGAACTTGCCGATCCGCCGCCGCCGCTCGGCCTCCTCGGGGAAGCGGGCGCGCACGCCGAGGCCCGTCAGCCCGTCCCACCAGCCGAGGTCGCGTTCGCGGAGGCGTTCGTCGGTGCGCAGCTCCACGTCGTGACCGGCGGCCCGCAGCTCGTGGGCGATCGCGCGGGCCGTGTCGTGGGCGCGCAGGTACGGCGAGGAGACCAGCACCTCCGGGACGGGCGGCGCTGCGGGGTCCTGCGACAGCCAGCGCGCGACCGCCTCGGCCTGGGCGCGGCCGAGGGGGGACAGCGGCACGTCGGCGTCGCGTTCGGCGACGTCGACCACCTCCGCGTGCGTCGAGCGGGCGTGGGCGTCGGCGAGGTTCCCCGTCGACTGCCCGTGCCGGACGAGGACGAGTCCGGCGGGCTGGGGGAGGGCGGCGTTCACCCGACCACCCCTACCGCGTCACCCGCGGTGCCGCCCGCCGAGGCAGCCGCCGACCGACCTGCCGATGCGCCTGCCGGGAACGATCTGCGCGGCGTGCGCGTGGGACGGGTGGGTGACCCGGCGGGACCGGGGATGACAAGGTGTGTGCCGACCGACCGGTGATCCACGCCGGCGGATGCGCGCGAGGGGGTGGGGCAGCTGAGCGGGGTGGCGAGCGCCTGGCACCGGCTCATGACGCGCACGACCCTCCAGCGCCGCGTGTCGGTCATGGGGGTGTCTTTCCTCGCGATCGTGCTGGTCCTCACGGTCTTCATGCTCCTCAGCAGCCTCTGGCTGACCACCTCGGCGCGAGACCCCGAGGAGTCCGGCACGCAGCTCTCCCGCGAGGTCGACACGTTCTCCCGCAGCATCGTTCAAGCCCAATCAGCCCACCAGCTCTACATCACGTCGTCGACCGCGGCGCGGCAGACGGCCGAGCAGGCCAACCGGACGAAGGCGCTGCAGCAGTACGAGGACGCCCGCACTCCGCTCGTCGGACAGTCGCGGGACGAGGCTCTGGACGTCTCGGTCCGCCAGGACCTGACCCGGGTGCTCGACGACGCCGCCTACTGGCGCAGCGTCATAGACCGTCAGGCGTCCTTCAAGGCGAACCTGGACGCAGCCGGCCTGAGCCGGTCGATCCTCGACGACCCCTCGGTGCAAGCCCTCCAGAGCACTTACCGGGACCTGGGTGCGCTCAACGACAGCGTCCGGGAGCTCGAGCGGACGTCCCGTTTGAGCCTGGAGGCCGAGCGGAACCGGATCCGCAGTGTCCAGCTGGCCGTCGCCGCCATGACGCTCCTCGTCGTCCCGGCCGTCCTCTACCTCGTCCGCCGGTGGGTCCTGCATCCCCTCGGGTCGCTCTCGGCGCAGCTGCTCGAGGCGGCGGGCGGGGAGCTGCAGAAGCCCATCACCCTCCCCGGCCCGCCCGAGCTCGCGGCCGTGGCGGCCTCGGCCGAGACGATGCGGCGCCGCATCCTCGACGAGCTGGCCGACGCGGTCTCGGCGCGCGAGGCCCTGCAGCAGGGGCAGCCCCTGGTCGCGGAGGTCCGCGACCAGCTGACGGCGCACGACCTGCCCGTGGTCCCGGGCTGGTCCTCGGCCGCCGCCCTGCGCCCGGCCGAGGGGCTGCTCGCGGGGGACTGGTACGACGTGCTGCCGCTGGCGGACGGCCGGTTCGCCGTCGTCGTCGCCGACGTCTCGGGCCACGGGGCGCGCGCGGGCATCGTCGCCATCCAGCTCAAGCGGCTGCTCGAGGCGGCCCTGCACCTGGCGCCCGAACCCGACCTGGCCCTGGCCATGGCGGCCCGCGTCTTCGCCGACGAGGCCGAGCGGTTCGCCAGCTGCGTCGTCGTGGTCGTCGACCCCGACTCCGGGACCGTCTCCTACGCCAACGCCGGCCACCCCGCCCCCGTCGTGCTGCGGACGGACGAGGAGTCCGGCGGGGTGCGCGTCGTGACCGAGCTGGACGCCACCGGTCCGCTGCTGTCCTGGCTGCACCTCGACGTGCCCGGCGCCTGGCAGACCCGCACGACGTCGCTGGCCCCGGGCTCGGTCCTCGTCGTCTACACCGACGGGCTGACCGAGGCTCGGCCGACGGGCAGCACGGACGAGCTGGGGATCGCCGGCGTCCTGCACGCCCTCGGGCGGCTGCCGGAACTGACGCCGCAGGCCCTCGTCGACGAGGCCCTCGACGTCGCCCGGCGCTTCAGCGGCGGCCGGGCCCGCGACGACGTCACCCTCGTGGCCCTGTCGCGAGGGGCCGCTCCCGTACCCGCGGTGCCGCTCGCGCGCGGCGGCACGCAGGAGCCGCGCACCTGACCCGATCCACGTCGGGCGACGCCTAACCTTGACCGCGTGACGTCTTCTCCCGCGACCGGTCCCGACTCGACGCGTCGGCGCTGGTGGGCGGAGGCGGAGGTCCTCGGGGGCACGTCGGCGCTGCTCGACTGCCCGGTGGGGACCGACGCCGTGCTCGACCTGACCACCGCGCACCCCTCCGGCCTCGCCCAGCTCCTCGCGGGCGGTCCCGCGCCCCTGACCAGCCTCGTGCGCGAGGCGGGGGCCTTCGCCGAGGCCCGCCGCCGGGCCCGCACCACCCACCGCCTCGCCGGAGCCCTCCTGGCCCAGCGCGGGACCCGGTCGCTCGCCGTCGCCGTCGGCATCGCCGGCTGGTCCATGGCCGACGAACCCGACGCCGCGACGCTCGCCGAGGGCGCCGCCCCGGCCGCGCTGCGGGCCCCGCGCCGCACGCCCGTCCTGCTGCGCCGCTGCACGCTCAGCCCGGCGACCGAGGCGCTCGACGACTTCGTCGTCCAGCTGGCCCCCGAGGTGATCGTGAACCCCGTCCTCGTCCGCGTCGCGCGCGCCGAGCTCGGCGTCGACCTCGACACGCGCCGCATCGCGGCCGCCGTGGGCGCCCACTGGGGCTTCGACCCCAACCCCGCCATGGACGAGCTGCGCCGCCAGCTCGCGGGGGTGCGCGGGCTGCGGGTCGAGCGCCGGCTGCTGCTGGCGACCTTCGCCGACCCGGGCGCGGACCTGCTGGCGGACCTGCGTCGCCGGGGCGGGCTCGTGCGCGACCACCGCGTCGTCGCCGCCGTCGCGGGCCGCCGCCCGGTCGAGCCCCTGGCCGCGGCCGGGCCGGTGGACGAGGACGCGAGCACCCCGGACACCGGTCCGGACCTGGTCGAGGGCCTCGCCCTCGACCCGGCCCAGCGCCGCGTCGTGGAGACCGTGCTGTCCGGGCAGGACGTCCGGCTGGACGCCCCCACCGGCACCGGGGCGACGCAGGTCGCCGCGGCCGTCATCGCCTCCGAGGTCGCCGCGGGCCGTCGCGTCCTCCTCGTCGCCGACTCCGCCGCCGACCGTCGCGCCGTGGACGAGCGCCTGCGGGACAACGGGTTCGGCCGCCTGCTGCTGCACCTCGTGGCCGACCTGGACTCCTCGGCCGACGACGCCTCCGTCCAGCTCGACGCGGCCCGCCGGGAGGTGCGCGCGCGTCTGGACGCCGCCGCCCCGTCCGGCGGCGCCCCCGGCGCCGACCCCGACGTGGCCGGCCCCGCCCGCGCCCTCGAGGAGCACGCGACCGCGCTGCACCGCCTCCGCGAGCCGTGGGGTGTGAGCGCGGCCGAGGCCATGCGCGCCCTGCTGGACCTGGCCGAGCGCCCCGAGCCGCCGACGACGAGCCGTCGGCTGCGCGGTGCGGACCTGTCGTCCTGCGCGCGCGAGGACGTCGCCGGCTGGGCCGACCGCCTCGTCGAGGCCGTCGACCTCGGGGCCTTCGACGTCGGCCCCGGCACGACGCCCTGGGCCGGTGCGGACCTGCGCACGCCCGAGGCCGCCGAGCAGGCCCTGGAGCGGGTCGAGAACCTCATCGGCCAGCGGCTGCCGGCGTTGCGCGCGCTGCTCGCGACCGTCTGCGACGCAGCGGGTCTGCGCGGCGCCGCGTCGGTCGCGGAGGCCGCCGAGCGCACCGAGCTCCTCGACGGGGTCCGCACGACCATCGGGCGCTTCGGCGCCGAGGTCTTCGGGCAGTCCCTCGGCGACGTCGCGGCTGCGACCGCCACGCCCCAGTGGCGGCGCGAGCACGAGGTGCGGCAGGGCTGGATGCGCCGCTGGCGCCTGCGCCGGGAGGCCCGGGCGCTGCTGCGCCCGGACGTCTCCGCCGGGGACTGGGCCACCCTGCACGAGTGGCTGCAGCAGGCCCGGTCCGAGCGCCTGCGGTGGCAGCGGGTCTCCGTGCGGGACAACGCACCCGTCGTCCCCGACGACCTCGACGCGCTCATCGCCGCGGTGGCCGCCGTGCGGCGCGAGCTCGACGACCTCGCTCGCGTGCTGCCGCCCCGCTCGTGGACGGACCTGGGGGCCACGTCCCTGCAGGACGTCCAGCTGCCGGAGCTGTCGGCCCTCCTGCGCGCGCTCGCGGCCGACGCGGAGGCGCTCGGCCCGCTGCCCCGCCGGACGGTCCTGCTGGACGAGCTGGAGGGGGCCGGCTGGGGCGGGCTCCTGGAGGACCTGCGCGCCCGCTGGGGCGGACCGGGCAGCCTGCACCTGCCCTCGGAGGTGGAACGCGCCTGGTGGGCGGGTGTCCTGGACGCCGTCTCGATGGTCGACCCGCTGGTCGGCACGGGGGAGGCCGCCGCGCTGCGCACCGCCCGGTACGAGCTGCAGCTCGCCGTCGCGGCCCGTCGCGGCCGCCAGGCGGCGCGGGTGCGTGCCGCCCTCGACGCGAGGGCCCAGGCGTCGGGGCGCCCCGGTGACCTGCTGCCCGTGACCGCGCTGTCGGCGGCGGGGGTCGCCCGGCTGGCGGACGAGGTCCACGACGCCGACCTGCTCGTGCTGCTCGGGGCCCAGTCCACGACGACGGCGGCGGCGCTGCCGGCGCTGTCCCGCGCCGCGCGCGTCCTCGTCGTGGGGGACCCGCAGCTGCCCGGTCCGGCCGACCTGCCGACCGCTCGCGACGAGCACACCGTGCCCGGACCGGTGCGGGACAGCCTCTTCGCCGACGTGGAGGGCGTGCTGCCCACGCTGCGGCTGGACCGCCAGCACGCCCTGCTGGACGACACCCTGCTGTCCGGTGTCCCCGCCCCGGCGGCGCAGGTCTCCCTGCCCGGCCCCGGGCACGACGGGCGGGCCACCGCCCGGACGTCGGACCGCCCGCCGGGGGCGCGGCGGGGCCCCGACGCGCTCGTCGACCTCGTGCTGGAGACGGCGCTGGCGGCGCTGAGCGCCCACCCCGAGGAGTCCCTCGGCGTCGTCGTGCCCGACGCCGCGGGTGCCGAGCTGCTCGCCGACACCGTGCGGCGGCAGGCGCTCGACCGGGGCCTGCCGCTGTCCGTCGGGCGTGAGCCCCTGCTGGTCGGCACGCCGGTCCGCTGGACCGGGGAGCGCCGCGACCACGTGCTCGTCGTCACCGACGCCGTCCTCAACGGGCCCGCGCTGGGGGCCGCCCACGACGACGGAACAGAGGCCGGGGCCGCCGAGGGCCGTGCCACCGCCCGCGCGGAGGCGTGGATGGCCCTGACCCGCAGCCGGCTGCGCACCACCCTCGTCCTCGACGACTCCGGCTGGAGCTCCGGCGCGGACGCCGAGGACCAGGAGGACGGACGCGCGCTGCTGGACCGCGCCGCGCGCGCCTGGGAGCGCGAGGAGGTCCTGGCCGAGTCGGGACGCCCCGAGCAGCCCGGGGCCGACGCGGTGGTGCGTCGCCTCGCGAGCGCGTGCCGGCGGATCGGGTTGCCGGTCGAGTGCCAGGTCGGCACCTCCCGCGTCCTGGCCCTCGTCGTCCGGGACGCCCGGGCCCGGGCGGGCGCCGGCCCGGCCCTGGTCGTCGAGCTGGACGACGCGACGTGGGCGAGCGGGGACGTCGTCGACCGCGAGGTCGACGGCCCCACCGAGCTGGAGCGCCGCGGCTGGCGGTACGTGCGGGTCCTCACCGCGGACGTCTTCGCCGACGCCGACGCCGAGGCGGACCGCGTCGCGGGCCTGTGGCGGGACGCCCTGGCCGACACCGGCCACGACCTGCCGTGGATGGTCGACCTGGCGGGCTCCGACGGACCGAAGGGTCACGTCCTGCCCCAGGGGGGCCGCACGTCCGCGACACCGGCCGTCGACCTCGACCGCAGCGGGGTGCAGGCGCCGTGAGCCCGGCACCGGCCGGGCCGGGGGACGAGGACCGGGAGGTCCCGCTGGAGGACGAGCGCTCCGCCGACGACCGCGACGAGGGGTGGGGCGAGCGCTCGGGGACCGGGCTGGACGACGACTGGTACCTGTCCCAGCGCCCGCCGCACTGGGACTGAGCGCGGAGCAGGGCCGAGTACCGCATCGGTGGCGACGGGAACACGCTCCGTCATCCGTGATGTGCACAGAGACACACGTTGCTGACTGAACGTTCAACCACACTGACTCTCGGTCGAAAGTCCTGTCTCCTGCCCACTCAGAGCTTCTGCCGCGCCGTCTCGACCCCCATGATGGGCGCGGACCGCCGCCTGTCCTCCCCCGAACGGGGGGCGCCGGCCCGGTCCGTCCGAGGGGTCCGGGTCCGGTGGCGGGAGGTGGGACGTGCAGCGCACGACGGCTGCCCTCGCCGCACCCCGCATCTCCCCGACGCGTCGCCCGGCTCGGCCGCGTCCTGACGTCCCCTTCGCGCTCGACCTCCTGGCCGTGGTCGTCGCGGTCGCGGTCCTGTCCGTCGCGGTGCTGGCCGCCCTCGCCGCCCCCGCGCCGTGGCACGCCTCGCGCTTCGCCCTCGTCCTGGCTGCCGTCGTCCTCGTGGCCGAGTCCCGGCCCGTGACCCGCCGCACCGGCGGGCGGGGCGAGCCGCCACCCCTCGCGTGGGGCTTCCTCGTGGCGCTCGTCGCCCTCGGCCCCCTCGCGCTGGCCCTCCTCGTGCGGGCCGTCCCCACACTGGTGCGCCAGGTGCGCCGCGGCGCCGGCCCCCAGGCCGTTGTCGTCGCGGTCGCGACCTCCGTCGTGGGGGTCCTCGTCTGCGGCGTCGTGCTCGACCTCCTCGTGGGGGCCTCCGCCACCGACGGGCCCGCGTTGCGCGACCCCACCGACTGGCCCTCGGTCCTGGCGGCGGGCGCGGCCGGACTGCTGGCGCAGGGCCTCGCCCGGTACGCCTCCCGGCGGATCGTCGTCCGGTCCCCACGGCGCCTGGTCCGGGCCGGTTCGGCCTCCGGTCTCCTGCTCACCCTCGCCGTCCTCGCCTCGGCGCCCGTGGTCGTCGTCAGCGCCGAGGGTGGCCCCTGGCTGCTGGTGCTCGTCTGCGTGCCCCTGTCCGTGATGCTCGTCAGCGCCGCCGTCGCCCGCCGGCACGAGCGGCGGGCGCTCGTGGACGACCTCACCGGGCTTCCGAACCGCGACGCGTTCCTCGCCGCGACCGCGCGTTCCCTGCGGGGAGGGGAGGGGGCCGACCTCGGTCCGGGCCTGCTCGTCGTCGACCTCGACCACTTCAAGGACGTCAACGACACCCTCGGGCACCCCGTCGGGGACGCGCTGCTGCGCGAGGTCGCGGGCCGGCTCACCGCGCAGGCCCCGGCCGACGCCGTCGTGGCGCGGCTCGGCGGGGACGAGTTCGGGCTCCTCGTCTCCGACCGCCTCGAGGCCGAGGGACTGGCGCTCGCGGTCGTGGAGGAGATGTCCCGGCCGATGCGCGTCGGGGAGCTGCAGGTGCTGCTGCCCGCCAGCGTCGGTGTGGCGCTCGCCCCGGAGCACGGCACCAGCGCCACCTCGCTGCTGCGCAGCGCGGACGTCGCCCTCTACCAGGCCAAGGAGGTGCGCGGCCGGGCGTGCACGTACGCCGGACGCCGCGACGTCAACAGCATCGAACGCCTGCGGCTCCTCGGTGACCTGGGCCGGGCCGTCGAGCGCGGCGAGCTGTTCGTCCGCTACCAGCCGCAGGTGGACGCGCACACCGGCGTCGTCGTGGGGGCCGAGGCCCTCGTCCGCTGGCGCCACCCCGAGCTCGGCCCCGTCGGTCCCGACCGCTTCATCCCGCTCGCCGAGCAGTCCGGGCTCATCGCCGGCGTGACCGCGGTCGTCCTCGACCAGGCCCTCGCCGACGCCGCCCGCTGGAGCGCCGCCGGGTTCACCCCGAGCGTCTCGGTGAACCTCTCGGCGCGGCTGCTCACCGACCACGACCTGCCGGCCCTCGTCGCCGACGGTCTGCGGCGGCACTCGGTCGCCGCCTGCGCCCTCGTCCTGGAGATCACCGAGACCGGCATCGTGTCCGACCCGGCGCGGGCCCGGGCCGTGGTGCGCCGGCTGCGGGCGCTCGGCTGCTCGGTCGCCGTGGACGACTACGGCACCGGCCAGGCGTCGCTGGCCTACCTCATGGACCTCGAGGTGGACGAGCTGAAGATCGACCGCAGCTTCGTCACGGGCATGACCAGCGACCGGGCCCGGGCGGTCATCGTGCGCTCCACCGTGCAGATGGCCCGCGAACTGGGGCTGCGGGTCGTGGCCGAGGGCGTCACCGACGCGCCCACGCAGCGGGCGCTGGCCGCGCTCGGGTGCCACACGGCCCAGGGCGAGCACGTCGGCGGACCCATGACGGCCGACGCCGTCCTGGACCTGCTGCGCGTCCGTCACGCCGGCGCCACCCCGCGCCTGGACTGACGTCACGACCGCACCGTCACCACGGTCCGGCCCGCCGCCGCGGCCAACCGCGCCGCCGTGGCGGGGTCGACGGCGAGCAGCACCGACGCAGGACCCTGCGACCCGGACGGGCCGAGCAGCCCGCCGGAGGTCGGCGGCGCCGGGACCCGCAGCACCACGACCCCGGCGGCGATCCGCTCGGCCCCGGTCGCGGCCCCCGACACCGGGTCCTGCGTCCGGGCCAGGACGTCCACCCGGGCGCCCGGTGCCAGGCTCTGCAGCAGCGCGGTGTCGCCCACCTCGACCCCCGTCGCGACCGTCCCCGCCGGCTGCCCCGCCAACAGGGGGCCCGTCGTCGTGCGCGCGTCGGTCAGCACCTCGCCGCGCCGGACGGGCGCGGCCAGGACCGCCCCCAGGACGGCGGCGGCCCCCAGGGTCCCGTCGGGCACGGTGGCGTCGTCCCGTTCCTGGGGTGTGACGTCGGCGGCGGTGAGGACCGCGCCGGTCGGCAGGTCACGCGCGGCGACGAGGACCCGCGCCTGCACCGGGGCGGGTGGCGCCAGCGTGGCCACGGCGACGCCGCCGGCGGCCGCGACCAGCCCGGCCGACAGCCAGCGCCGGGTCAGGCGGCGGCGACGCCGGGCCAGCGGACCGCGGGGCGGGGGAGCGGGCAACGGGAGGTCGAGGTCGTCGAGGTGGCGGTCGAGGTGGTCGCGAGGGGTGGCGGGCACGGCGCGACGCTAGGTGCGCCGGACGCTGAGCCGCCGAACGCGACAGGCCGCCTGTGGACGGCGGGCGTCCCAGGCGGCCTGTGGAGACCGGTGCGACCTCAGGCGGCCGAGGTGGCCCCGCCTGTGGACGAGGAGCTCGAGGAGCCGGCCGACGACGAGGACGAGGAGGACGACGTCGAGGAGGACGACGAGGCCGACGGCTTCGCGTCGGAGGAGGCGGGTTTGCTCTCCGAGGCCTTGTCCGAGCTCGCGGAGGAGCTGCCCGACGAACCGTTGGAGGAGCGGGAGTCGTTGCGGTAGAAGCCGGATCCCTTGAAGACGATGCCGACGTTGTTGAACAGCTTGCGCAGGGATCCCGAGCACTCCGGGCAGTCCGTCAGGGCGTCGTCGCTGAAGGACTGGCGGACCTCGAAGGAGTGTCCGCAGGACTGGCAGGCGTAGGCGTAGGTGGGCACGCGATCTCCGTGGAAGTCCAGGACCCGCTGGCACTCGGGTCGTTCGAGTGCCAATGGTACTCGCCGTCGAGCCCCCGCGGGTGCTCAGCGACGGGGCCGGGACCGCCGGGACACGTCCCCGGCGCCGGACGGCAGGGGCGGCACCTGCGCCTCCAGTCCCGCGAGGTCCAGCGCACCGGCGCCCCGCGCCGCCACCGACGTCTGCGCCAGGTACAGCCGCTCGACGAGGACCTCCCGCGCCGACGGCGGCAGGTCGGCGACGAACCGCTGCCAGCCCGTCGCACCGACCCGCGAGGCGAAGGTCAGCGGACGACTCGCCCCGTCGACCCGGACGACCCCGCGCAACCACCCGCCGGCCCCGTCGCCGCGCACGCTCACCGCCAGACCCGTCGCACCGCGCGGGACCGGCAGGGGGACGCGCGCCACGAGGGCCGCGGTCGCCGTCCCCGGCTCGGTCGGCCGCACGGTGAAGTCGAAGGCCAGCCGCAGGGCCGGTCCGTCGACGGAACGCACCGAGGCGTCGGCGCGCACGCCCGCCACGGTCCAGCGGGACGGGTCCGCGAGCGGGTCCACCGTGACGGCACGGGTCCCGACCGCCGCCGGGACGTCGGCGACGACCCCGTCGGCCGCGAGCCGCACCCAGGACGAGGAGGGACCGCCCGCCACGGCGGTCAGCCGCAGCCGGCCGTCGGGCAGCACCTGGGCCGTGAGCACCGACCGGTCGGTCCCGACGAGGACGTCGGCGGCGTCGACGGCCGCCGTCCGGCCGCCCGCGTCGCGGCCGGTGACCACGACGTCGACCGTCGACCCCGCCGCGGGGAGGACGAGCGGTCGGTCGGTGCCGAGCCGCGCCACCGGGTCGAGCACCTGGACGTCGAGGGACCCGGAGGCGGCGCCCAGGACGGCCCGCAGCGTCGCCGGACCCGGTGCGAGGCCCCGGACGGCGACGCGGAGACCGCCGGCCTCGTCGGCGCCGCGGTCCTGCACCGCGACAGCACCCGAGGCGACCTGCACGAGGGGGACGCCGGCCGCCGGTGCCCCCGAGGCGCTGAGGGGGACCACCCGCAGGAGCGCGCCCAGTCCGGGGAACACGGCGACGGCCTCCCCCGTGGGGGTGAGCGGGCGCAGCACCACCGAGCGCGGTTCGGGCCCCGCGGCGGCGGGCACGAGGGCCAGGACGTGGGCCACGGGCCGCGCGGCGCCGTCGGAGGGCACCACGGCCTCGGTCACCGTGGCGTCGCCGGAGACCCGGGCCACCAGCTGCGCGGATCCGCCGCCGTCGAGCATGACCGCCCCGAGGGCGCCGGCGTCGAGCATCCGCCGCGCCGTCTCGACGGCCGTCACCCCGACCGACCGGGCCGTCCCGCCCTCGACCGTGAGGAGCAGCAGGTCCCCGGCCGCCGTCCAGCCCACCGCGCTCCGGGCGCGCAGCGCGGCCCACGTCGGGTCCGCCCCGTCGATCGGGGCCAGGGCGCCGTCGCGCACGAGTTCCAGGCGGGCGCCGACGGCGAACCCGCCCGCACCCGGCGGCAGCGCGTCGTCGAGGACCCGCACGTCCGTGGTGACGGGGGTGCCGAGCGGCGTGCTCGCGAGAGCCGCCGCGACGGTTCCGGAGGCGACGAGGACCCCGCCGTCGGCGGGGACCGGCACCGGTCCCGGCGCGCGCACGGCCGTCACCGCGCCGCCGCGCACCTCGAGCTCCACCCCGCCGACCGTCGTCAGCGAGCGGTCCCCGGCGCCCCACGCCGGCCCGAACAGGACGAGGGCGTCCGCCGGCACGGTGCGGGTGCAGAGCGCGGCGAGGGGGAAGGACCGTCCGCCGACCGCGGCGGAACCCTGCAGGACGACCCGTCCCACCCGGCCCCGCCAGCCCGTCCCGTCGCCCTCGAGCCCCACGGCCCACTGCGGGTCGGCGGACGCCTTGACCGCCCGGCCGTCCAGGACGACCGGGCCGTCGGGGGTCCCCGTGCGGTCGATGTCGAAGAAGTCGCCGTTGACGGCCGCGACCGCACCGGCCGCGGAGGCCAGCTCGGCCGGTGTCCGCGGCGAGCTCAGCGTCTGCTGGAGCAGGACCGGCCGCGTGGACGCCCCGGCGGCCAGGCGCACGAGCACCTGGCGGACGGGTCCGGCCGAGGTGGAGCGTTCGAGGGTGACGCCAGGGGCGAGGGCCCGCGCCGCCTCCGCCGCCTCCGCCCGCGCCGCGGTCCGCAGGGGCACGAGCCCCGCCACCGACACCGCGGCGAACGACAACACGGTGCGACGGCGCATGGACTCACCGTAGGTGCTTGGGGTCAGGCCTGGCGCCAGCCCGCGAGCTTGCCGTCCCGGCTGACGGCCTGCAGCCGCTCCTCGACCTGCCGGCGCTCGGCCGTGCCCGTCACGACGAGCAGGTCGTCGCCGTGGCGCAGGACCGTCCGCGGCTGCGGCACGAACGTCGCCCCGTCGCGCGCCACGAGGCTCACGTTGGCCCCGCGCGGCAGCCGCAGCTCGAACACCTCCACCCCGTGCAGCCGGGACCGCGGACCCACCCGCACCTGCACGACGTCCGCCGACAGCGTGCCCAGCGGGGACACCTCGACGTCCAGGTCGGTCGTCGGCGCTGCCGTCACGAGCCCCAGCGTGCGGGCCAGCGGGGCCAGGGTCGGCGCCTGCACGAGCGTGAAGACGACGACTAGGACGAGCACGATGTCGAAGAGCCGCTCCGAGCCGTCGATCCCCGCCACCACCGGCACCGTGGCCAGCACGACCGGCACGGCGCCGCGCAATCCCGCCCACGACAGGAACGCCAGGTCCGGCCGCGGCAGCCGGAACCCCGCGAGGGAGAGGACGACCGAGACCGGCCGGGCCAGGAGGGTGAGCACGAGACCGAGCAGCAGCGCGTCGAAGACCGCCGACGGCAGCCGGGAGGGGTTCGCCAGCAGCCCGAGCATGACGAACAGGCCGATCTGGGCGAGCCAGCCGAACGCCTCGGCGAAACCCCGCGTCGCGTGCCGGTGCGGCAACCGCGCGTTCCCGAGGACGAGCCCGCACAGGTACGTCGCGAGGAACCCCGAGGCGTGCAGGACGTCGGCCACCGCGAAGGCCCCCACGGCCAGCGCCAGCACCGCGACCGGGTAGAGCCCGGAACTCGGCAACGCGCTGCGGCGCAGCAGGAAGGCCCCTGCGGCCCCGACGCCGACCCCGACGACCGTGCCGAGCCCGAGTTCGAACACCGCCTCGGCCAGGTAGAACCACCACGCGTGGTCGGAGTGCCCGGCGGCGACCTCCGTGAGTGCGATGACCGCGATGACCACGGGGGCGTCGTTGAGGCCCGACTCGGCCTCCAGCACCCCGGACAACCGCTGCGGCAGCGGCACCGAGCGCAGCACCGAGAACACCGCGGCCGCGTCGGTGGAGGAGACGACCGCGCCCAGGAGGAAGGACACCGGCCAGCTCGTCTGCAGCAGCAGGTGCGCGCCGACGCCCACGACGCCGATCGAGACGGTCGTGCCGACGGTGGCCAGGACGGAGGCCGGGGCCAGCACGCCCTTGATCGCGTCCCACCGGGTCGTCAGACCGCCCTCGGCCAGGATGAGGACGAGCGCCCCGTACCCGAGGACCTGCGCGATCTCCGCGTCCCCGAAGGGGATGCCCAGCCCGTCCTCGCCCAGGACGAGACCGAGGGCCAGGTAGAGCAGCAGGGAGGGCAGTCCGGTCCGGGCCGACAGGCGCACGGCGAGCACCGCGAGCAGCAGGACTCCGGAGGCCAGCAGCAGCACGCGGCTGAACTCCTCCAGGGTCATGCCGAACCGTAACGCGCGGACTACGGTGCTCACGTGCTCCTGGGAGAACCGCGCCCGTCCGCCTCCGGCCCCCGCTCGTGAGGGGCACCGCGACCGTCGTCGGCTCGGGCCCCAACGGGTTGTCCGCCGCCGTCGTCCTGGCCCGTGCCGGTCTCGAGGTCACCGTCCTGGAGGCCCGCGACCGGGTGGGCGGGGCCTGCACCGACGCCGAACTCCTCGGCCCGGGGGTCGTGACCGACCTGGGGTCGGCGGTCCACCCGTTCGCGGTCGCGAGCCCCTTCTTCCGCGACCTCCCGCTGGAACGGCACGGGCTGCGCTGGCGGCACGGGCGCTACCCCGTCGGCCACCCCCTCGACGACGGACCGGCCGCCGTGCTCCCGCACGACCTCGAGGAGGCCGCCGAGGGGCTCGGGCGGGACGGCCGGGCCTGGCACGCGCTCTTCGCCGGGCCCGTGGCACGGTGGGAGGAGCTCGTCCCCGACGTCCTGGGCCCGTTGCTGCGGGTGCCGTCCTCCCCGCTGGCCCTCGGCCTCTTCGGGGCGCGGGCGGCCTGGCCGGCGGCCGCCTTCGTGCGGACGGTGTTCCGCGAGGAACCCGCGCGGGCGCTGTTCGCGGGCATGGCCGCCCACGCCCTGCAGCCGCACACGCAGGTGCTCACGTCCGCGTTCGGTGCGCTGTTCGGCGCCGCCGCCCACGCCACGGGGTGGCCCGTCCCCGAGGGCGGCTCCGGCGCCATCACCCGTGCGCTGCACGGGGTCCTGACCGAGAACGGCGGTCGCGTCGAGACGGGTCACACCGTCCGCTCGCTCGCCGACCTGCCTCCCGCCGACGTCACCCTGCTCGACGTCACGCCCCGCCAGCTCCTCGCGCTCGGCGCCGACCGGCTGCCCGCGCGCTACGCCGAGGGGCTGCGGCGCTGGAGCTACGGCCCCGGCGCGCACAAGGTCGACTACCTCCTCGACGGGCCCGTCCCGTGGCGCGACCCGCGGCTGGCCGACGCCGTCACCGTGCACCTCGGGGGGACGGCCCGCGAGGTCGCCACCGCCGAGGCCGACGTCGTCGCCGGTCGCCACCCGGACCGCCCGTTCGTCCTCCTCGCCCAGCAGGACGCCGCCGACCCCGGCCGCGCACCCGGCGGGCAGCGCGTCGTCTGGGCCTACGCCCACACCCCCCAGGGCTCGGCCGACCCCCACGTCGGGGAACGGGTGGACCGTCAGGTCGAGCGGTTCGCGCCGGGGTTCCGCGACCGGATCGTCGGACGCGTCGAGACGAGCCCGGCGCAGCTGGAGGAGTGGGACGCCAACCTCGTCGGCGGGGACGTCGGCGGGGGAGCGCTCACGTTGCGGCAGCAGCTCTTCCGGCCCGTCGTCGGGCTCTCGCCCTACCGCGTCCCGCTGCCCGGGACGTACCTGTGCTCGGCCGCCACGCCGCCCGGCGGCGGGGTGCACGGGATGTGCGGGTTCCACGCCGCCAACGTCGCGCTGCGCGACCTCGCCCGGTCCCGCCGGGTGGCTCGTTGTCCGGCGCTGCGCGCCGGCTCCAGCACCCGGCTCGACGAGTGAGTCGGTCGTGACGACGAGCCCACCCCCGGGAGGGCAGCGGAGGGCGCGTCAGGTCGCGAGCCAGAGCCAGCGCGTCGGCGTCACGACGGCCTGGACGAGCTGGTCGTGGGGGAGGGCGGGCAGCGGGCTGACCGCTGCGTCGAGCAGCTCCTCGTCGTGCACGACGGCGACGACGGGGACCCGCGCGGGGACCCGGCGCAGCGCGCGGTCGTAGCTGCCGCCGCCCTGGCCCAGCCGGCGGCCGGCGGTGTCGACGGCCAGGGCGGGCACGACGACCAGGTCGGCGCTCGCGATCGCGTGCACGCCCAGGTGCCCCGGGGTGGCGCCGGCCGGTCGCAGCTCCCAGTCCAGGTCGCCGTCGGGCAGGAGCACGGGCAGCAGCACCTCGACGTCGCGGCGGCGCAGCTCGGCCAGCGACGCGCGGGTGCCGGGCTCCCCGGGCAGGGACGTGTAGGCGGCCACGCGGCTGGCGCCCCCCAGCAGCGGGCAGTCGAGCAGGACCCGGGCGACGGCGGCGTCGACCGCGGCGGCGTCCTCGGGTGGCACTGCGCGACGGGCCGCCCTGATGTCGTGCCGCAGAGCACGTTTGCGGGCGTCGACGGCGAGGACGTCCGGTTCCACGGACAGGTCCCGCCGGACGGAGAGGTCCCCCGTGGCGGATGCCGGGTCGGACGGCGAGCCGGCGTCGAGGACGGTGTCGGGTGTGGGCACGGCCGCTCCTGGTTCGGGCGGACGCGCTCGGGGGTTCCGGTCCCGGTCCGCTCCCGTCGAGTCTGCCTCCTGCGACGGGGTTCCGGAAGGGGTCGACCGGGCCACCCCGTCGGCGCATCGTGGCTGCAGGCAGTGGCCGCCCCTCGACGGGCGGTAGCCTCCGCCCATGACTGAACGCGACGAGCGTCCCGGCCGCACGGTGCGCAAGGCCGTGATCCCCGCCGCCGGTCAGGGAACCCGCTTCCTGCCGGCCACGAAGGCGATGCCCAAGGAGATGCTGCCGGTGGTGGACACCCCGGCCATCCAGTACATCGTCGAGGAGGCCGTCCGCGCCGGGCTCACCGACGTCCTGATGATCACCGGGCGCAACAAGCGCTCCCTCGAGGACCACTTCGACCGCAACGTCGAGCTCGAGGTCGGGCTGGAGAAGAAGGGCGACTCGGCCAAGCTGGCCCGCGTCCAGGAGTCCACCGACCTCGCCCAGGTGCACTACGTCCGCCAGGGCGACCCCAAGGGCCTCGGGCACGCCGTGGCCGTGGCCGAGCAGCACGTCGGCGACGAACCGTTCGTCGTCCTGCTCGGCGACGACATCGTCGACTCCCGCGACCCCCTGCTCGACGTCATGATCAAGGTGCGCGAGGAGCACGGCGGCAGCGTCGTGGCCTTCATGGAGGTCCCCGAGGACCAGATCCACCTCTACGGCTGCGCCGTGGCCGAGCCGACCGGCACGACCGACGTCGTCAAGGTCTCGGGCCTGGTGGAGAAGCCCAAGCGCGAGGAGGCCCCGAGCAACCTCGCCATCATCGGCCGCTACCTGCTCGACCCGGCCGTCTTCGCCGTGCTGCGCGACACCCCGCCCGGCAAGGGCGGGGAGATCCAGCTGACCGACGCCCTGCAGGTCCTCGCCCAGGGCGACGGCCCCGGGTACGGCGTCCACGGCGTCGTGTTCCGCGGCCGCCGGTACGACACCGGCGACAAGCTCGACTACATCAAGGCCGTCGTGCGCCTCGCCAGCGAGCGCGCCGACATCGGCTCGGACCTGCGCGAGTGGCTCGGCGAGTTCGTCGCGTCCGGTGCAGGAGTGCAGGACTGAGCGTGACAACCTTCGGGGTGTGAGTGCTGCACCCCTGACCTCGGTGGCGGCGCACCGGCAGTCCTGCCTGGACCTGGTGCGGCCGCTGCCGCCGCTCGACCTCGCCCTGCGCGACGCCCTCGGCTGCGTCCTGGCCGAGGACGTCGTGAGCCCCCGGCCGCTGCCCGCCTTCGACAACTCCGCGATGGACGGCTACGCGGTCCGGGTGCGCGACGTCGAGGCGGCGAGCGAGGAGAACCCCGTCGGTCTGCCCGTCGTCGGCGACATCGCCGCCGGGCGGGCCGACACCCTGCGCCTGGTCGGCGGGACGACCGCGCGGATCATGACCGGAGCCCCCGTCCCGCAGGGCACCGAGGCCGTCGTCCCCGTCGAGTGGACCGACCGCGGCGTCTCGCACGTCACGATCCGCCGCGCGCCGGCCCCCGGTCAGCACATCCGCCTCGCCGGTGAGGACGCCCCGGCCGGCACCCTCGTGCTGGAGGCGGGCACCCGCCTGGAACCCCGTCACATCGGCGTCCTCGCCGCGCTCGGTCGCGCCCGGGTCCGCGTGCGGCCCCGGCCGCGCGTCGTCGTCGTCTCCACGGGCACCGAGGTCGTCGAACCCGGCGTGACCCTGGCCCGCGGCCAGCTGCACGACGCCAACGGCTACCTCCTGACCGCGGCCGTCGAGGACGTCGGGGCCCTCGGCTACCGCGTCGGCGTCGTCGCCGACGATGGCCGCGAGCTCGCCGCCGTCCTGGACGACCAGCTCGTGCGGGCCGACGTCGTCATCACCTCCGGCGGGGTCAGCGAGGGGGCGTACGACACCGTCAAGGAGGTGCTGTCGGCCCCCGGCGCGCACGCCGTCCGCTTCGACCGCGTCGCCGTCCAGCCCGGCATGCCGCAGGGGCTGGGGACGCTGGGGGAGCAGGGCGTCCCCGTCTTCACGCTGCCCGGCAACCCCGTCAGCTCCTTCGTCTCCTTCGAGGTGTTCGTGCGCCCGGCGCTGCGCCGCATGCTCGGCGACGAGGGGCCGGACCCCCAGCGGCCCCGGGTGCGGGCCGTCGCCGGCACCGGCTGGACGTCACCGCCCGCCAAGGAGCAGTACGTCCGCGCGGCCTGGACGCGCGGTGCCGACGGCCGCTTCGTCGTCGAACCCGTCTCCGGGCACGGGTCCCACCTCGTGACCGCCCTCGCCCGCGCCACCTGCCTGGCCGTCGTCCCCGTCGGGGTCGCCGAGGTGGCCCCCGGCGACGAGGTGGAGTGCGTCCTGCTGGGCCCGCTGCCGCAGGAGGCGGCGCTGGACGTGCCGGTGGGGCACCCGTGAGCCAGAGTGACGCCGTGCGCCCGCGGCTGACCCACCTCGACGACGCCGGCCACGCGCGGATGGTGGACGTCTCCGCCAAGCCGGTCACCGTGCGGGAGGCGCGCGCCGAGGGGTACGTCCGCTGCACGCAGGCCGTGCTGGACCTGCTCGCCGACGGCGGCCTGCCCAAGGGCGACGCCCTCGCCGTGGCGCGCATCGCGGGCCTGCAAGCGGCCAAACGCACCCCGGACCTCGTCCCGCTGGCGCATCCTGTGGCGGTGCACGCCGTCGAGGTCGACATCGTCCCCGTGAGCACGCCCGGGCTGACCGGCGTGCACATCACGGCCGCCGTGCGCACGGCGGACCGCACGGGCATCGAGATGGAGGCGCTGACCTGCGTCGCCGTCGCCGGTCTGACGTTCGTCGACATGGTCAAGGCCGTCGACAAGCGGACCGTCCTGGACGGCGTGCGGGTCACGGCCAAGAGCGGCGGCCGGTCGGGGGACTGGACCGTCGATGGCTGAGCGCACAGCACTCGTCGTGACGGTCTCGAACCGGGCGTCCGCCGGCGTCTACACCGACACCTCCGGCCCCGTGGCCGTCGAGGGGCTGCGGGACATGGGGTTCAGCGTCGACGGCCCCGTCGTCGTCCCCGACGGCGACCCCGTCGAGGAGGCGTTGCGCGACGCCGTCGCCGCCGGGTACGACGTCGTCGTGACCAACGGCGGCACGGGGCTCAGCCCCCTGGACCTCACCCCCGAACGCACCCTGCGCGTGCTCGACTACCTCGTCCCCGGTGTGCCCGAGGCGATCCGGGCCGCCGGCGCCGCCGCGGGCGTCCCGACGGCCGTGCTGTCGCGCGGGGTCGCGGGCGTCGCGGGCCGCACCGTCGTCGTCAACCTGCCGGGGTCCGTCGGCGGGGTCCGCGACGGGGTCGCCGTGCTCGCGGGGTTCCTGCCGCACGCCGTCGAACAGGTGCACGGCGGCGACCACCCGCGCGTGCCGCCCGCCGGAGCCGGACGGTGACCCCCGGCTGGCCCGTCGAACTGCGCGAGGGGTCCGTCCGGTTGCGTCCCCTGCGACGCCGCGACGCCGCGGTGTGGCGTTCGGTGCGCGCCGCGAACGCGTCCTGGCTGCGTCCGTGGGAGGCCACCTCGCCGGAGGGGAGCGGGCCGGCGCCGAGTTTCCCGCAGATGGTCCGGGGTTTCTCCCGCGAGGCCCGCGCCGGGCGCATGCTGCCGTTCGTCGTGGAACTCGACGGTGCGCTCGTCGGGCAGATCACCGTCTCGGGCATCACGTGGGGTTCGCTGCGCTCCGCGCACGTCGGGTACTGGATCGACCGCCGCGTCGCCGGCCGCGGGACGATCCCCGTCGCCCTGGCCCTCGTGGCCGACCACTGCTTCGGAACCCTTCGGCTGCACCGGGTCGAGGTGAACATCCGGCCGGAGAACGCGGCGTCGCTGCGGGTCGCGGAGAAGCTCGGCATGCGCGACGAGGGGTTGCGCAAGGCCTACCTGCACATCGACGGCGCGTGGCGCGACCACCGGACGTTCGCGCTCACGGCGGGAGAGGTCCCCGAGGGGTTGCTGGCCCGGTACCGGGCCACCCAGCGCGCGCGCTGAGCGTTCCCAGCACTCCCGCAGCGCGACACACCGCCGAGTTGCGGGATCTCGCCCGCACGTGCCATAGCGTTGCGTCCCGTGCCCGCCAGCAGCCTGATCTTCCTCACCATCATCGCCTTGTGGGCTGCCTACCTCGTCCCGAACGCCATCCGGAAGCACCGGCGGACGGCCGAGGCGCGCCAGGCCGACCGGGATTCGGAGGCCATGCGCGTCGTCGTGCGCCGCGGGTCCGCCCCGGTGGGGCAGGCGCTGGCGGCGGCGGCCGTGTCCGCGGCCGCGGTGGGGGCCTCCAGCCGTCCCGTCCTCGGGTCCTCCGCCGTTCCGGCTGCGGCGCAGTCGGTCTCGTCGACGTCTCCGCGGAAGACGCTGCCGCGCAGCACGTCTCGCGTCGTGGCCCGTCGCCGTCGCCTCCTCGCGACCGCCGCGGCCCTGACCGTCCTCGGCTGGGTCCTCGTCGTGGCCGGGACCGCGCCGTGGTGGTCCGGCGCCCTGCCGACGGTGGGCCTCCTGCTCGTCGTGGCGGCGCTGACGCGTCACGGCGCCTCCGCTCCCGCCCGGCCCGCGGCGCGGCTCGCGACCCCCACCGTCGCGATCCCCGTGACGCGGTCGGCCGGTCTGCGCACCGGCGTCCCGGCCCCCCGCGACGAGCGTCCCTCGCCGCTGGCCGACGACCGCGGCTGGGCGCCCGTCCCGGTCCCGCTCCCGACGTACCTGCTGAAGGACCGCGCCCGCACGTGGGACCCGGTCTCGCCCGCGGTCGCAGCCGCGGAGGCGGCGGAGGTGGCCGCCCGGCGCGCCGCCGTCGAGGAGACCCAGGTCATCGACCTGCGCGAGACGGCGCGCGTCGTCAACCAGTGAGTCGACCGGTGAGCGGTGGTCACCGACCTCCTGGGGGGCTGGTAACCTCTTCTCGTCGCCGCGAGTGATCGGGGACGACGGTCTGGGGCTGTGGCGCAGCTGGTAGCGCACCTCGTTCGCAACGAGGGGGTCAGGGGTTCGAATCCCCTCAGCTCCACCCAGGAAGGCCCTCACCGGCAACGGTGGGGGCCTTCGTCGTTGCCGGTGCCTTGACCCGCCGACGCGTCCGACCCCATGTGCGCTCCGTGAGGGACTTGCGGCGAACGGGTGATGTCTGGCTACCATGGGTCGCGCCAGCTCACCCTTCCGTAACGATTTCGGCTCGCCGAGGTCACCTGGACGGGTACTGGCGCCCCACGCCGCCGTGGGTGTCCACCAGGCCACGACGGGGGAGGGTCCATGGCTGCCGAGGAACTGCGTCTGCTGCCGAGCCAGCGACGACGCGTGATCGATGCACCGACCGTCCCGCTGCCGGAGAACCATCAGCCGTTCCTGCCCGTCGCGCTGCCGACCTCGCTGCGGCGGTCCTCGGCCCCCGGGCCGCACCGGCAGCCTGTGTGGCAGCGGCAGTACAGCCGGACCATCGCCGTCACGGACGCCCTCGCGGCGCTCGTCGGCGCCGTCCTGGGCTACCTGCTCCGCTTCGGCGACGCCCCCCACGCCGTCGGCCCGTCCGTCGCGTGGACGATGGCGCTGCTCCCGCCGGTGTGGGTCGTCTCGATGCTCCTCTTCCGCGCCTACGAACCGCGGTTCCACGGGGTCGGGTCCGAGGAGTTCCAGCGCGTGCTGCTCGCCGGCACGACGGTGGTCGCCCTCGTCGGGACCGTCTCCTGGGCCTTCGCGCTCGACGTGGCCCGCGGCTTCGTCGTCATCGCGCTGCCGGTCGCGGGCGTGCTCACCGTCGCCGCCCGGCTGGCCGTTCGGCGCTACCTGCACCACCGCCGCGCCGCGGGGGAGTGCATGCAGTCCACCGTCGTGGCCGGGCACCCCGGTGCCGTCGCCTCGCTCGTGCGGCAGGTGCAGCGCAACACCGACCACGGCCTGCGCGTCGACGGGGCCTGCACGCCCGACGGGCGCAGCACCCCCGAACTGGACGCGCTCGGCGTCCCCGTCCTGGGGTCCCTGGACGACATCGCGGACGTCGCGCGCGACGTCGACGTCGACGTCGTCGCGACCCTGACGTGCCCCGAACTCGACGGCCCCGTCCTGCGGCGCCTCGGGTGGGAGCTCGAGGACACCCGCGCCGACCTCGTCGTGGCGCCGGCGCTCACCGACGTCGTCGGCCCGCGCGTCGTCATCCGCCCCGTCTCCGGCCTGCCGCTGCTGCACGTGGACCGGCCCGAGCTGCGCGGCATCCGGCACGCCGGAAAGGCCCTGTTCGACCGCGGCAGCGCGGCCCTCGGCCTGCTCCTGCTGTCCCCGCTGTTCCTCCTCGTCGCGATCGCCATCAAGGTCGACGACCCGGGCCCGGTGTTCTTCCGGCAGACCCGCGTGGGCCGCGACGGCCGCGAGTTCTCCATGGTCAAGTTCCGCTCCATGGTCACCGACGCCGAGAAGCTGCTCATCGACCTGCGCGAGCAGTCCGAGGGCAACGGCCTGCTGTTCAAGATGCGTCGCGACCCCCGGGTGACGCGCGTCGGGACGCTGCTGCGCCGCTACTCCCTCGACGAGCTCCCGCAGCTGTTCAACGTGGTCGGCGGCAGCATGTCGCTCGTCGGTCCGCGGCCCCCGCTGCCCCGCGAGGTCGCCGAGTACGGCACCGACCTGCGCCGGCGGCTGCTGGTCAAGCCCGGCCTGACGGGCCTGTGGCAGGTGTCCGGCCGGTCCGACCTCGACCTCGAGGAGTCGACGCGGCTGGACCTGCAGTACGTCGAGAACTGGTCGCCCGCGTTCGACGTCATGATCCTTGCCAAGACGGCCCAGGCCGTCTTCGGCGGGCGTGGCGCGTACTGAGCGTGACGGACGTCGTTCGACCGTCACGCGGTGGAGTCGTGTGTGATTCGTGTCGCACCGTGAGCCGCTGTTCACGTCTTGCGTTCGTCCCCGACGGGCTGGCTACTATGCGCACGGCCAGGTGACCAGAAGTGACTGACTTGCGCCGAACGAGGCGCCAAACAGAGCAACGATCCGAGGAGGAGGACGCGTGACGACCAGCACGGACCAGCGGCCCGTCGAGTCGACCCCGTCCTCGCGTCCCACTCTGTCGGTCGTCGTCCCGGCCCACGACGAGGCCCGCACGCTGGGGCGCACGCTGGCCGCCCTGACGTCCGCCGCCGGTGGGGAGACCCCGGAGGTCGTCGTCGTGGCCAACGGCTGCAGCGACGACACCGCCGAGGTGGCCCGCGCGGCCGGCGCCCGCGTCGTGGAGCTCGGGCAGGCGTCCAAGGCCGCCGCCCTGCGCGCCGGGGACGAGGCGGCCACCGCCTTCCCCCGCATCTACCTCGACGCCGACATCGTGCTGACGCCCGGGACGCTCGGGCACCTGGCCGAGCGCCTGCGTCGCGGGGACGTGCACGCCGCGTCCCCGAGCATCCGGTTCGACCTGCGGGGGTCCTCGTGGCCCGTCCGCGCGTTCTACCGCGCGTACGCCGAACTGCCCTACGTCCGGTCCGGCCTCGTCGGGCTCGGCGTGTACGGGATGTCGGAGGCGGGCCGTTCGCGGTTCGCGCAGTTCCCCGACGTCACGAGCGACGACCTCTTCGTGCAGCGGCTCTTCGCCGAGCACGAGCGCGGCACGAGCGGCGGGGAGTTCGTCGTGGCCGCACCCAGGAACCTGCGCAACCTCCTCAAGGTGCGCACGAGGACCGCGTCGGGGAACGCGGAGCTCAGCAGGACCGAGCACCACGACGAACGAGGCGCCGGGGGGCGCCCGGTGACCGTCGACGCGTCGGACGACGCGACGGCCGCTGCCGGCGGGAGCGCCACGGGGAACGCACCAACCTTCGAGAGGTCGACGTCGGGAACGACGAGCGCCCTCGCGAAGCTCGCACTGTCCCGTCCACGACTGCTTCCGTCCGCCGCCGTCTACACCGCCGTCACCATCGCGTCCCGGATCTCCGCTCGCCGCAGGCAGACCACTGCCTGGCAGCGGGACACGTCCACTCGCTGACCGGCTCCCTGGGAGATCACATGGTTCTCTTCTCTGGCCCTTCGCGATCCTTGGCCTCGCTACGCTCCGTGACGTCTTTGGACCTGACGGCGATCGACGACCTCGAGGTCAGCGACCCTCGGCCCCGGCAGCAGGTGACGGTCGACGACGTCGAGTTCGACGCCCTGCGCGAGACCGAGGTCGTCGAGCACGTCATGGTCGCCCTCGACGAGGGCCGCGGCGGGAACCTCATCACCCCCAACGTCGACATCCTGCGCCAGCTGCGCCGCCCGCAGCTGCGGGAACTGGCCGAGCAGGCCGAACTCGTCGTCCCCGACGGCATGCCGATCGTCTGGGCGAGCAGGATCCAGGGCGAGGAACTGCCCGAACGCGTGACCGGTTCCTCCCTCATCTGGTCGCTGTCGGAAGCGGCTGCCCGGTCGGACCGGTCGCTGTACCTGCTCGGTGGCGCGGAGGGGATCGCCGAGCGTGCAGCGGACCGGTTGACCGAGGAGTACGAGGGCCTCGAGGTCGCGGGGGTGCACTGCCCGCCGTTCGGTTTCGAGAAGCGCGCCGACACGCTCGAGGAGACCGTCAGCGCCGTCGTCGAGGCCAAGCCCGACATCGTCTTCGTCGCCCTGGGGTTCCCCAAGCAGGAACGCCTCATGCAGCACCTGCGCCGGCACCTCCCGAACACGTGGTTCGTCGGGTGCGGGGGCACCCTGACGATGGTGGCCGGCGAGGTCTCGCGCGCACCGCTGTGGATCCAGCGCAGCGGTCTGGAGTGGGTGCACCGCCTCGCCATGGAACCGCGGCGGATGGCGAAGCGGTACCTCGTTCACGACCTGCCGTACGCGGCGGGGTTGTTCGCGCGGGCGGCGGCCCGGCGCACGACGCGGCGAGCGGCGTGAACCCCACCGGGACGACGCAGCCGCAGCCGAGCCCGGTGGTCGTCGACGAGGCCTGGCCCAGCGTCACCGTCGTGGTCCCCGTCCACGGGGACCGGGGCGAGTTGCGTCTGACCACGGCCGCGCTCGCTGCCCAGGACTACCCGGGCTCCGTGCAGGTCGTGGTGGTCGACAACGGCGACAACCGCGACCTGGACTCCAGCCTGTCGACCCTGCCCGGGGCCGACGTGGTGCGGGAACAGACCCCGGGGTCGTACGCGGCCCGCAACGCCGCCCTCGCCACCGCCCGCGGTGAGGTGCTCGCCTTCACCGACGGGGACTGCCTGCCGGACCCGGGCTGGTTGCGCGCCGGCGTGAGCGCCCTGCGTGCCCACGAGGGGCCGTGCTTCGTCGGCGGCGCGGTCGAGCTGTTCGCCCGAGACCAGACCCGTCCCTCCCTCGCCGAGATGTGGGACAGCCTGAACTTCCTGCGGCAGGAGGCCTACGTCCGCGAGCAGGGGTGGGCCGCCACGGCGAACATGATGACCCTGAGGTCGACCTTCGACGTCGTCGGGTCCTTCGACGCCCGCCTCCGCAGCGGGGGCGACCGCGAGTGGGGCGAACGAGCCGTCCGCACCGGGGTCGCCGCGGTCTACTGCCCCGAGGCCGTCGTCCGGCACCCGGCGCGGGCCCAGATGTCGGAACTGCACCGCAAGGCCCGGCGGGTCTCGCGGGGCGACGTCGAGTCGCGACGTCGCCAGGGTGCCCCGATGTTCGACCCGGGGGTCATCGCGGCGAGCGTGAACCCGAGCCCCCGCTCGACGGTCCGCCGATCGGCGGCCCTCGCGCACCCCACCCCCGCCAACCGCGGCAGGTACGTCGCTGTGGCGCTGTGGATGCGCTACTACACCTTCGGCTCGAAGCTCGCGCACGTCCTGCGCACCAGCCGGGCCGGCCGACAGAAGTGACCGAGGAGCAGACCGTGGGAACCGTCGTGGAGCACGGGGCGGACGCTGCGCCCTCGCTCGCCACCGCAGAGCAGGACCTGTCGGCGCCGGACGTCTCCGTCGTCATCCCCGCCCTCAACGCGGCGCACACCCTGGGCGTCCAGCTCGACGCTCTCGCAGCGCAGGTGACCGGCCGGTCCTTCGAGGTGCTCGTCGCCGACAACGGTTCCACGGACGGTACGCGCGACCTCGTGGAGGGTTACCGCGACCGGTTGCCCGGCGTCCGCTGGATCGACGCGAGCGCCCGGACGGGGTCGAACGTGGCCCGCAACACCGGCATCGCCGCGGCGCGGTCGGACCTCGTCCTGCTGTGCGACGCCGACGACGAGGTGGACCCCCACTGGCTCGAGGCGATGGCGGTGGCGCTGGAGACCGCGGACGGGGTCGGCGGTCGCCTGGACCGGGTCAAGCTGAACGACGCCTACATCGAGAAGTGGGGAACCCCGCACGGTCACAACGGGGTCGTCGCCCAGCTCGGGTTCCTGCCCCGGCCGATCGGGGCGAACGCCGGTCTCCGCAAGACCGTGTGGGAACGGCTGGGGGGTTTCGACGAGACCTACGTGCGCGGGGGGACGGAGACCGAGTTCTTCTGGCGCCTGCAGCTGGAGGGTTTCTCCCTCGTCGAGGTCCCGGACGCGCTCGTCCACTACCGGATGCGGTCCAGCTTCAAGGCCGGGGTGCGCCAGATGTACATCTGGGGCCGTCAGGCGCCCATGCTCTACCGCGACTTCCGCGAGCAGGGGATGCGCTGGGACCGGCGGGAGAGCCTGCGGCGCACCAAGTGGCTCGTGACCACGGCCCCCAGGGCGCTGCGCAGCCGGGACGTGCGGTACCAGGTCGCGCGCGAGGCGGCCTACCGCGCCGGCCGCGTGGTCGGCAGCGTCTCGTTCCGCGTGGTGTACCTCTGAACGCACCGGCCGGCCGGGTCGACGGCGACGTCGCCGTCTACCGGCGGCAGTTCCTCAACCGGTCGGAGACCTTCGTCCGCGACCACCTCGTCTTCCTGGACCGGTGGCGCCCCACGGCCCTGACGTCGTGGCGCCAGGCCGACGGTCTGGAGGTCCCCGGCGTCCCCGTCGTGGAGGCCCGGGAGGGTGACGTCCGGCGCAAGGTCCTCGACCGGTTGCCGCAACGGATCGCCGGAACCCACGACGGCCGGCAGGAGCGACGTCTCCGGTCGGCACTGCGACGGCTGCGGCCGGACGTCGTCCACGCGCACTTCGGCACGGACGCGGCCGTGGTGGCACCGGTCGCCCGGGAACTCGGCATCCCGTTCGTCATCACCTGGCACGGGTACGACGCGACGGTCCACGACGAGGTCCTGGCGCAGTCGGAATCGGGCCGGACGCTGCTGGCCCGGCGGGAGGAGCTCCTGCGGGACGCAGCGGGCACAATCGCGGTGAGCGGACCGATCGCGCGGGAACTGGAACGGCACGGGGCCACCCCGGGGTCCATCGACGTCATCGCGTGCGGGGTCGACACACAGGCGGTCGCCGGAACCCCGCCTCCGCCGGACGGTGGCCTGCTCTTCGTCGGGCGACTGGTCGAGAAGAAGGGTCTGGGAGACCTGCTCGACGCACTGTCGGGACTGGCCGCTCCGCCACCGCTCACCGTGATCGGGGACGGACCCCTTCGTGCCCGGATGGAGAGCAGGGCGCAGGCGGCGGGTCTCGACGTGAGGTTCCTCGGCGTCCGCGGCAGCGACGAGGTGCGCGAGCAGATGCGTGCCGCGCAGGCCGTGGTCATCCCCTCCCGCCGCGCGACCAACGGCGACTGCGAGGGCCTGCCCGTGGTCAGCCTCGAGGCCGGGGCCTGCGCGCGCCCGGTCGTGGCCTACGCGCACTCGGGCCTCGTGGAGTCCGTCCTGGACGGCACCACGGGTCTGCTGGCGCAGGAGGGCGACGTCGCCGGACTGGCGACGGCCATCGAGAAGGTGTCGCAGGACGCGGACCTGCGGGAGGCCCTGGGCCGCGCCGGACGCGACCACGTCGTGCGGTCCTTCGACATCCGGGTGACGACGGCCCGCATCGAGGCCGTCTACGACCGCGCGCGGTCGTAGACGCCCCTCCCGACCGTCCTCAGACGCCGATGACGTCCCGCAGGCGGCGGACGTTCAACGCCGCCCCGAACTCCTCGCGCACCCGGGCGCGGGCGGCCTGACCGAGTGCGCTCCGGCCGTCGGCGGTGTCGTCCGCCAGGTCGCGCAGGGCCGACGCCAGCTGGTCGACGCCAGCTGGTCGACGCGGCCGGGCGGCACCAGCCGGCCCGTGACCCCGTCGCGGACGAGCTCGGGGATCCCGGCGATGGCCGTGGTCACGACGGGCAACCCCGTGGCCATCGCCTCCATGAGGACCACGGGAACCCCCTCGGCGAAGCTGGGGAGGCAGAACACGTCGGCCCAGGCGTACTGGTCCGGGAGCTCCTCGTTCCCGAGGGGGCCGACGAGGGTCACGCGGTCCGCGGTGCCCTGGTCGACGCTCTGGCGGCGCAGCTCGTCGGCGAGAGGGCCCGCACCCACGATCCGCACCTCGACGTCGAGGGGGTCGGGTGCCGACCGCAGGTGCGCCACGGCGTCGAGCAGGACGGAGGGCCCCTTCTCCGGCACGAGCCGTCCGACGAACAGGATCCGCAGCGGACCCGCCGGGCGCCCGGCGCGGTCGGACGTCCGGTCGCCGAAGCGGTCGACGTCGACCGCCATCCGCACCAGACCCAGCTTGCGCCAGTGCTCCGGGGACGTGTGCCGCATGAGCTGCCCGCGGCAGAAGTCGCTGATGCAGGCGACGGCGTCGGCCGACCGCACCTTGGCGGGGAGGTCGAAGGCGTCGACCGCCTCGAACTCGGTCGGCCCGTGCATGGACATGGTCCACCGCCAGCCGCTGTCCGGTCCGTCCTGCGCGCGGCCCATCGCCACGACCAGCCGGGCCACGTCCGCGCCGTTGTTGGCGAAGTGGACGTGCAGGTGCCGCAGACCGAGCCGTCGCATCTCCTCCAGCAGGACGGCGGCCTCGGCGAGGTAGAACCCCTGCCAGACACGACCCTTCACCGCAGCCGGTCCCGAGCGCGCGGCGAGCGCGAGGCCCGCCACGAGGCCGCGGGGGCGACGCGCCGCCGCCAGGCCCGCCCCGGCCGCCTCGCGGACCCGGGCCCTGTCCAGCAGCACGGTCGTCGTGGCCGCCTCGTCGCGGCTGCGGTCGGACCGGTGCTGCGCGGGCGACGTCGGCCGCACCGAGAAGGTGTGGACCCGGACACCGGCCGCCCGCAGCGCCTCGACCTCGTTCTCGATGAAGGCGTGCGAGAGCGTCGGGTACTCGCTGACGAGGTAGGCGACGGCGGGGCCCGCCTCGGAGGTGTCGTCGGGAAGGGGGTTCGGTCCCGTGGGCGAGGCCATGGCCGCACCCTAACGGGCTCCTCCGATGACCCATCGCACCGTGGGCGTCACAGGACGTCGCGCTAGGATGCGCCGACTCGTGGTCGTGTGCCGACTGCCCCACACCTGAGGAGGAGCCGACGACCGTGGTGAGCCCGAACGTCAGCGTCATCGTCCGCACCAGGAACTCCGCCGCCACGCTCCCCGCCACCCTCTCGTCCCTGCGCTCCCAGACCGTCCCCGTCCGGGTGGTGGTCGTCGACTCGGGGTCGACCGACGCGACCGTGTCCATCGCCCGGGACGACGCGGACCAGCTCGTGCAGGTCCCGGGGGAGTCCTTCTCCTACGGCGGCGCGCTGAACACCGGCGCCGAGGCCGCTCCCGGTCCCGTCCAGGGGTCGCTGTCGAGCCACACCGTCCTCCCGCGGCCGGACTGGGTCGAGATCGCCCTGTCCCACCTCGACGCCGGGGCGGTGGCCGTCTGCGGGGGAGACGTCGACGGCGGCGGCCGGCCGCTCCGGGCGCCCCTGAGCGCAGACGCGGAGTACCTGTCCCGCCACCGCTACTGGGGGTTCACCAACACGGCGAGCCTGTGGCGCGCGGACGTCCGCTCGGCGCACCCCTTCGACGAGACGCTCGTGGCGTCGGAGGACCAGGAGTGGTCCTGGCGGGTCGTCGCGGACGGTGGGGTCCTGGTCGTGGACCCTCGGCTGACCGTGAGCGGCAGCCACCGCCGGACGGCGGGCCTGAAGGCCTACCACCAGCGCATGGTCCGCGAGATCCGCGCGCTCGAGCACCTGCGACCGCTGGCGCACTACCCCCTCTGGCAGGGCGTCGCGGACTGGGTGCGGAGCGAACCGGTGGACCCGTTCGTGTCCCGGGTCCGCCCGTTCGGGAGGACCCGCCTGCTGGACATCGCGGCGCGCTGGGACGCCGGCCGGCAGCAGCGCCACGGGAAGGTGCCCCAGCCGCGGACGCGGCACCGGGCGTCCTCCGGGAACGGGGAGGTCCGTGCCGATGTCTGACCAGGACCGGCCCGTGGCCGACGCCTCGGCCGTGCCTGCGGAGGGGGCCTCGCAGCCTCGGCCCCGGTCGGTGGCCGTGATCCCGGTGCGGGGACACGCGGCCCTCCTGGACGGGGCCCTCGCCGCCCTCTCCGCGCAGACCGTCGCCCCTGACCAGATCGTCGTCGTGGACGACTCACCCGAGCCGGTGCTGGACCTCGCTGCGCCCGTCACCGTCGTCCACAGCGGCGGTCTGGGCCCCTACGGGGCGCGCAACACCGGGGTGGCCGCCGCCGCGGACGCCGAGGTCGTGCTGTTCCTCGACGCGCGCAGCAGGCCGCGCCCGCAGTGGGTGGAGCGGACACTGGCGAGTTTCGAGGAACCCGAGGTGGGTCTCGTGGGTTCCGACACCCTGGTCCTCGGGGGCCCGTCCCTGGCGGAGCGGGCCAGCGAGTTCCAGCAGTTCAGCCGTCTCGACAAGTACGTCGCGGACCCGTTCTTCCTGCCGTACCTGCCGACGTGCAACCTCGCGGTGCGGCGCAGCGACTTCGACGCGGTGGGGGGTTTCTCCGGCGTGCGCAGCGGCGGGGACGCGGACCTGTGCTGGCGCCTGCAGGTGACGACGGGGCACCGCCTCGACGTCGTGCAGGAGGTCCTCATGGAGTGGGTCCCGCGCAACGAGGCCCGGCAGTTGCTGGAGCAGAACTACCGGTACGGCAAGAGCCACCACGGCCTCCGCAGGGAGTGGGCCTCCGAGGGCCTGGAGGTCGTCCCTCCGCTGCCGGCCTGGCGCCTCGCGGCCAGGACCGGGAAGGCCGTGCTGCGGTTCGGCGCTGCCCTGCCCCGTGGCGGGTCGGCCCGGGCCGAACGCTTCGTCGCGCTCGCCGGGGCCTGCTTCGACTGGGGTTACTGGACGGCCCACCACCGGGACCAGCCGGTTCGTCCCGGCTGACCCCGGCGGTGGGCCGCGGCGTTCAGCTGCGGGCGTGCGCGTCGAGTTCGGCCGCGTCGAGCACCGGCGGCGGGACCGACGCCTGCACGGCCTCGGGGAGCTGGTCACCCGTGCGCCGCTTCTTGACGATGCGGGCCGGGTTCCCCGCCACGACGGTCCACGGCGGGACGTCGGAGACCACGACCGATCCCGCCCCGACGATGCTGCCCGTCCCGATGCGGCGGCCGGGCAGGATGATGCACCCCGCGCCGATCCAGACGTCGTCCTCGATGACGATGGGCCGGTCCTCGCGGAAACCCTGCTGGTTCATGGGGACGTCGACGCTGCGGGTCTCGTGCGCGGACGCTAGCAGGACGCACCGGGGCCCCATCATGACGTCGGCGCCGATGTGCACGGGGCCGATCACGAGGGCGTCCATGCCGATGTCGGAGCGGTCACCGACCCGGACACCCTTCCCGGAACCGAACCAGGCGCCGTGCTCGATGTTCACGTCGGCACCGCACTCGTCCAGCATCCACCGCGCGCTCAGGGCGCGGGCCCGTCGTGCCAGTCCGCCACCGGGTCGGGGGCTCCACGGCAGGTGGCGTCCCACACCGAGGTAGGCGGCCGCGGCGGCCATGCGTTGCGCCTTCCTCCTGCCCCCCACGGGGGTCGCAGGGTCGGCTGCTCGCCGCGCGGCACCGTCGTCGCTCACCGGGTACTCCTCCTCGTCCTGGCCGACTACCTCTGGAGGGCGACGACGTCGGTCGACCTGTCGTCTTCTCTAGAAGAAGAAACGTAGGGGATCAGGGCGATCCCAGCCAACAACCAGGTGAGCGTGTTCGGCAGCGGGTAGGGGACCGGGCTGAGCATCAACGTCACGCCCCAGACCGCCGTCATGCCGAGGGAGACCGCACGCCACCCCACGAGTTCCTTCTCGCGGTACCGCTGGGGGAGCAGGACCCGCGCAGGACCGAGCAGGATGCACGCCACGAACAGGGCGGCGCCGGGCAGGCCCAGTTCCGCGGCACGGCTCAGGAACACGTTGTGGACTTCGATCTTGACGTTCGTGATGCCGTAGGTGTCGGCCTGCCGCACCCAGTCCGAGGACACGTCGAGGAACTTCACCCAGCCGACGCCGGTGAGGGGTTCCTGCTCGACGATGCGCAGCGCGGCCCCGTTGGTGTTGTAGCGGTCGTAGACGGACCGGGAGGTTCCGGCGCGTTCGGTCACGCTCTCCTGCAGGCCGGGAACGACCGCCAGGGCGATCGCGACGGCGGCCGCCCCGCCGACCAGGGCCACGGGGATGTAGCGGCGCAGGGCCGGCGTGATGACCATGGCGAGGACCGAGCCCAGGACCAGACCCACCCACACCGACCGCGTGAGGGACATGAGGACCCCACCGGCGCTGAGGGCGACGACGAGGGCGGACAGCCAACGCCAGGCACCCCGGAAGCGGGACACCGCCAGGGACGCGGCGAAGAA
The DNA here is from genome assembly GCF_040796495.1 of Kineococcus endophyticus. Classification (NCBI taxonomy): domain Bacteria; kingdom Bacillati; phylum Actinomycetota; class Actinomycetes; order Kineosporiales; family Kineosporiaceae; genus Kineococcus; species Kineococcus endophyticus. The sequence continues at coordinate 135,395 of NZ_JBFNQN010000009.1, read as the reverse complement.
GCAGGCGGCGCAGGCCATGCCCATGGCTTCGGACGCCGCGAACGGGCCGCGGGCCCGGCCGAACTGGATGCCGACGCTCGGGTCACCGATGTAGCTGGGGAACACCAGGGCCCACAGCTTCAGCGTCTCGAGGATCGCCGTCACCCCGAGGTACAGACCGAGCAGCACCAGCGTCTTGAGCAGCAGCGCCCGGTGCTCGGCCTTGGCGAAGACGATGGGCGCGAGGCAGAACATCACGAACGGGACGAAGAGCCGGTCCAGGAGCGCGAACAGGCCGTAGCTGTTGAGCAGGGTTCCGTGCCCCGCCGCGGAGATCGTCGCGAGGGCGAGCAGGCCGAACATCGCACCGTGCACCGGACGGAGCACCAGGCTCCGGCGCTTCCACGCCCAGGGGTCCAGGGCCAGCAGCAGCACGCCGCCGAAGAAGGAGATGCGGTCCAGCCCGAGCGGGACGCCCAGGCGGTCCCAGTGGGCGGAGAAGATGTTGAAGACGATGGTGGCGAGGAAGCACCACACGTAGGCCGGGGTCGACCGCCACGACGAGTTCCCACCCGTCCCGTCCGTGGTCGGTCGCGAGGACACCGCGGGCGTCGCCATGACCGTCCGGCCTCAGACCCGGTGCGGCGAGTTCGACAGCGGGGAGCGCTGCTGCGCCGTGTCGTCGTCGAGGTCGATGGAGGAGTCCCCGCCGGCCTGCTGCTGGGACCGCAGCTTGCGGCGCTCCAGGAACGTCGCCAGGACCAGCGCGACCACGCCCCCCAGGCCGGCTCCGGCCAAGCCGTTGCGCTGCAGGGTGCTCGAGAAGTCGGTCCGCGAGATCTCCGCCTGGCGGACGATGCTGAGACCGCCCACGGCGGACGTCTGCGTCGTGGCGCTGCGGTACTGGGAGGCGAGCGCCTCCTGCTGGACCTTGAGGACGTCGAGCTGGGTCGACTGCTGCTGCAGGGTGGCCTGCGCTGCGGCGAGGGCCTCGGCGTTGCCGCGCCCGGCCTGCGCCGCGGCGATGGCCGACTGGGCCCCCACGACCGCCTGCTGGGTCGCCTGCACCTGCCCGCTGATGTCCGTGTAGCGCTGCAGGAGCTCCTGCGGGTTGGTGTAGCTCGCGTTGACCTGGTCCACCAGCTGCTGCGCGACGGCCTCCGCGGCCTGGGTGGCGGCCGCACGGTCCTTGGCGTCGACCTCGACCATGACGACGCTCGACCCGGCGATCGGGGAGGCCGAGATCCGGTCGACCGAGCTCGCCCGGTCGCCCAGCACGGGAGCCAGGTCGCTCTGCGCCTGACGGTCGTTCACGTACCGCGAGATGTCCGAGGCCAGCTGCTGCGAGGCCGTCGTGTACCCGGCCACGATGCGGGCGTCCAGGCTCTGGCTCCCGACGGCCACCCGGGCCTCTCCCGTGTACGTCGTGGGCGTGAGGTAGGCGGAACCGGCGCCGGCCCCGGCGCCGACGACGATCAAGAGGGCGGCGAGCTTCCACCGGCGGGCGAGGGCGCTGAGCGGACTCACGGGGGTGTCGGTCACCTGGGCCACGGATGCTGCTCCATCTGGTCGGGCGGGCTCGCTTCGGGTAGTCGGACCGAGGCAGAGAGTACCCACATCCGCTGAGCGGCGAGGTTCCATCGCAACCGAGCGCGGTCCTCTGTGACTTTCCGTCACATCCAGTGGGTCCCAGAAGATCAACAGCGACCGAGAGTGAGAGGGGGCCGCCGACGAACCACGTCGGCAGCCCCACCCCGTCATGCCGCACCGCGTCACGACCGGGTCGCGTCAGGACAGGTACGCCGCCGCCCAGTCGGCGTGGTCACCCGTGGTCGTGTCGCCCGCGTTCGTCACCACGAGCCGGATCTCGGAAGCGCCGGTGACGTCCACGACCAGGCTCTTCGCCGCCTGCCCGCCGCGCAGCACGCCGCTGTCGGCGAGCTTCGTGGTGCCGTTCCAGACCTGGAAGACGACCGAGCCGCCGGCCCCGACCTCGGAATCAACGCCCACCTCCGCCGAGAAGGTCGAGAAGCCCGCGACCGGGACGACGACCTCGGACGCCGCGTGGACCCCCAGCCCGGTCGCGTAGGAGCGGCCCCCGATCTTCAGCGTCCGCCCGTCGCCGGCCTTCAGCTCGCCGTTGCTGCGGTCCTTCTCCACCGGCCCCCACCCGTTGCGCACGGTGCGGAACGCCGTGGTGGAGACGGGGACCGCCGCCCGGCTCGTCGTGGGCGCGGGGCTCGTCGGCGCCGGGCTTGTCGGCGCCGGGCTCGTCGGCGCCGTGGTCGGTGCGCTGCTCGGCGTGGGGGCCGTGGTCGGAGCAGTGCTCGTGGGGGTGCTGGTGGGGGCGGTGCTGGGTGCGGTGGTGGGCTCAGGTGTGGCGGTGTTGCCGGGTGCGGTGGTGGGGGTGCTGGTGGGAGTGCTGCTGGCTGCGGTGGTGGGCTCAGGGGTGGCGGTGCTGGTGGGTGCGGTGGTGGGCGAGGCGGCAGCAGCGCCGAGGAGACGCGCGTCACCCCAGTCGGCGTGGTCGCCGGGGGTCCCGTCGCCGCCGTCGGTCACGACCAGCCGGATCTCCGAGGCGCCTGAGACGTCGACCGACAGGCGCCGGGCGGTCGATCCGGCCCGCAGCACGGAGGTCTCGGCCAGGAGGGTGTCGCCGTTCCACACCTGGAAAGCGGCGGTCCCCCTCGGCAGCACCTCGTCGTCGATGCCGACGTCGGCGACGAACGTCGTCGCGCCCCCGGTCGGCACGACGATCTCGGAGTCGGCGTGCACCCCGAAGCCCTTGGCGAACGCCTGCCCCGCCACCGTCAGCGTCCCGCCGTCGGTGCCGCTGAGCTCACCGTTGCTGCGGTCGGCTTCGGCGGGGCCCCACCCGTTGCGCACCACCCGGTACGCCGTGTCCGAGGCGAAGACGGTGCTCGCCGCCGGGCTGGTCGGGGTGGGGGTCGGGGTGGGGGTCGGGTTCGTACCCGTGGGTCGCAGCAGGCGGGCGTCGGCCCAGTCGGCGTGGTCGCCGGAGTTGCCGTTCCCGGCGTTGGTCACGACAAGGCGCAGTTCGGTGGCGCCGCGCACGTCGACGGACAACGCCTTGGCCGCCTGCCCGCCCCGCAGGACGCCGCTGTCGGCCAGCTTCGTGGTGCCGTTCCACACCTGGAACACGACCGAGCCGCTGGTGCCCACCTCGCTGTCGACACCGACCTTGGCGGTGAAGGTGGTGGCGCCGTGCGTCGGGACGACGACCTCGGAGCCGGCGTGGACCCCGAGGCCCTTGGCGTACGTGATCGCGCCGATCTTCAGCCGGCGGCCGTCGCCGGCCGCGATGTCACCGTTGCTGCGGTCCTTCTCCACGGGTCCCCACCCGTTCTTGACGGTGCGGAACGCCGTGTCGGAGACGTAGCTGACGTCCATGCCGTCGGGGTCGTGGTCGGTCCAGACCCCGCCGTCGGTGCCCTCGAGGACGTCGGGCTTGCCGTAGTCCTTGGGCAGCGCCTGCAAGGACGCCCAGGGGAAGTTCTTCATGATGTTGTAGCTCGGCGTGCTGCCCATGAGCGCCTTCCACGGGTCGACACCCGTGGCGGCGATGGCCGCTGCGGGGCTCTCGGCGACGACGGCGGTGCAACCGGCCTTGTCGGTGACGATGAACCCGTACTTCTGCGCGGCCTTGGCCACCATCTTCGCGATGGGGTGGATCTTCAGGGCATCCACGTCGATGCTGGGGTCGAGACGCAGGCGGGTTCCCTCGGGGACGCGGTCGACCGAGGTGTCGGTGCCGTCGCTGCGCTGGGCGGGGTAGCTGAACTCACTGGACTGGCCGGGCGCCGGCAGGTGCAGGGCGAGCGCGTGGTCGATGCTGCCGGACTCGATGTCGGCGATGCCGATCGTCCCGCCGGCGACGGCGAGGCCGCTCGCGCTGGCTCCGAAACTCGCCGGGAAGTACCCGTGGCTCTTGGACACGTCGTCGATGCGGCCGCCCCAGCACGCGCTCCAGGTGCCGTCGACCTTCTTCGCGACCCAGAACTCCCACAACTGGTCGGTGCTGGGGGAGTAGACGGTGAGCTGGCTGTCGCTGCCCTTGGCCGGGACCGCGTCGGCCGGGATCGGGACCTGCGAGAACTGCCCACCCTCGCCGAGGAGGCCCGGGGGCGTGGAGGCCTTGCCCTGGCAGTTGTTCCACTGGACGTCGACGCGGGGCTGGGTCGCGGGGACGGTGTAGAAGCTGGTGCTGTACTGGTAGGCATTGAACGCCGCCACCCCGCCGTAGAACTGCGCGGTCTGCGCTGCGACGTTCTGCACCATCCCTGCACTGTTCGGGCCGAGGGGTGCCCCGGTCACGTCGAGCTTCCACGCCGTGCCCGCGCTGAAGACGCCGCCGCTGGGCATCCCGGGTTCCACGGAGGTCGGGGCGACCACACCCGTGGACCCCGAGGTGGTGGCCACGGCGACGGTGGCGTTGGGAACGACGAGGGCGGTGGCGAGCAGGACGGCGGCCGCGAGGCGCGAGCGGTTCACGTGGGCTCCAGGTGGCGAGTGTTCATCGACACCTGCTGATCGGGCCCACCCGGCACCGGACTTCACTCGGCTGGCGGAGTTTCACCCCTGTGCAGCGGGCTGCTCGACGTCGTCACCGGGAGTCGTCCACCGGGTGCCGAAGTTCTGGGAACCCGTGTCGCTCGTTCGGGTCAGCCGTGTTCGTCGCGCTCCGTGACCGGTTGGCCCGAAGTTCCCGGCGGGCCCCGTCGGTGTTCGCTCACCGTCACCGGGGCGATCGGTGAGGTGCGGTTCAGGCCCGCCCCGCCAGGAGTTCGCGCACTCCGTCGAGGACGTCAGGATCGCGCCGCAGGTCGAACTTCCGGGCGAAGAACGCGCCGGACGAGGCCGCCGCCGGGAGGTCGGTCCTGGACAGGACGTCGGGGCTGAGGCGGTCCGAGCTCGTCCAGCGCGTGTACGTGAGGTTGGGGCGGACCTCGTAGCTCCTGGGCAGCGCGTGGACCACTGTCTGGAAGAACATCTCGTCCGGGACCTGGACGTGCCGGAAGAACTTGACGAACCGCGGTGAGGAGTCGACGAACTCGACGACGTCACGGGCGCACTCGTGGGGCATGGTCCACCACTGTGATCCCGCGTGCGGAGCCGCGCCGCCGAGGGGAGCCAGGCTGCGTGCGGGCAGCCGGGCCAGCAGTCGGCCGACCCGTGAGGCCCAGGGGTCGTGACGGTCCTTCGGCGCGTGGTGCCAGCGGTCGATCCGCGACATCGGTTTGCCGCGCGCCTCGTCCGGCATGGGCCAGCTGTTCATGCGCACGTGCCCCGGTCGCAGTTCGGCGCGGAGGTCGGCGAGGGGGCGCACGGGGAGGTCCGCTCCGCTGAGCAGCACGTAGTGGTCGGCGGGCGCGTGCTGCAGGGCGTCCCGCAGAGCCGTCACCGTGGCGGCGACCACGCCGAACCCGCCCCACCGCACCTCGTGGCGTCGGCCGGTCTCGCGGACCGCGGGTCCGTGCGACCGGAGCGCGTCGTGGAAGGGGGCGGCGTCGACCTTCGCGTCCACGTGCACGACCGCTCGCGCGCCTCCGTCGAGCAGGAGGTCGAGCTGGCTCGAGAGCTGCTGCGGGTTCTGGTGGGCCAGGACCAGGTACGTCAGCTGCATGCGGTGATCCTGGCACGAGCGGCCGCACCACCTCCGGAGGGCGCCGCGACGGCGGTCAGATCCAGCTGGGCAACCACATCCGTCGCGCCCAGCTCTCGTAGGGGATGACCTGGGCGGTGTAGACCGGCCAGAAGAACGCGAAGCAGGCCACGCACAGCACCACCACCGTGCCGGCGACCGCGGCGCCCACCCTGCGCCGCAGCAGGGCGGACTCGACGCTGACGCCCTTGCGCAGCACCGCCGTGCTCGGATCGGGTCCCAGGACCAGCCCCAGGAGGTAGACCACCGCCAGCACGACGAACGGGACGAAGACGACCGCGTAGAAGGTGAAGATCGTCCGGTGCTGGTACTGGAACCAGGGCAGGTACGCCCCGGCGTACCCGGCGAGGATCGCGCCCGCACGCCAGTCGCGGGCGAAGGCCCACCGGAACAGCAGGACGGCGAGGGCGACGAGCCCCACCCACCACAGGACCGGGGTGCCCAGGCTCGTGATCGCCTTGGAGCAGTTGTCGACGGTGCAGCCCTCGACGCCGTTCGCCTTGCTCTCGTAGAAGAAGGACGTCGGCCGGCCCTGCACGAGCCAGGACCACGGGTTCGCCGAGTAGGGGTGCGGGCTGTCCAGGCCGACGTGGAACGTGTACGCCTGCTGGTGGTAGTGCCACAGGCTGCGCAGCGCGTCGGGCACGACGGCGCCGATGCCGCGGGAGGGGTGCGTGGCCCCCCAGTCGCGGTCCCAGCCGAGGTCGCTGCGGAACCAGCCGATCCACCCCGCGAGGTAGGTGAGGACGGCCACCGGCACCAGCACGAGGAAGGCGCCGAGGCCGTCGCGCCACACCGCGGCCGCGAACCACGGCCGCACGCCCACGGCCCGCCGGGCGCCCGCGTCCCACAGGACGGTCATCAGCCCGAAGACGGCCAGGACGTAGATGCCGGACCACTTGACCCCGCAGGCCAGGCCGAGGCTCACCCCGGCCGCGAGGCGGTACCCGCGGAAGCCGATCCGTGGCCCCAGACCGTCGGCCCCGTGCTCCGCCACGGCGCGGGCCAGCCGCTCGCGTGCGTGGTCGCGGTCGACCAGCAGGAGCGCGAAGGCGACCAGCACCCACCACATGAGGAAGATGTCGAGCAGGCTGGTGCGGCTCTCGACGAAGTGCTCCCCCTCGAAGGTGAGGAGCACGGCCGCCGTGACGCCGAGCAGGGTCGAGCGGAAGAGGCGGCGAGCGATGCGGCCGATGAGGAGGATCGACAGCGTCCCGACGAGGGCGGCTGAGAAGCGCCAGCCGAACGAGGAGTCGATCCCGAAGATCCACTCGCCGACGGCGATCATCCACTTGCCGACCGGTGGGTGGACAACGAAGTCGCCCGTGGTCCCGAAGACGTCCGGCGTCCCGGCCGTGAAGAGCTCGTCCGGCTTGGCGATGCTGCCGTCGTTGCGCAGCTCCACGCCGTACTTCAGGAGGGAGTAAGCCTGCTTGACGTAGTACGTCTCGTCGAAGACGAGCTGGTGCGGCCGCCCGAGCTGGAAGAAGCGCAGGAAGCCGGCGACCGCCGTCACCGCCAACAGGGGCAGCCAGGCGCGCTTCCAGGACTCCCCGTCGATCTCGGAGGGGCCCCCGAGAAGCTTCTCAGCCAGGGGCTCTTGGCTCCTGCGTTGGTGGCGGGAGGATCCGGCGACGGCTCCAGCGCTCATGGGCGGTCCTCGAGCCTCGCGATCATGTCGGTCACTCTAGTTGGGAAGGATCGTCCTTCGAGTGCTCGTCGTCGCGGGCCGCCCGTGCGAGGGGCTACGCTCCTGAGTCACGCTCCGAGACGCGCAAGGTACCTTGCGTGTCCGGCCGTCGAGCCGATGACGCCTGCGCAAGCACGACCACGCGAAGTAGAGCCCTGACGAGCTCGGCAGACGATTGGGAGTCCGGATGACTGTGCCTGACCACCGAGGGGCGGCAGGAGAACTGGACGACGCCGGAGTCTCCACTCCACCCATCGCGGAGGCCGGCCGCGAGTCGGTGGCTGTATCGCGCAAGACGGTGGTCGCCAGCGCTGGGTGGTCGGCCATGGGCAGGACAGGCGCACAGGCCCTGCAGTTCCTTGCTGGGCTGGCGCTCGCACGCATCCTCGCCCCGGCCGACTTCGGCCTGTTGGCGAGCGTCTACGTGATCACCGGTTTCACCGTGCTGCTCTTCGACATGGGTCTCAGCGCCGCACTCGTCCACCAGCGCGAGGTACGGCAGGCCGACTACGACACGGCCTTCTGGCTCAACGCGCTCGGTGGCCTGGTGTTCATCGGGGTGCTCGCCGCGCTCGGCCCCTTCGTCGCCGATTTCTACGGCGACGACAGGCTCACGTGGATCACCCCGCTGGCCGGGCTGGGGTTCGCGCTGGCCCTCAACGTCAGCCACGCGGCTCTCTTGCAGAGGTCGATGCAGTTCAAGAAGGTCGCCGCGATCGAGCTGTCGTGCGCGGTGTTGGCGAACGCGGCGACGCTGATCGGCGCACTGTCGGGGATGGGGGCGTTCGCCCTGGTCCTGGGCCCCGCTGTTCAGGGGCTGGCCGGGACCATCATCACCTGGACTCTCGTCAGGTGGCGGCCGCGGGGCTTCATCTCGCGCCCATCGGTTCGGCGTCTGTGGTCCTTCTCCGGCGGCATGCTCGGCTTCAGTGTCGTGAACTACGCCGGTCGCAACAGCGACAACTTGCTGATCGGACGTCTCTTGGGCGCCACGGCTTTGGGGTACTACAACCGGGCCTACACCCTCATGTTGCTGCCTTTGCAGCAGATCAGCCAGGTGCTAGGTCGAGTGATGTTCCCCGCGCTGGCAGCCATGCAGGGAGATCGTGAACGACTGCAGGGCGCCTACCGCCGGGTCATCCTGGTGATGACGGCGGTCATCATGCCTGTTCTCGTCGGCATGGCGGCCGTCGCGGACGGTCTCGTCCCCCTGCTGTGGGGTGACCAGTGGCTGCTCGCCATCCCGCTGCTCCAGGTCCTCTGCCTCGCGGGTCTCCCGCAGTGCCTCAGCAACAGTGAGGGCTGGCTTTACCAGTCGCAAGGACGTACCCAGACGATGTTCAGGGTGGGGCTCGTCAGCACCCTCCTCACGGTCATCGCCATCGTCATCGGGTTGCGGTGGGGTGCTCTTGGTGTGGCAGTCGCACTGCTCGCGAAATTCTGGTTGTGGCAACCCGTGGGCTTTCACATCGCCTGCTCCACGATCGGGCTGAAAGCTCGACGCGTGTTCCTCGACATCGTCCCGCCGCTGGCGGCAAGCGCCGTCATGGGCGGAGTCGCTTGGGCCATCCCCTGGGCGTTGGACGTCCCGCGCCAAGACGTCTTCTGGCTGCTCGTCCGAGTGGCTGTCGGGGCGGGGCTCTACGTTGGGTGCCTCGCCTTATTCGGCCGGCGGGTGCTCGGCGAGATCGTTTCGCTGATGCCGTCGAGGCTTCTCCGGCGCCTTCCAGCACGGTTCAGACGCAGCTGAAGCGGTAGGGGGGTTGGGTCTCCAAGGCCCCCTCACGCCATCCGAGTCGACGAAGGGTGCTCCACGGGAGCAGACGGTTGAGCCTCACCCGGAACGCTCCGTCCAGCACGACGAGAGCTCGACGGACGAGGTGGCCCGCGTTTCCGTGCTGGGGCATCAGCCTTTGAACTGTTGCCCAAGAACTTTCGTGGGTACCCCGCCGACAATCCACTGCCCGACACGTCCCCGGTGGCGACCGATCTGGCTGCCACACCGTCCGGTCCCGACCCGTCCGCGCACTGCTGATGACCATGGACGCAGCGACTGGCCACCTGCTCGCCCCGGTGGCCGTCGGTGCCGGACGCGAGCTCTCATGCCGGTCGTCACCGGTCGACCTGAGTGGTGGCGCACCTCCGACGACCGCGATCGTCTCGGCTGTTCCTGCGAACGTGGCGTCGTCACCAGCATGCCCGGAGCCGCCCCTGGGACAGCGGTCTTGCAATCAATCCAGAGCCGGCACCGTCGTCAGGTGTTGGCAGACGATGTCGAGGTCAGTGCACACGCAATCGACGACCCGAGACGGGCGGCTCGCCTTCGGGGCGGGTGTCCTCGTCAACGCACCGGCTGCAGGTCCGTCTTCCGTCCCACCGTCTCTCCGCCGGGACGCTGAGGTCCCGTCAGGAAGGTCGGCGCGGCCAGAAGACCTGGCACCTTGGACAACGGCTTGCGCAGGGCCAGGGCGGCGGCAGTTCCCACCACCACGAGGACGGGAGGAGCGAACCATCGAGCCGCGTCGACCCAAGGGCTGCTGGCGAGGCCCGCCATGGGGAGCACCAACAACGCGAGCAACATCTCGTGGGTTACGTAGACACCGAGCGTGTCGCGGCCCACCGTCGCGAGGAACCGGCCGAAGCGGCTCGAAGCGATCGACGCTGAGAAACTCAGTCCCGCAAGAACTGCCGCTGCGCCCAGGGCGAACCGAACCCCGGCCACGTCCAGAACGTCGAGCTTTGCCGCGACGAGTGCGACGACACCCACCACCGAAGCGAGGGGGAGGGCGATCGAGAGTCGCCCAAGGCGGGGAATCCGGCCCAGCGTCTGGGACCTGAGCCTGCTGCCCGCCAGGAAGAACACGAAGAGGACGAGGCAGTTGTTCCACACGAAGCTGCTGGGGACCAGGTCGGTCCCGGCCACCGCGGACAACAGCGCGGCCGGCACGAGCACCGCCAAGGTCGAGAACCGATTGAGCGCCTTTGCCGCCAGGGTGAAGAGAGCCAGGGCCAGGAGGTACCACAGGCCGTTTTGCGGCTGGGTGAAGGTGGACTCCACCCAGTGCCAGGCCCCCCGCGGGGCGCCCTGCCGTTCGTAGGGCACGAGGCTGAAGAGGACGAACGCCAGTGTGGCCCACAGGACGTACAGGTACAGGTTGCCTGCCACCCTGCGCCGAAGGGTCGGCATCCAGGGGCGGGCCAGTGCGCTGCTCGCGAGGAGGCCGCTGATGAAGAAGAAGAGCGGCATCCGGATCACCCGCGTAGCGCCGTTGACGACGTTCCAGGCGTTCGACTCCAAGCCGACCGAGGCGGCGAAGAGTGCCGCGTGGTAGGTGATGACGAGCAGGATGCTCGCTCCGCGGGCGGTGTCGACCCAGTCGTACCTAACCTGCTGGGCGTGACGGGTCACCGGTTCTCCTTGTCGTGAGGCTGCTGAGAAGGTACACAGTCGGCTCACGGGTGAACAACAACGAGTGACTGTCGTCACGCCCGACCGGGCGCGCGTCGTCAGGCGGGTCGGGAGGGGGTGCTCTGCGCCCCGGACAGGACCCGCACCGGAGGGGCGACGACCGTCGCCCCGGCCTCGACGTCCTTGACGACGACCGCGTTGGCCCCCACCTTGCAGCCGGGCCCGAGGTCGACGGGGCCGAGGACCGCAGCGCCGGCACCGAGGTAGACGCCGTCTCCGATGTGGGGCGGTCGCGCGTTGTTCCGCACGCCGATCGTCACGCGGTGGTGGAGCGTGACGTTCGCGCCGATGCGGGCGTCGGGGTGCACGATGACGCCCCGTCCCGCGTGGGGGAGCTTCATCCCGGGACCGACGACGACGCTGCGCGGCAGTTCGGCCCCGATGGTGTTCCGCGTCCACAGCTGGTCGACCACGCCGTGCACGCGGCGCAGGGCGAAGGCGGCCGCGCCGGGGCGGTCGTGCAGGACCTGCCCGAAGCGCCAGATGGCCATCGTGGCGATCGACTCACGGGAGGGCCGGTTCAGGGGCAGGTCGCTGCGGGTCAGGTCGAGCCACTCGCGCCACCACGATCTGCTCACCGGGGGTCCTCCCGCTCGGGGTCGTGCTTCGTTCCGAGCGGGAGGCTACCGCGAGTACGTCAGAGGGTCACAGATCGTCGGTGACCGGCGCGGTCACCGCTTGGGGTTGGCGGGCTTGCCGTAGTCCTTGGGCAGGGCCTGCAACTTGTCCCAGGGGAAGTCCTTCATGATCAGGTAGTCCGGCTTCCCCTGCATCAGGGCCTTCCACGGGTCGACCCCCGTGGCGGCGATGGTGGCGGCGGGGCTCTCGGCGGTGACGGCGACGCAGCCGGCCTTGTCGGTGACGATGAACCCGTACTTCTGGGCGGCCTTGGCGACCATCTTCGCGATCGGCGTCAGCTTGAGCTTGTCGACGTCGATGCTGGGGTCCAACCGCAGGCGCGTGCCCTCGGGGACGCGTCCGGCGGACTTGTCGTACCCGTCGCTGCGCTGAGCGGGCCAGCTGGTCTCGTTCCAGTTGCCCGGTGCGGGGATCGCCAGGGCGAGGGCGTGCTCGATGCTGCCGGCCTGCGCCTCCTTGATGCCGATGGTCCCGCCGACGATGGCCATCCCGCTGGCACTGGCGCCGAAGCCGCCCGAGAAGTAGCCCGGGTCGCTGGAGACCTTGTCGATGCGTCCGCCCCAGCACGCCTGCCAGGTGCCGTCCACCTTCTTCGCCTGCCAGAACTCCCACAGCTGGTCGGTCCCGGGGGAGTAGACGGTCAGTTCGCCGTCGGTGCCGGGAGCCGGCACGGCGTCCGCCGGGATGGGGACCTGGGTGAACTGCCCGCCCGCTCCCGTCAGGCCGCCAGGGGTGTAGTTCTTCTTCTGGCAGTTGTGCCAGCGGACGTCCACCTTGGGGGTTCCGGCGGGAACCGTGTAGACGCTCGTGCTGTAGCGGTAGGCGTTGAACGCCGCGACCCCGCCGTAGTACTTCGCGGCCTGGTCGGCCACGTTCGCCACCATCGCCGCCGAGTTCTGGTGCAGCGGAGCGCCGGTGACGTCCTGCTTCCAGGCGCTCGTGGCGCCGAACGGAGTACCCACGGGACCGCGGAAGTCCGCGAGCAGGTTCTGGGCAGCGTTGGGCGACAGCGCGCGACGGCCGAGGGAGACGCGGCCGTCGGCGGCGCTCGCGCTCGTCGCGGTGACGACGCCTCCGGCCAGGACGGCCGTGGCGGCGATCGCCGCGGCCAGGCGGCGGGGCGTGCGGGTCATCGGGACTCCTCGGAGCGTCGACGGGACTGCGGGACGCGGTCCCGTTCGTCTGGACCGCACACCAGGCATCGGTCGTCCCGTGCTGCCCTGCAAGAGGTCGGCGCCTGATCGGGCGGCGCCTTCACCCGGTCGGAAGGGCCCTGGACCGGCTGTCGCGACCCTGCGTGACACAGCGCCCGCAGCCGGCGCGGACGGGGGCACCCACCTCGACCAGCGGGTGACCTTCACCGAGCGTGGTGTACTGGCGCTCGCTGGTCCGTCCGGTGCCCGGTCGGCCCAGTGTCGGCACGTCACGTGACGACGAGACCCTCGGTGCCGAGGCGGGACCCGGCCACCGCTGCGGGCCCGACCGCCACCGGGACCCTCACCGCCGCCGAGACGAGGAGATCGCCCTGGACGCCCAAGCGCCCGACGCCCCGCGTCCGGCCTCCCGGTGGAACCGACGCCGACGCGCATGGCTCGTCCTCGTCGCCGCGGCCCTGGTGCTGGTGCTGGCCGTGCTCGCCTGGGTGCAGCGCGGCAGCCGCGACGAGGGGGGAGCGCCCCCGACCGGGACACCGCAGGTCGCGGCGGACTACCCGTTCGGTCCGCGCAGCGTGTGGCGCACCCCGGTGACCGACGCGCCCGTCAACCGTGACTCCGCAGCCATGGTCCGGGGCCTGGTCGAGCAGGTCGACGCGCACTGGGGCGGCGTGGCGGCCTTCAACGTGGACCGCTTCACGGCCTCCTGGTACACCGTCCCGGCCGGCCAGCCGACGGTGGACGTCACGTGGGACAACTGCCAGAAGAAGACGTGGACCCCCGACGGGCTGCTCGGCGAGGACGGCCAGTTCACCGACGTGCCCATCCCCCCGGACGCCCGCCCGTCCCCCGGCAGCGACGGGCAGCTCACGATCTACTCGCCCAGCACCGACCAGTTGTGGGAGCTGTGGCGCGTCAAGAAGACCGACACGGGGTGGGCCGCGTGCTGGGGCGGACGCATCGACGACGTGTCCAAGAGCCGGGGCTACTTCCGCAACGGGTTCGGAGCCAGCGGCAGTGGGCTGGCCATGTCGGCCGGCACGGTGTGGGTCGACGACGTGCGGCGCGGCCGCATCGACCACGCGCTCGGCCTCGCCATCGTGTCCCCCGCGAAGTGGGACGACGTGAGCTGGCCGGCGCAGCGCAGCGACGGGCACAACGACGCCGAGCACGCCCTCCCGGAGGGCATCCGACTGCGGCTGCCGGCGGACGTGGACGTCGACTCGCTCGGCCTGACGCCCCTGGGCGAGATGGTCGCCCGCGCCGCCCAGCAGTACGGGTTCATCGTCACCGACCAGGCCGGGGCGGTGAACGTCGGCGGCCAGATCGGTCAGCCCGTGGCGGACGACCCGGACTTCTGGCAGCGGACCATGCGGGGGGTACCGCCCTACGAGGTGCTCAAGGGGTTCCCGTGGGACCAGCTCGAAGTCCTGCCGCAGGACTGGGGCAAACCCCGTCCGAGCCCGTCGCCGAGCGGCTCCAGCGCCACCGCCGGCTGAGAGCCCAGGGCACCGGTCAGCGCCGCAGCGCCCTGCGCAGCCGGGTGCCCAGCGCGGCCCCGTCGCGCACCCGCTGGGCTCCGCGGGCCAGGGCGTCCGGCGCACCGCGCAGGCCCGGAGCCCGGCCGTACGGCAGCCGCGCGAGCTCGGGCCAGTTCAGAGCCGTCGCAGCCGGCGCCGTCCGCTGGGCGGCGCGCAGGGCGGTCGGCAGCTGCAGCATCGCGCTGAAGACGTCCCGTCGGTTGACCGGGATCGTGCTCAGGGTGAAGGGCGCGGCGCCGTACAGCTGCGGGCTGGCCCAGCACCCCACCCGCATCTCGAGGTAGGCGAGGTCGAGCAGCTCCTCGACGTCCTGGTGCGGGGTCCCGGCTCGCCACGTCTCCAGCGCGTCGCGGTACGCGGGCTCGGGGCGCAACCGCACCAGCTGCACGAGTTCGTCCGCCGAGGGGTTGCGCGGCAGGTCGCTCGCCTTCCAGTACTCGCCGCGACCCACCTCTGCGGCGAAACCGGTCAGCCACGCGTGGTCGAGGGGGAGTCGTCCGGCGGCGAGCATGAAGTCGCCGGCCTTCCCCTCGTTGGCGTCGTACCCGACCCGGTCGAGGTAGGTGCGCGCCGCCCGCTCGTCGACGGGTTCGGGCGGCAGGACCCGCAGGTCGAGGTCGAACCTGCGCGCGGCCCCGCGCGCGAAGGCCAGGTCCGAGGCGCGCTGGTCGTCGTAGGCGAACACGACGAAGGTGCACCGGTCCAGCACGCGGTGAGCCGCAGCGGCGAGCAGTCGGCTGTCGCGACCGGCCGTGAGCGGGAGCAGGACGCGGTGGTGCGCGGCGATCGACTCGATGGTGAGCCGCACGCCGTCGGCGATGGCGCGCTGCCGGTCGGCCACCGCCTCGGTGTCGCGGTCGTCGACCCGCTCGACGGGGGCCGGCGGCCAGTGCCGCCGCGTCTGCCAGGTCTCGAGGTCGAGCAGGTGGTTCGGCAGGACCCGGTGCACCTTGGGCTCGTTGGTCAGGCCGGCGGGGAAGAACTGGCCCGGCGGCAACGTCCGACGCCCGAACCGCTCGCCGAGTGCGCGGTCGCCGTGGTGGAGGACCGTCGTGGTGGACGCGACCGCTTCCTCCTGCTCGGAGTACACCGCAGCCAGCGACCCGGCCGGGTCCAGGTGGACCCGCGGGCGGCCCGACAGCAGCACGCACGCCCAGCGACCCGCGAAGCGGTACAG
Organism: Kineococcus endophyticus; assembly: GCF_040796495.1. Taxonomy (NCBI): domain Bacteria; kingdom Bacillati; phylum Actinomycetota; class Actinomycetes; order Kineosporiales; family Kineosporiaceae; genus Kineococcus; species Kineococcus endophyticus. The sequence goes on along the minus strand of NZ_JBFNQN010000009.1, from coordinate 120,063 downwards.
ACGTTCCTCGACGTCACCGTCGGGGGCCACGACCTCGCCCAGGGGGAGGGTGGGGCGCTGGTGCAGGAACTCCCCGTCCGGCGCCACGACCCACCCCAGCAGCCAGCCCGCCGTCGCCCCGTGCTCGTCGAGGAGGGGGGTGACCGGGAGGGTGGGGCTGCTCGCGAGGGTCCACCGGCCGGCCTGCGCCACCAGCCACCCGTCGGGGTGCGGCCGTGCACCTGCCGAGACGAGGAACTGGTCGTTGAGCTCCATGGGCGCACGTTAACAGCGTGTTTCACGGCGTGTCGGGCGAAGCGGTCCGTGATGCGTCGTCACTCTCGGCGCTGGTTGTGCGCCGTCAGGGTGGTGTAGCTTCGCGCCCGGAGGCGACGGTGCCCGGAATGACGTCGACATCGACCCGACCCGGAGGCCCCCGTGACCGTTGCCGAGAAGATGCGCGCCACCGGGCGCCTGCTCGTCGTCCCGCCGGGGCGCGACGCGTCCGTCGACACCCTGCGCGGCCTCGCCTGCCTCCTCGTCGTCCTCTACCACGTCCGTGGTGGCGGGCCGGGGGACGGACTCCGCCTCCCGCCGGACAACCCATGGTCCTACCTGGTCGACTCGGTCGTGTACGTGCGCATGCCCCTGTTCAGCTTCCTGTCGGGCTACGTCTACGCCATGCGACCCCTGCGGGACGGCTGGCCGCAGTTCGTCCAGGGCAAGGCCCGCCGTCTCCTCGTGCCCATGCTGGTCGTCGGAACCGTCTTCGCCCTCGTGCGCGGTTCGGCCGGGGAGGCGACCGACGGCGGGGTGAACGGCGTCGGCCAAACTCCCTGGTACCTCTGGCACGTCCTGCCCGTGGCCCACTTCTGGTTCCTCGAGGCGATCTTCTGGGTCTTCGTCCTGCTCGGCCTCGCGGACCGCTTCGGCCTCCTCGACAGGCGTCTGCCGATGGTGGCCGCGGTGGTCGCGGCGGTGGTCGCCGATGCCGTGGTGCCCACGCCGACGAACCTCCTCGGACTGCGCGACGCCCTGTTCCTCCTGCCCTTCGTGCTGGCCGGCGTCGCGGCGCGGCGTTTCTCCTTCCGCAGTGCGCCGCTGCCCGTGCGCGGCGGTGTCGTCGCGCTCGCCGTCGCACTCGGCGTCTGGTCGCAGTTCGGGCTGCAGGGCTGGGTCGACCGCCTGCCTGAACGGCACGCGCTCCTGAGTTCCGCCCTCGGGGTGACCGCCTGCCTGTCGCTGCTCCTCGTGCGGCGGACCGTCAAACCCCTCGCGGTCATCGGTGGGTTCTCGTTCTCCATCTACACCTGCCACGTCTTCGGGACGTCCGCCGCGCGGATGGTCCTCGAGCGCCTCGGCATCACGAGCGTCACGGTGAACGTGCTGCTCGGCCTGTGCGCGGGCATCGCCGTGGGGATCCTCGTGGAACTGCTCGCGCGCCGGTCGGCCTGGGGGCGAGCCCTCGTGCTCGGCGCGCGCTGGCCGCGGCTGCGGTCACCCGGGGACGGGGACACCGCCTCCTCGCCCGCCTGACCCCACCCGCTCCAGCTCAGGACGAGAAGCCCGCGTTCGCCCAGTCGGCGTGGTCGCCCGAGACGCCGTTGCCGCCGTCGGTGACCACGAGGCGGATCTCGGACACCCCGCTCACGTCGGCCACGATCGTGCGAGCGGCCTCTCCGCCGCGGACGAGTCCGCTGTCCGCGAGCTTCTTGCCGCCGTTCCACACCTGGAACTGCACGCTGCCGCGCGTCCCGACCTCGGCGTCGAGCCCGACCTTCGAGGAGAAGGTCTTGGCGCCGTTGACCGGCACGACGATCTCGGAGGAGGCGTGGACCCCGAAACCCTTGGCGTAGGTGGTCCCGCCGACCTTCAGCGCCTTGCCGTCCCCGGCGGCCTGCTCGCCGTTGCTGCGGTCCTTCTCGACCGGCCCCCACCCGTTGCGCAGCACGCGGTAGGCGGTGTCCGAGGCGTACTTGCTGATCGGGCCGACGGTGGTCGTCGGGGTGGGCGTGGCGCCGTCACCGGCACCGGTGGGCGCAGACGGCTTGCCGTAGTCCTTCGGCAGCGCCTGGAGCTTGTCCCAGGGGAAGTTCTTCATCACCGAGTAGCTGGGGGTGCTGCCCAGCAGGGCCTTCCACGGGTCCACGCCGGTCGCCGCGATCGCCGCGGCAGGGCTCTCGGCGACGACAGCGGTGCAGCCGGCCTTGTCGGTCACGATGAAGCCGTACTTCTGCGCCGCCTTGGCGATCATCTTCGCGACGGGGTGCAGGGCGAGGGAGTCGACGTCGATGCTCGGGTCGAGACGCAGACGCGTTCCCTCCGGGACGCGCGCCGCCGACGTGTCGTAGCCGTCACTGCGCTGCGCGGGGTAGCTGAACTCCTTCCACGTCCCGGGGGTGGGGATGTGCAGCGCGAGGGCGTGGTCGATCGCGCCGGACTGCACGTCCTTGATGCCGACGGTCCCGCCCGCCACGGCGAGCCCGCTCGCGCTGGCCCCGAATCCGTCCTGGAAGTACCCCTGGCTGTAGGAGACCCCGTCGATGCGCCCGCCCCAGCAGGCGCTCCAGACACCGTCGACCTTCTTGGTCACCCAGAACTCCCACAGCTGGTCGGTGCTGGGGGAGTAGATGGTCAGCTGGCTGTCGCTGCCCTTGGCGGGCACGGCGTCGACCGGGATCGGCACCTGCGTGAACTGCCCACCGGGACCCAGCAGTCCAGCCGGGGTCCACGACTTGCCCTGGCAGTTGTTCCACTTGACGTCCACCTTGGGGGTGCTCGACGAGACCGTGTACACGCTCGTGGAGTACTGGTAGGCGTTGAAGGCCGCGACGCCGCCGTACTGCGCCGCGGTCTGCGCCGCCACGTTCTTGACCATGGCGGCGGAGTTGGCGTTCTTGGGGGCCTTGCTGACGTCCAGACGCCACGCGGTGCCCTGCGAGAACACCCCGCCGGCCGGCATCGTGCGGGCCAGGACCGCGCTCTCCGTGGTGCTTGTAACGGATGCGGCGGGGGCGGCGATGGCACTGGTGGCGGCGCTCGCGGAGAGGGCGACGACGGCGGACGTGGCGAGCGTGAGCGCGACGGGCAGACGGCGGAGCATGAGCAGGCCTCCAGTGACGACAGGGTTCGGGCAGCACTGAACCCATCGGGACACCCGGGCCGGACCTTCAGTCGCCCTCCGCGCAGAGCACTCGTGTGCACCAGGCGCGCCTGCCCCCGTGACGCCAGGTGACGGGACACGACGGCGCCCTGCCGTGTCGCCGCGACGCCCGGCGGCCCCGGGGAGGTGCGGTAGCTCACACGGCGCCACGGGGCGTCTAGAAGTCGCTACTCTGCGTCCCATGCGGATGGTCTTGAGGGGTTGCCTGCTGCCCGCGTCCAGTGGCGTCCGGGTGCCCGCACAGCAGGGGCCGGCCCGTGGCTGACCTGGTGCGCCGACCTGGCGGGACCGCCCAGGCGACGTCGACGTCGGGACTGGGCGTGACCGTGGGCGGCGTCCCCGAGGCCGCCGCGGGGCGGAAGTTCCGGCCCGACATCGAGGGCCTGCGTGCCGTCGCCGTGCTCCTGGTCGTCTTGTACCACGCAGGCGTCCCCGGGCTGACCGGCGGTTTCGTCGGCGTCGACGTCTTCTTCGTCATCTCGGGCTTCCTCATCACGACCCACCTGGTGTCGGAGCTGGAACGGACCGGGCGGCTGTCCCTGGCCGCCTTCTACGGCCGTCGTGTCCGGCGCCTCCTGCCGCTCTCACTGCTCGTGCTGCTGGTCACCGTCGTGGTGAGCTGGCTGCTGCTGCCGCCCGTGGAGACGCGCGCGACCTTCGCCGACGCCCGGTGGACGGCCCTCTTCGCCATGAACGTCCGGCTCGCCCTCCAGGGGGTGGACTACCAGGCCAACGCGGAACCGTCCGTGCTGCAGCACTACTGGTCGCTCGGCGTGGAGGAGCAGTTCTACGCCCTGTGGCCGGTGGTCCTGCTGCTGGTGTGGTGGCTCGGGGCACGCGTGACACGCTCGGTGGCGCGCGGGACCGCGCGGCCCCGACTCGTGGCGGCCGTCGCCACCGGCGTCCTGAGCCTGCTCTCCTTCCTCTGCAGCGCCTGGCTCCTCGACGTCGCCCAGCCCTACGCGTACTTCCTGCTGCCCGCTCGCGCCTGGGAACTGGGGGCGGGCGCCGTCGTCGCCTTCGCCGGCCCGGCGCTCGTCCGTCGCGTCCGCGCCGTCCGGGACCTGCCGGTGGTGGGCCTCGTCCTCTCCGGGGCCGCGGCCGTCGGCCTCGCCTGCGTCGTGGCCTCCGCGGTCCTCTACGACGACGGCACCCGCTTCCCCGGTCCCACGGCGCTGCTGCCCGTGCTCGGGACGGCGCTGGTGATCCTCGCCGGGAGTCCCGGGGCCACCCCGGTCGAGCGGCACCTCCTCGGACGCCCTGCAGCGCAGCGCATCGGCCGGGTCTCCTACGGCTGGTACCTCTGGCACTGGCCGGCGCTGCTGCTGGTCCCCGCGGTCCTGGACCTCGAGCCCTCCCTCGTCGTCGGGCTGGTCGTCGCGGCCGCCACGCTCGCCCTGGCGCAGGCGACCCTCGTGCTGGTGGAGGACCCGTCCCGGCGCAGCCCCCGGTTGCGCGGGCGGGTGCGCCCCCTGGCTGCGGCCGCCGTCGCCTCGGTCCTCCTGCTGGCCGTCACGGGTCTGGCCTCGGCCACGTCCACCACCACCCGTGGTGACGGACCGGCCGCGGCGGCCCCTGTCCTGGCGGGTGACGGGAGCGTCGCCACCCTGAACGCCGGGCTCGTCGCACGCGCCGTCCCGGCCAACCTCGCCCCCGGTCTCGACGGTGCGTCGGAGGACAAGCCGTCTGCCAGTCCCGTCGACGGCGTCAGCTGCCACGTCGGGTTCGAGGAGACCGCACCGCGGCCGACGCCGGGGGCGGCCTGCGCCTTCGGCGACGTCACCGCCTCGCGCACCCTCGTCCTCGTCGGCGACTCCCACGCCTACCAGTGGCTGCCGGCCCTCGACGAGGTCGGCCGTTCGCAGGGGTACCGGGTCCTGAGCTTCACCAAGTCGGGGTGCCCCGTCTACGACCTCGACGTCGTGCAGTCCAGCCTCGGCCGCGACTACCACGAGTGCTACGCCTGGCGGGACGCCGTCGTGGCCGAGGTGGGCGTCCTCCGTCCCGACCTCGTCGTCACGTCCGGCATCGTCTCCTCGGACGCGACCGGCGACGAGGACGCGGCGGTGGCGGCCTGGGACCGCGGTGTCCGCAGCACGGTGGAGGACCTGCGCTCGAGCGGCAGCGCCGTCCTCGTCCTGGGCGACACCCCCTACCCCGGTGACGACGTGCCGCGCTGCGTCGCACGGCACCTCGACGACGCCTCGGCCTGCGCCGTCGAGGAGGCCCGTGCGCTCAACCACCCGCGTCGCCGGGAGGCGGTGGAACGCGCCGCAGCCGACCTCGGGGCGGCCTACGCCGACTCCACGAGCTGGCTGTGCAGCGAGGGGAGCTGCCCCGTCGTCCTGGGGGACACACTCGTCTACCGCGACCACAGCCACCTCAGCGCGACCGCGGCGCGGCGCCTCGCCGACGCCTTCGTGCCCTACCTGCCGCGGACCTGAGGCGGGCGGGGGCGACCCCGTGCGGCACGATGGCGCGGGTGGATGCGCAGCGGACCCCGGGTCGTCTCGTGCTCGCGGGGACGCCCATCGGCAACGCCGGCGACGCGACGACGCGCCTGGTGGACCTGCTGACCACCGCCGACGTCGTCGCGGCCGAGGACACCCGCCGCCTGCGCCGGCTCGCATCGACGCTCGGGATCGCCCCGCAGGGCAAGGTCCTGAGCTACCACGAGCACAACGAGGTCGAGCGGACCCCGGAGCTGGTGGACCTCGTGCGCTCGGGGGCGACCGTCGCCCTGGTGACCGACGCCGGCATGCCGTCGGTCTCCGACCCCGGCTACCGGCTCGTCCGAGCGTGCGTGGACGCCGAGCTCCCGGTCACGGTCGTCCCCGGGCCGTCGGCGGTGCTGACGGCGCTCGCGGTCTCGGGGCTGCCGAGCGACCGCTTCGCCTTCGAGGGCTTCGCGCCGCGCAAGCCGGGGGAGCGCAGCCGCACCTTCGCGGCGCTGGCCGCCGACGAGCGCACGCTCGTCTTCTTCGAGTCCCCGCACCGGACGGCCACCACGCTCGCCGCGATGGCGGACGCCTTCGGGCCCGACCGCAGTGCCGCCGTCTGCCGGGAGCTGACGAAGACGTACGAGGAGGTCGTGCGGGGGCCCCTGGGGGAGCTGGCCGCGTGGGCCGCCGCGGAGGAGGTCCGGGGCGAGGTCTGCCTGGTGGTCGCCGGGTCCTCCGGTGCTCCGAGCCGGCAGCCGGGTGAACTCGTCGAGGAGGTCCTCGCGCTCGTCTCGTCCGGCTACCGGCTCAAGGACGCCGTCAGGGTGACGGCCGACCGCGGTGGGGTCCCCTCCCGCACGCTGTACGACGAGGTCGTGGCGCGTCGGAGGGGCTGACCCGCCGGATCAGGGCTTGCCGTAGTCCTTCGGCAGCGCCTGCAACGACTTCCAGGGGAACCCGGCCATGACGCTGTAGTTGGGGGTCCCGTCGAGCAGCTGGTCCCAGGGGTCCTTCCCGGTCTTCGCCTCCACGGCGGCGGGGCTCTCGGCGACGACGGAGGTGCAACCGCCGGTGTCGGTGACGATGAAGCCGTACTTCTGCGCCGCCACGGCCACCATGCGCGCCACCGGGTGCAGGCCCAGGGCGTCCACGTCGACCGAGGCCGGCAGCCGCAGCCGCGTGCCGGTGGGGATGCTGTCGCCCCCCTTCACCCAGCCGTCGCCGCGCGAGGCGGGGTAGCTCGTGCCCCGGCCCATCTCAGGCAGCGACAGGGCGATCGCGTGGTCGATGGACCCGCGGCGCACCTCGTCGATGCCGATGGTCCCGCCCGAGACGGCCAGGCCGCTGGCACTGGCGCCGAAGGTGCCCGAGAAGCGTCCCTGACTGCGGGAGACGTGGTCGATGCGCCCGCCCCAGCAGGCCTGCCAGTGGGAACCGACGCGCTCGGCCTGCCAGAACTCCCAGAGCTGGTCGGTGGACGGGGAGTACACCGTCAGCTGGCCGTCGTTCCCGGCGGCCGGGACCGCGTCCGCCGGCACCGGGACGTCCGAGAACTGCCCGCCGCTGCCGAGCAGGCCGGTGGGGGTGAAGGACATGGACTGGCAGTTGGTCCACTTCACGTCGACGCGCCGCTGGCCGGCCGGGACGGTGTAGAAGCTCGTCGTGTACTGGTCGACGTTGAAGGCGGCGACCCCGCCGTACCGTTCGGCCGTCTGACGCGCGACGTTCGCGACCATGCCGCGGGAGCGGTCGGCGACCGGGGCGTCGCGGACGTCGAGCCGCCAGGCGGTGCCGGCGCTGAAGGGACCGCCGGCCGGCATCGTGACCGCTTCCCGGGACGCAGCGGACGCCGGCTCGACGGTCGCGGTGAAGGGGAGGGCGAGCGCGACGACGGCCGCGAGGGGGAGGAGAGTGGTGCGGGGGAGACGTGGGGTCATGGGTCCTCAGAGCTCGAGAGGGACGGGTGGGGGTGGACCCGGGGGGCGGACCACCACGCACGCACCGTCGCGACGGCGCGTTTCGCTCACCCGTTCGGGCGAACGAAACCATCCCTCAAACACGCTCCGTAGTCACGTTCACGATGCGTGACGATCCCCACGTTGCCCTGAGACGTTTCAGCGTCGTAGCCGTCGCCCGCTCAGTGCTCCACCGCCTTCTCCGCCCCCGCGCCGGTGAGGCTGCGGACCTCCATCTCCGCGGCCCGCCGCTCGTTCCCGCGCTCCCTGCCGGTGACCGACCCGAGCCAGCCGAGGAAGAACGCGAGCGGGATCGTCACCAGACCCGGGTTCTCGAGCGGGAACCAGGAGAAGTCGACCGAGGTGTCGCGGATCATGGACAGCGAGGCCCCCGTGGCCGGGTCGACCTTCCCGGACACGACGGGGGAGGAGGCGATGAGGACGAGGCAGGAGACCAGCCCGCCGTACATGCTCCACAGCGCCCCGCGGGTCGTGAACCGCGGCCAGAACAGCGAGTAGAGGATCGTCGGCAGGTTCGCGCTGGCGGCCACGGCGAAGGCGAGCGCCACGAGGAACGCCACGTTCTGGCCGTTGGCAAAGATCCCGCCGACGATCGCGACGGCGCCGATGACGACGACGGTGATCCGGGCGACCCGGACCTCGGCGCCGGGTTCGACCTTCCCCCGCTTGATGACCGAGGCGTAGACGTCGTGCGCGAAGGAGGCGCTGGCGGTGATCGCCAGCCCCGCGACGACGGCGAGGATCGTCGCGAACGCGACGGCCGCGATGACGCCCAGCAGGATCGTCCCGCCGAGTTCGTAGGCCAGCAGCGGCGCCGCGGAGTTCACCTTGCCGGGGGCGGCGAGGATCGCCTCCTTGCCGACGAGGGCGCCGGCGCCGTACCCGAGGACGAGGGTGAACAGGTAGAAGAACCCGATGATCCAGATGGCCCACACGACGCTGCGGCGGGCCTCCTTCGACGTGGGCACGGTGTAGAACCGCATGAGGACGTGCGGCAGACCGGCCGTGCCGAGGACGAGCGCGAGCGAGAGCGAGAGGAAGTTCAGCTGCGAGGTCCCGGTCGCGCCGTACTGCGCCCCCGGCCCGAGCAGCGCCTCCCCGGCGGAACCGGGCGCGGCGACGGCCGCACCGAGCAGGTCGGAGAGGTTGAACCCGTAGCGCGCCAGCACCCACACCGTCATCGCCCCGGCCCCGGCGACGAGCAGGCAGGCCTTGATGATCTGCACCCACGTCGTGCCCTTCATCCCGCCGATGAGGACGTAGAGGATCATCAGTGCGCCGACGACGGCGATGACGACGTTCTGTCCTGCGGCGGAGTCGATCCCGAGCAGCAGCGCGACGAGCCCGCCGGCCCCGGCCATCTGCGCGAGCAGGTAGAAGAACGACACCGCCAGCGTCGAGACGGCCGCGGCCAGGCGCACCGGCCGTTCCTTGAGCCGGAAGCTCAGGACGTCGGCCATCGTGAACCGGCCGGTGTTGCGCAGCAGTTCGGCCACGAGCAGCAGCGCGACCAGCCACGCGACGAGGAACCCGATGGAGTAGAGGAAACCGTCGTACCCGTACACGGCGATCGCCCCGGCGATCCCGAGGAAGCTCGCCGCCGAGAGGTAGTCCCCGGCGATGGCGACACCGTTCTGCGGCCCGGTGAACGAGCGCCCGCCGGCGTAGAAGTCCGCCGCCGTCCTGTTGTTCCTGCTCGCGCGCAGGACGACCGCGAGGGTCACCACGACGAACGCGGCGAAGATGGCGATGTTGACGAGGGGTTCGCCGATGTCGGTCACGGACGGGCCTCCCGGTCGTGGGTGCTCTGGAGGGACGCGTTCTCGACCCGCTCCCGCAGGGCCTGCGCGGCCGGGTCGAACCGGCGGTTCGCCCAGCGGACGTACACCGTCGTGATGACGAACGTGGACACGAACTGCCCGAGGCCGAACAGCAGGCCGACGGTGATGTTCGAGTCGCCCAGCCGGGTGCTCATGAACCCGTGCGCGTAGTCGGCCAGCAGCACGTAGACCGCGTACCAGACGAGGAACAGCGCGGCCAGGGGGAGCACGAACCGGCGGAAGCGGCGGCGCAGTGCCTGGAACTCCGGGGAGGTCCGCACCTCCTCGTACGGGTCGGGCGCGGTCCCGCGGGGGACGTCGGGCTCAGCCATCGTGACCTCCTCGTCAGCGTGGGCCCGAGGCTAACCCTGTTCCTGGCTCACCTCCAGACGACACACAGGGTCGACCGGCTCCTGGGTGGGCAGAGGGGTGGCACGGAAGACGTCGTCGGGGTCGTACCGCGTCTTCAACTCGAGCAGCCGCACGGCGTTGGGTCCGTAGGCGTCGGCGATCCGGTCGGGTTCCTCGCAGCACAGCAGGTTGACGTTCCCACCGCCCAGCGCCGTCCAGGACAGCCGGGAACTGGCGCGGTCCGCCCATGCCCGGTGCAGCGCCCCGCGACCGGCCTCCTCCCAGCCGGCGACGATCTCGGCGACCAGGTGTGGGCGGCGCAGCGGCAGGGCGGAGGAGGCGGGGTCGACGCGGTCGGCGGCGCCGTGGAAGTGGTGCAGCCACACGCGCGAGTGGGGGGACGTCAGGGCCGTCCCGGCCTCCAGCAGCGCCTTCGCCGCGGCGGCGTCGAGCCGGTCCAGCGTGCGGGTGCGCACCAGTTCGTGCCGACGTGCTCCGGCGGCCGGGAGGGCGCGGTCCTCGTCGCCGAGCAGGGACGTGAGCGTCACGGGTGCGACGTCGCTGCAGGAGGGCGTGCCGAGAGCGGCCAGCTCCGGCACGGGGCCGGGCCGGGAGGTCCAGGCCGCGGGGTCGCCGGACCAGACGGGCTGGACGACGACGACGGGCTCCCCGGTGCGGTCCCGGCGCACCCCGGAGCGCACGGTCAGCTCGTCCGGCGCGGCGGCCAGGAGGTCCGACAGGCCCGCGAGCACGGTGGGTGCCTGCGTCCACGGGTACACGGTCGTCCCGCCGACCAGCACCCGCAGGGGGTGCAGCGCGAACCGGGCCTGCACGACGACGCCGAAGTTGCCGCCCCCGCCCCGCAACGCCCAGAGCAGGTCCGGGTCCTCGTCGGTGTCCACGCACGTGCCGTCGGCGAGCACGACGAGCGCGCCGAGCAGGTTGTCGGCGGCCAGCCCCGCCCGTCCGGCCAGCGGCCCGTACCCGCCGCCGAGGCTGAGGCCGACGAGACCGGCGTCCCCGCGCCACCCCGTGACGGGGGCGAGTCCGTGGACGGCGCTCGCCGCGGCGACGTCGAGGCTGCTCACCCCGCCGCCCACCCGCGCGGTCCGCGTCCCGGGGTCGACCACGACCGAGCGCAGGTCCCGCACGTCCAGGACGAGCCCGTCGGCGACGAGGGAGCGCCCGGCCCAGTCGTGGCCCCGGCCGAGCACGGACAGCGGCAGCCCGGTGTCACGGGCGGCCCGGACGGCGAGCTGCACGTCGGCGGCGTCCCGGCAGCGCACGAGGACGGCGGGGCGGGTCCCGACGGCGGCGTTGAGCACGCGGCAGGCCACGTCGAGGGCTTCGGGGGCGTGGACGACGCGCTCGTCGGGGACGCGACCGCGCAGCCCCCGGACGACCGTCTCCGCGACCCCGATCCGCACGCGTCCGTCCTCCCCCCCGGCGGCTGTGACCCAGCCGTGCGCGATCCTCGCCGACGACTTCGCCGGAGTGCAACTCCGGCGAAACCGTCACGTCACGTCAGGTCCGGCTGCGGCGCAACGGATCGGTGCGTCGGGTAACCTCTTGGACGTGCCCCTGCCGCCCGACGGCCGCCGCGCCGAGGTCGCCCGCGCCAAGCGCAGCGCCGTCGTCGCCGCGGCCCGGACGCTGTTCGCCGAGCAGGGCTACTTCACCACGACGGTCGAGCAGATCGCCCGCGTCGCCGGCGTCGCCCCGGCCACGGTCTACGCCACGACGGGTGGCAAGCAGGGGTTGCTGTTCGAACTCGTGCAGGAGTGGTCGACGACGCCGGCGGTGCGGGAGGCGCTCGAGGGGGTCGCCCGCTGCGAGCGCGTCGAGGACGTCCTGGCCGAGCTGTCCGCCGGGGTCGGCCGCGTGCGCGACGAGTGGGGCGACGTCATCGAGGTCGTCCTGGCCACCGCCCCGCACGAACCCGCCGTCGCCGCCCGGTTGCTGGAGGTCCGGCGCGTGTACGAGGCCGACGTCGACCGCTGCGTGCGCCGCATCCTCGACCTGACCGACCACCCCGGGGCCCACCGCGAGGTCCTCGACGTCCTGTGGTTCTACTTCGGCTTTCGCGGCTACGCGCTGCTCGTGCACGACCGCGGGTGGGACTCCGCCCGCGCCGAGCGGTGGCTCGTCCGGCAGGCCCTGCGGGCCGTGGAGGACGCGCTCGCCGGCAGCGCCACCGCCTGAGCGACCCGCCCGACGCCGACCACCGGCGGGCGCCACCACCGCGGGGCTGCGACAGTGACCGCCGTGAGCGCCCCCCAGGACCGGACCAGGTCGCGTGACGTCGCCGTCGTCGGCGGGGACGTCCGCACCCTCGACCCGCGGTGGCGCGGTGGCTCCGTCCGCGGGACGGTCCTCGTCCGGGACGGGCGCATCGTCGCCGTCGGCCCCGACGTCCCGGTGCCCGCGGGCGTGCCCGTCGTCGACGCCACCGGCCGCTGGGTCCTGCCGGGCTTCGTCGACCCCCACACCCACCTCGGCGTGCACGCCGAGGGCGAGGGGTGGCACGGCGCCGATGTCAACGAGAAGGGCGAACCCCGCGGCGCCCGGCTGCGGACGTGGGACGGCGTCGACCCCGCCGACCGGGGGTTCGCCGACGCCCTCGGTGCGGGCGTCACGACGGTCGCCGTGCTGCCGGGGTCCGCCGGAGTCGTCGGGGGCCAGACGAGCGCGCTGAAGACCTGGGGTCCCACGGTCGACGCGATGCTGCTGCGCGCGCCGCTGGGCGTGAAGAGCGCGCTGGGGGAGAACCCCAAGAAGAACTCCTCGGGCGGGAAGGGGCCGGGGACGCGGATGGGTGTCGCGGCCGCGCTGCGCGACGCCTTCGCTGCGGCGCAGCGCTTCACCCTCGAGCGGGACCGTGCGCAGGCCGACGGCGGGGAGCCGGGCCCGGTGACGGGGACGGACCGGGACGCGGAGGTCCTGGCCCGCGTGCTGGCCGGGGAGCTGCTGTGGCACCAGCACGCCCACCGCGCCGACGACATCGCCACCGCGGTCCGCCTCGCCGACGAGTTCGGTTACCGGCTCGTCCTCAACCACGTCACCGAGGGGCACCTCGTCCTGGACCTGCTGCGCGAGCGCGGGCTGCCCGCCGTCGTCGGGCCGCTGCTCACGTCGCGCTCGAAGCCGGAGCTGCGCAACCGCTCGCTCGCGGTGCCGGGCCTGCTCGCCGGCGCCGGGCTGCAGGTCGCGCTGACGACCGACCACCCCGTGGTGCCGATCCAGTACCTGCCCGTCTCGGCGGCCTTCGCGGTCAAGGAGGGGATGGACCCCGACGAGGCGTTGCGCGCCCTGACCCTCAACCCCGCGCGCATCCTGGGCCTGGACGACCGCGTGGGGTCGCTGGCCCCCGGCCTCGACGGGGACGTCGTCGTCTGGTCCGGCGACCCCCTCGACGTCATGTCCCGCGCGCTGCACGTCGTCCTCGGCGGCCGGTCGGTCTACCGGTGGGACGGCCGGGGCGAGGTCCTCGGCCACGACGGCACCTGGAACCCCCTGTGACCCGCGCCACGGGCGGCACCCGGTGGGCGTGCCGGGCGTTGACCCCCGCGTGAGCGACCAGGACGACCAGAGCTTCCTCGCCCTCGTCAACGCGGGGGCCGGATCCGCCAGGGCCGACGCCGTCGACGCGGTCGTCGGGGAACTGGGCCGGGCCGGCGACGTCGAACTGCGCCGCACCGGCAGCCTCGACGAGCTGCGCGAGGCCCTCCTGGGCGCGGACGGGCGCCGCGTCGTCCTCATGGGCGGGGACGGCTCGCTGCACGCCGCGTTGCAACTGCTGTGGGACGCGCGGCAGACGTGGGAGGTCGGCCCCCTGGGCATCGTGCCGCTCGGCACGGGCAACGACCTGGCGCGCTCGCTGCGGCTCCCGCTCGACCCCGTCGCCGCCGCCCGGCTCGTCACCACGGGCCGGCCGCGCGGGCTCGAACTGCTCGTCGACTCCCACGACCGCATCACCGTCAACACCGTCCACGCCGGGATCGGCGCGTCCGCCACCGCCAAGGCGCAGCGGCTGAAGAAGGGGCTGAAGGCGCTCGCGTACCCCGTGGGGGCCGCGTGGGCGGGGATCAGCGCGGGCCGGGGGTTCCGGCTGCGCGTCGAGGTCGACGGGAACGTCGTGGCGCCGGGTCCCGAACCCGTCCTCATGGTGGGCATCGGCATCGGCGGGACGATCGGCGGCGGCGCCCCGCTCGTGCCCGGCGCCGACCCGCACGACGGGGTGGCCGACGTCGTGGTGAGCACGTCCACGGGTCCGCTGGCCCGGCTCGGGTTCGCGGCGGGGCTGCGCCGCGGGGTGCACGTCGAACGCCAGGACGTCACGACGGCGGCCGGGAAGGTCGTCGAGATCACCGCCGAGTCGGGCACGTTCCGGCTGAACTCCGACGGTGAGGTCACCGACCACCAGACGTCGGAGCGCTTCGAGATGCACGCCGACGTCTGGCGGGTGGTGTGTCCCTGAGGGCGGTGGTGTCCCCGGCGCACGACCGGTCGGGTGAATGACGGGACTCGCTCCTCAATGCGGCGGGTGGGTGGGCCGACGCTCTCGCCGTGTCCAGTGGCCCCACCCAGAACTACGACGGCGACGGCGCGACGTGGCGCCCGCGTCCGGTGCTCGCCCTCCTCGTGCGGGCCGTCGTCGCCCTCGGGCCGGTCGTCTTCGCCGCCGCGGTGGGAGCCGCTGCGGCGCACTGGGTCCCGCCGCGGCACCTCGGGGTCCCGGCCGCCGTCTGGCTGCTCGCCGTCGTCGCCGTCTCCTCCGCGGTGCTCGTGGTCTGCGCCCGCCACCTGCGCAGGTTGCTCCCGCTGGCGTCGCTGCTGCGCCTGAGCCTCGTGCTGCCCGACCGCGTCCCGAGCCGGTTCGCCGTGGCCCGCCGTACCTGGTCCCCCCAGAACCTGCGGGACGGCCGGGTGCCCGCCGGCGACCCGGCCCACCTCGTGCTCGGCCTCGTCGGTGCCCTGGCCGCCCACGACGACCGCACGCGCGCCCACGGTGAGCGCGTCCAGGCGTACGCCGCCCTCATCGGGCGCGAACTGGGCCTGTCCCGGGACGACGTCGCCCGGCTCAGTTGGGCCGCCCTGCTGCACGACGTCGGCAAGGTCGGGGTGCCCGTGGAGGTCATCAACGGCGCGGGCCGGCCGAGCGAGCAGGAGTGGGCCGTGCTGCAGGGGCACCCCGCGCACGGTGGCCGGCTCGTCGAACCGTTGCGCGGCTGGCTGGGGGACTGGCTCGACGGGGTCGAGCAGCACCACGAACGCTGGGACGGAGGCGGGTACCCGCGTGGACTCGCCGGCACCGACGTCTCCCTGGCCGCGCGCGTCATCGCGGTGGCGGACACCTACGACGTCATCACCTCGGCGCGCTCGTACGAGAAGCCCCTGTCGGCCAGGCAGGCCCGCCAGGAGATCACGCGCTGCGCCGGGGGGCAGTTCGACCCCGACGTCGTGCGCGCGTTCCTCTCGGTGGGCATCGGGCGGCTCCGTCTCGTGGCCGGCCCCGCCACCCTGCTCGCCGCGCTCCCCGGTCTCGGCGCCGTTCCCGCGCAGGCGCTCTCGACGGCCTCGACCGTCGCGCAGACCTCCGGCGGTCACGTCCTGAGCGTGGTGCTGGCGGCAGGTGTGGGGGTGGGCGTCGGAGCGGGCGGGGCGCAGGCCGTGGCTCCGGCACCGGTCGTGGGGTCGCGGACCGCCACGTCGACCGACGACGGTGCCGGTGCGCGGCCGGGTCCGGTCCCCACGACCGCCCCGGTCTCCCCGTCCCGCGCAGTCCCGACGGGCGTGCCGACGCCCTCGGGGGCGCCGCTCGCCCCCGGGGGGACGCCCACGGACGTTCCGGCCGCGAGCGTCACCACGTCCCCGGCCACGTCCCCGGCCACGTCCCCGGCCACGGTCCCCGAGACCCCCGTGGCCGCGACGGGGACGCCCACCGGCGTCGTGGTCCCGGAGACCGGCGGCACCACGGGCGAGCCCTCGGAACCCTCGACCCCGAGCACGGGGCAGCCGGGTCCGATCGGGCGGGCACCGGCTCCTCGGGAGTCGGCTCCGCAGAAGCCGGCTCCGCAGAAGCCGGCTCCGCAGAAACCGGCTCCGCAGAAACCGGCTGCGGAGGACCCGGCCGCGAGGAAACCGGTTCCGCAGACGTCGGCGAACCCGGAGCCAGTGCCTCCGAAGCCCGTGCCCGCGAAGCCCGTCGAACCCCACCCTGCCGGTCCGGAGCCCGCCCCGCGGGCGGCGGCCCAGGACGCGCCGTCGGATCGCCCGGCGGGCCGGGCGGCGGGGAAGGGGCCCCGCACGACGACGGCGCCGGGCCCGGCCGGTCGGCCGGACCCGGCGCCGTGAGCCGGTGCTGGGTCAGCGCCGCATGACCCCGCGCGCGAGGCGGTTGCCGACGACCTGGCCCACCTGCACGATGACGATGATGGCGGCCACGGCGACGTAGATGATCCCGTAGTCGTACTGCTGCTTGCCGTAGCTGATGGCGTAGTCCCCGAGCCCACCGCCGCCGACCAGACCGGCCTGCGCCGTCATGTCCACGATCCCGATGAAGATGAACGTGTAGCCGAGGATGAGCGGCCCGAGCCCCTCGGGGATGACGACGCCGACGAGGATGGACATCCGGGACGCGCCGACGGCGCGGGCGGCCTCCACGACACCGGGGTCGACACCGACGAGGCTCTGTTCGACGATCCGGGCCACGGCGAACGCCGCCGCCAGCGAGATGGCGAACGTGACCGCCGAGGTGCCGATCGTCGTCCCCACGGCGGCGATCTGCAGGGGGGTGATCGCCGCGAGGAAGATGACGAACGGGATCGGGCGGACGAGGTTCACGACGAACCCGATCACCCCGAACACGAACCGGTTGCCGTACAGGTTCCCCGGCCGGGTGGCGTACAGCGCCGTGCCGAGGACGAGCCCGATCACGCCGGAGGCGATGAGCGAGACGACCGACATGAGCAGGGTCTGCCAGATCGCGGTCTTGAAGACGTCGATCGTTTCGAGGAATCCGCTGAAGTCCACGCTCAGGCCTCCTCGTCCGTGTGGATGCCGGCCGACTGCAACGCCGAGAGCGCCGCCTCGACGGATCCGGGGGCACCGGTCAGTTCGTAGGTGAGCGAACCCACCCGGCGCTCGCGGATCTCCGAGACCCCGCCGTACACGAGTTCGGCGGTGACCCCCTGCTGCCGGAAGGCGGAGTCGATGCGCTGCTGCAGGCCGGGCTCGTCGGTGATGCGGACGCTCACGAGGCGGCCCGGGTGGTGGGACCGCAACCGCGCGACCGTGTCGGCCGAGGGGCGGTCGTGCGTCGCGCTGCGCACGAAGCGCTGCGCCGCAGGGGTCTTCGGGTACGAGAAGACGTCGTAGACGTCCCCGACCTCGACGACCCGGCCCTGTTCCATCACGGCGACGCGGTCGGCGATCTGCCGGACGGCCTCCATCTCGTGGGTGATGACGACGATGGTGACGCCGAGTTCGGTGTTGACGCGTCGCAGCAGCGACAGCACCTCGGTCGTCGTCTCGGGGTCCAGCGCGCTCGTCGCCTCGTCGCACAGCAGCAGCGGCGGGTTCGTCGCGAGGGCGCGGGCGATGCCGACCCGCTGCTTCTGCCCGCCCGACAACTGCTCGGGGTAGGCGTGCGCGCGGTCGAGCAGGCCGACGAAGTCGAGCAGTTCGGCGGTGCGCCGGTCGCGCTCGGCCTTCGCGACTCCCGCGACCTTCAGCGGGTACGCGACGTTCCCGGCGACGGTCCGGGACCGGAACAGGTTGAACTGCTGGAAGATCATGCCGATGCGGGAACGCGCCGAGCGCAGTTCCCCCTCCGACAGCGTCGTCAGGTCCTGGCCGGCGACGCGGACGCTGCCCGACGTCGGCTTCTCGAGCGCGTTGATGAGCCGGACCAGGGTGGACTTCCCGGCGCCGGAGTACCCGATGACGGCGAGGACCTCGCCCTCGGCGACGTCGAGGGAGACGCCGTCGACCGCCGTGACGGTGCTGCCGCCACGACGGTCGAAGGTCTTGCTGACGTCCGTCAGCGAGATGAGCGTGCTCACTTGCCCGAGGCGGCCTTCGCGTCGGCCTCGACCTCGGTCAGTTCCTTCTGCAGGTCCGCCGCGGAGGTGTCCTGGACGACCGCGCCCGGGTTCTCCTCCAGGAACACCTCCTGCACGGCCGGGTCGTGCCACAGCTGCGCGAGCTTGAGGTACGTCTCGTTGCCCGTGTCCGCCTTGCGGGAGGTGAAGATGTTGACGTAGGGGGCCGCGGCGGGGTCGCTGGGGTCGTCCTTGACGATGATGTCGCTCGTCGGCAGCTTGGCCTTGGTGGCGTAGTTGTTGTTGACGATCGCGGCGACCACGGAACCGGACTGCAGGGCCGAGGCGGTCTGGTCGGCGGCGACGGTCGTCACCTCGACCTTGGCCGACTCGATGTCGCTGACCTTGGAGAACGCGGTCCCGCCGTTCTTCAGCGTCACCAGGCCGGCGCTCTGCAGCACGAGCAGGCCGCGCGCCTCGTTGATCGCGTCGTTCGGGATGGCGACCTTCGCGTCGGCGGGCAGTTCACCGGTGGACTTCGCGGTGAGCGAGTACAGCGGCAGCGGGTACACGGCCGTCGCCCCGATGGGCTGCAGGTCGTCACCGGAGGTGACGTTGTAGTTCGCGAGGTACTGGATGTGCTGGAACTGGTTGAGGTCCAGCTGGTCCTGCGACAGCGCCGGGTTCGGCTGGCTGTAGTCGGAGAAGTTGACCAGTTCGACGTCGACGTTCAGCTGCGACTTCGCGAGCTCCTTGTACGTCGTCCAGTACTTCAGCGACGCGTCGGCGACACCGATCTTGACGGTCTTCGCCTCGCCGCCGCCGGCGGCCGCGGTGGTCGTGGTGTCGTCTCGGTTGCCCAGGACGAGGGCGACGACCACGACGACCACGACGACCGCGGCGACGACGCCGACGAGGAGGCCACGGCGCTTGGGCTTGTCGGGCAGGGCGGGGGCGTTGGACACGCGATCACTCCGGGAGTCGTTCGGCGGGCGCGCGGCTCGCAGCACTCCGTGATCGACGGGGTCCGTTGATCCGCGCTTGCCGGACGGGGTCGTCCGGCCAGGTCCTCACCTGGGGCACCCCACCGCGGAGGAGGGTTGCCGGACAGCGAGCCAGGGCTTGTCGCTGTCACTCATGACCTGTCCAGACCCTAGCACCGGCCGCGCCGTGGTCCGGCCCCGCGAGCGTCAGCCCTCTGGCCTCACCTGGGCGAGGACGTGGGGGAGGACCACGGCCTGCGCGGCGACCGTCCGACCCTCGGTCGTGGTGACCGAGGGGCTGCCGAACAGCACGTACCCGTCGGCGAGGGCGGCGCTGACCTTCTCGCAGAACGAGCGGTCGTCGGGGCCGGTCAGCAGGCGGTAGCTCAGCTTCTCCTCGCTCATCCGGGGAGGGTATCCCCGGCGGTGTCCACGGGGTCCAGGGCGTCCTGGACGGCGAGGAACCCCAGGGCCGCGTCGGCCAGCGCGTCGCCGCGCTTCTTCGGCGACCCGGGCGCCCACCGCTTGTCGTCGTACTCGACCGCGCTGCGGCGCAACGCCTCCCGGCTCACGTGCAGTTCCCTCCCGAGTCGCTCGACGAGGTCGGCGGGGGAGGGGGCCGCCGGTCGCAACGACTCCCCGTCCCCGGCGCGCAGCTGCACGAGGACGTCGTGGTCGAGGCCGTCCTGCGCCGTCCAGAACCGCACGGGCCGCTCGACGACGTGGTTCCACACGGGCGCCTCGCCCGACCGGAACCACAGGACCACGGGTTTCGTCTCCAGCCCCGACGCGGCGAGCCAGTGGCCTGCCGCGGGCGGTCGGGTGCCGGCCGCGCAGTCGGCCTCCGCCGCGTTCGTCACGAGGGCCACCCGGACGGCGTCGTCGGGCAGGTCGTCGCGGCGCGGGCCGAGCAGGGGGCCGAACACCCACGCCTCGCCCACCCGCAGGGTCACGATGCCCGCGGGCTGGCGGTGCACGTGCGCGCAGCGGTCGGCGACGTCCTCGAGGGTCTTCAGGGCGGTGGTCCACTTCACGCCGCCCAGTGTGGCGGGCCGTCCGCGCGAGGAGCGGGGAGGTTGCGGGTCGGACCACCTCCGGGCCTAAGCTTCGCCGGTGGATTCGACCGAACTGAGGGCCCTGCAGAAGCCGTTGAAGGACTCCTACCGGGAGGATCCGGCGAAGGCGCTGGTGCCGGCCAAGGCCGTCGCGGTGCTCGACGGGCAGTCCATCGGGGTCTCGGTCGACGGGTTCGCCGGGACGACCCGCGCGGGGCTGCACCCCGCCGCCGGGGGTGACGGCACCGAGGCCTGCTCGGCCGACATGCTCTGCGAGGCCGTCGCCGCGTGCGCCGGTGTGACGCTGCGCAGCGTCGCGACCGCCATGGGCGTGGAGCTGCGGAACGCGTCGGTGACGGCCGAGGCGCACTGGGACGCCCGCGGCACCCTCGGCGTCTCCCGCGAGGTCCCCGTCGGCATCACGGACGTGACGATCACGTTCGACTTCACCTCCGACGCCGACGAGGCCACGGAGCAGAAGATGATCACGCTGGCCGAGCGCTACTGCGTCATCGCCCAGACGTTGCAGACGCCGCCGAAGGTCACCGTCCAGCGCGCCTGACGCCCGTCGGGGTGGTGGGGACTCGTCGTCCGGCGGCGGTCAGCGGCGCTCCTGCCGCCGCACCTCACCGCGGCCGAACGCGGCGACGGAGACGAACCCGAGGACGAGCGCGAGCAGGACGCCGATGTTGGCGTAGGCCCACTCGCCCTCGCGGCCGCCGATCGGCCCGAGCAGGTAGCCCTGCCACGCCAGCCAGCTCGCGCCGCTGTTGGTGACCAGGCCCCAGCCCACGACGGTCGCCACGAGCATCGTCCCGAGGGCCAGGGGCCGCACCGCGCCGTACCGCCCGCGGGCGTCGAGCAGCTCGTCCTCGGCGTACCCGGTCCGCCGGGTGGCGAGGTCGGCGAGGAAGATCCCCGCCCACGCCGCGATCGGCACGCCCAGGGTGATGAGGAACCCCTGGAACGGGACGAGGAAGTCGGCCGAGAAGAAGGCGATGTAGACGGCGCCGGCGACCATGAGCGCGCCGTCGACGAGGACGGCGACCGGCCGCGGCACGCGCAGGCCGACGTTGAGCAGCGCCAGGCCCGAGGAGTAGATGTCCATGACGGCCCCGCCGACGAGGCCGAGGACCGCGACGACCACGAACGGCACGAGGAACCAGGTCGGCAGGATGCCCGTGAGCGCCCCGACCGGGTCCTTGGCCACGCTGTCGTTCAGCCCGGGCTGCGAGCCGACGATGAGCGCGCCGAAGACCAGCAGGACGGCCGGGCCGAGGGAGGAGCCCAGCGTGGTCCAGAACACGACGCCGCGGCTGGAGGCGTCGCGCGGCAGGTAGCGGGAGTAGTCGGCCGCGGCGTTGGCCCAGCCCAGGCCGAACCCCGTCATGACCATGGTGAACGCGCCGACGACGGCGGCGGCGTCCCCGGCGGGTAGGGCCAGCACCGTGTCGAGGTCGATCGAGGGGGCCGCGAAGGCGATGTAGGCCACCGTCAGGACGGCGGTCACGACCGTGATCCAGCGCTGCATCCGCATGATGACGCGGAACCCCAGCGTGCCGCCGAGGACGATGAGCCCGACGACGACGACGAGCGCGACGAGCTTGGTGCCCGTCCCACCGCCGGCACCGAGGCGGTCCAGGACGGTCGCGGTCGCCAGGACGGCGACGGCGGCCAGCGAGGTCTCCCAGCCCAGCGTCAGCAGCCAGGACACGAGGGAGGGTAGCCGGTTGCCGTGCACCCCGAAGGCCGCGCGGGACAACGTCATCGTGGGCGCCGATCCGCGCTTGCCGGCGATCGCGACGAGCCCGACGACGACGTAGGACAGGAACACCCCGGCCACCGAGACGAGCGTCGCCTGCCAGAACGAGATGCCGAAGCCGAGGACGAAGGAGCCGTAGCTGACGGCCAGGACGGAGACGTTCGCGGCGAACCAGGGCCAGAACAGGTCCCGGGGCCGGCCGTGCCGCTCGTCCTCGCCCACGGCGTTCACGCCGTTGAGCTCGACGTCGACGCCGCCGACGCGGGTCTGCGGGGTCGCGGGCACCTCGCTCACCGCGACCGCCCGCCGCTCGTGCTCCCGTGCAGGACCACCGGTCCGCTCACCCAGCCTCTCGGGACGACCGGCGGAACCGTGCCGCCGGGTGGTCGGCGGGCAGCCTCGTGCGGCCCGCACCGAAGATCACCTCACGCAGCGTAAGGCTTTCCTCACGCGCGCGGGGCTGGTCCACGAGACCCCGGCGCCGCAGCTCCGGCACCAGCTCGGCGCAGAACTCGACGTAGGAGCCCGGCACGAGGAACGGCGTGACGTTGAACCCGTCGACCCCGGTCTCCTCGACGAGCCGTTCGACGTCGTCGGCGACCTCGGTGACCGAACCCGTGAGCACGAACTCGCGCATCCCGAAGCGCAGGAAGTCCGCCGTGGCCCGGGCCACGGTCTCCCCGCGGTAGCGCTCGACCTGGGTCCGGCCGCCCTCGGTGCTGACGGTCCCGAGGTCGGCGCGCTGGTCCAGCGCCCGCAGGTCCACGCCCGTCATGGACGCGAAGTAGGCCCGGGCGGCGTCGTCGTGGACCCACGACAGGTACCGCTCGAGCCGGTCCCGGGCGTGCGCGCGGTCGCGTCCCAGCACGACCGTGAGCCCGGCCAGGGTGCGCACCGACCCCCGGGGCCGGCCGTGGCGCTCGGCCCGCGCGTGGACGTCCTGGACCTGCCGGCGCACCCCCGCCGCGTCGCGGCCCTGGACGAAGACCACCTCGGCGTGGGTGGCGGCGAACTCCCGGCCCCGCTCGCTGGCGCCGGCCTGGAACAGGACGGGCGTGCGCTGCGGTGACGGCTCGACCTTGAAGTAGCCGTGGCTGGAGAACCAGCGGCCGTCGTGGTGCACCTCGTGGACGCGGCGCGGGTCGGCGTAGCGCCGGGCCTGCTTGTCGCCGACGACGGCGCCGTCCTCCCAGCCGCCCTCCAGCAGCCGGTAGCTCAGCTCGAGGTGCTCGTCGGCCACGTCGTAGCGGATGTCGTGGGCCGGCAGCGGCGCGGTCCCGTGCAGGTCGCTCACGACGGCCGACGACGTCGTCACGACGTTCCACCCGATGCGGCCGCGGGTCAGGTGGTCCAGCGTCGCGAACCGCCGGGCGTTCGAGTACGGGCCCTCGAACGTCGTCGAGGCCGTCACCGCGAAACCCAGCCGCCGGGTCACCGCGGCCATCGCGGGCACGAGCAGCAGCGGGTCGTTCGTGGGCATCTCCACGGCCTGCTCGAACGTCACGTCGGGCGTCGTCCCGCCGAGCACCGGGTACCCGGGGGAGTCGGCGAGGAACAGCAGGTCGAACCCGCCCTCCTCCAGCGTCCGGGCGAGGTCGAGCCAGTGGTCGAGGTCGGTGTAGCGGACGGTGTCCTGCTCGGGGTGGGCCCACAACCCCTGGCTCGTGAGGTTCGGGCCGTTGATCTCGAACGCGGACAGCAGCAGGCTCACGCGTCGTCCAGCCACGCCGCGAGCCCGGCCCCGAACACCTGCCGGGTCCGCGCGCTCATCCCCTCCACCCGCAACCCGTGGCCGGCCAGCGCCGCGAGGTCGGCGTCGGAGAACCCCCAGACGTCGCGCGCCACGGCGTACTGGTCGGTGACGCTGCGGCCGAACCAGAGCTGGTCGTCGGCGTTCAGGGTCACCCCCACGCCCGCGCGGTGCAGGACGGGCGCCGGGTGCGCAGCGAGGTCCGGCACGATCCCCAGCGCGACGTTCGAGACGGGGGCGACGTCCAGGACGATGCCCGACTCGACGAGCCGGCGGACGAACTCCGGGTTCTCGACCGACCGCACCCCGTGGGAGATCCGGGTGGCGCCCAGGACGTCCACCGCCTCCGCGACGCACTCCCAGCCGCCGGTCTGCCCGGCGTGGGCCACGACGGGCAACCCCGCGGCGCGGGCCCGGCCGGCGTGGGCGGCGAAGCGGTGCAGGCCCGAGGGTTCCTCGAAACCCGCGGTGCCGAAGGCGGTCACGCCCGCACCGGCGAACTCCACGGCGACGTCGGTGAGGTCGCCGGCGATGGGTTCGTCCTGGTCGGTGTTCACCGTGAGCAGCGCCCCGACCTCCACGCCGTGCCGCGTCGCAGCGTCGGCGAAGGCCTCCAGCACGACGCGGGTGACGTCGCGCAGGCTGCCCAGCCGGGGCGCGTACAACTGCGGTTCGACGGCGGGTTCGAGGTAGACGACGCCCTCGGCGGCCTCCTGCGCGACGAGGGCCCCGCACAGTTCGGCGAGGTCGTCGAGGTCGGCGACGAGGGCCGGGACGCGACCGTAGGCCTCGAAGAACTCCCACACGTCGCGCCAGCCGCCGGGACCGCCCGGTGCGCCGGTGCGTTCCGGCAGGTCGCGCTCGGGGTCGAGGTCGACCCCGCGCCGCCGGGCCAGCGCGAGCACCGCGTCCCGGGGGTAGGAACCGTCGAGGTGCGCGTGGACGTGGACCTTGGGCAGCGCGGTCAGCGACCGGGTGGACGGCACCTCGCCAACGTATGCGGGCAGGGGGCACCGTGTCGCACAAGCGGTTGTTCTGCGAAGATCAGGGCCGTGGATGCGCGGGCGGGACGGGGGTCGGGCGAACTCGACGCGAGGTCGTTGCGCTACCTCATGGCCGTCGCCCGCGAGCGCAGCTTCACCACGGCGGCGGCGTCGCTGCAGGTCTCCCAGCCGGCCCTGAGCCAGGCGATCGCCCGGATGGAAGCCCTCGTCGGCGGGCGCCTCGTCGTCCGCGACGCCCGGGGCGTGGCCCGCGAGGGATCGGCGCTGACGCCCAGCGGCCAGGCGCTGCTGGCCGACGCCGCCCACGTCACCGAGGTCCTGGACCGGGCCCTGGCGCGGGCCCGCCGCATCGCCGAGGCGGGGGAGCGCGAACGCCTCACCGTCGGCATCGGCACGTCGACGCCGCGCTGGGTCTCGACCCGGCTGGTCGAGGCCGCGCAGGAGAGCCCGCAGCTGGACGTCGTGCTGCGGCACGTCCCGTGGGGCCGGGAGGTGCACGACCTGTCCGACGGCAGCGTCGACGTCGTCTTCCTCCACCTCGCCCCGGGCCAGGACCCCGACCCTCGCCTGCGCACCGCGCACGTCAGCGACGTCGACCGGGTGGCGGTCTTCGCCCGCGGGCACCGGCTCACGGGGGTCGAGGCGCTGTCCATCGCCGACCTCGACGACGAACCCATCGTCGACGCCGGCAGCGACCGGGACGTCTGGCTCGTCGACCCGCGCCCGTCCGGGGCGTCCCCGGTGGTGGTGGGCCCTCCCGCGACGACGGTGGAGGAGATGCTCGCCGTCGTGGCGACGGGCCGCGCCATGGCGATCACGTCCGCGACCGTGGCGGCCGCGCACCGGTCCGACGACATCGTCTTCGTCCCGCTGCACGACCTCCCGCCGCTGGCCCTGCACCTCGTGGCGCTCGCCGACGACCGTCGGCCGGTCGTGGCGGACCTGCTGTCCTCCTTCTGAGCCCCCGCGGAGCGGGCCGTTACGATCCGGCGGTGGCCCCCCGCACCGTCCCGCCGACCGCCCCTGCCCGGGAATCGCTGGCCGACTCGGTGCACTCCTCGCTGCTCGCCTGGCTCATGGACGGCCACGCCGGGCCGGGGGAACCCCTGAGCATCGACGGCCTGGCCCGCGAGCTGGGCGTCTCGCCGACCCCCGTGCGCGAGGCGATGGCCCGCATCGAGCGGACGGGGCTGGTCGAGCGCGTCGCGATGCGCGGGTACCGGGTCGCGGGGCTGCTCACGCCGGCCGAGGTCGAGGAGCTCATGGACGCGCGGCTGCTCCTGGAGTGCCACAACGCGGCCGCCGCGGCGGCGCGCGTAGACGACGCCCTGCTCGACCGCCTCCAGGACACGGTGCGGCGCATGGAGGCAGCCCCCAAGGGGCCGTCCTTCGCGGACTACCAGGACTACCACCGGGCCGACAACGAGTTCCACCGGCTGCTGAACCGCGCGGGCGGCAACACGTTCCTCGCCGACGCCTTCGAGGCCCTCAACGGGCAGGTGCAGCGGTTCCGGCTGCGGCTGGTGGGGGACGGCGTGACCGACGCCGAGACGGCGATCGAGGAGCACGGGGCGCTGCTGCGAGCCCTGCGAGCGCGGGACGGTGACGCCGCGGCGGACCTCATGCGCGAACACCTCGAGGCCGTGCGCTCGCGGGCCCTCGCCGACAGCGCCGCCGTCGGCCACCGCGGGGCGCACGACTCCTAGGGTCACGACCAGTGCTACGACACGACGTCGGGTTGACACCTAGATCCTATTGGATGTTTCCTTCCGGCGGACGGTGAGGACCGTCCGACAGGACCCTCTGTGAACGAAGACGTCATCAGGAGCAGGTAGTGACCGCACCCGTCACCCCGGAGCAGACCGTGCTGGTCGACTCCGCCGTCCGCCGCTCGGTCAAGCGGCTCATCCCGTTCCTGCTGTTGATGTACGTGATCGCGTTCCTCGACCGCAGCAACGTCGGGTTCGCCAAGGAGGAGCTCGAGGCCGACATCGGCCTGTCCGCCGCCGCGTACGCCCTCGGCGCGGGCCTGTTCTTCGTCGGTTACGCCGTCTTCGAAGTGCCCAGCAACCTCATCATGCACAAGGTCGGCGCGCGCTGGTGGATGGCCCGGATCATGGTGACCTGGGGCATCATCGCGACCGCGTTCATGTTCGTGCAGGGCGAGACGATGTTCTACGTCCTGCGGTTCCTCCTCGGTGTCGCCGAGGCCGGGTTCTTCCCCGGCGTCCTGCTGTACCTCACGTACTGGTTCCCCGAGGACCGGCGCGCGTTCGCGACCGGCCTGTTCCAGATGGGCCTGCCGCTGGCCAACATCGTCGGCGGCCCGCTCTCGGGCGGGCTCCTCGAACTCGACGGGGTCGCGGGCCTGGCCGGGTACCAGTGGCTGTTCATGGTCGAGGGCGTCATCGCGGTCCTCGTCGGGATCGTCGCGGTGTTCTACCTGACCGACCGGCCCGAGAAGGCCGCCTGGATGCCGGCCGCCGAGCGCGACGCCCTGCTCGCGCGGCTCGAGGCCGACAACGCCGACCGCGCCGCCGTGGGCGGGCACCAGGGCTGGGCCAAGGCGCTGCTGAACCCCCGCGTCCTGTACTTCTGCCTGATCTGCCTGTGCATCCAGGCCGCGGTCTACGGCCTGACGTTCTTCCTGCCGACGCAGGTCGCGAGCATCACCGGCCGCGACGTCGGGTTCCAGGTCGGGCTGCTCACGTCCATCCCGTGGGCGTGCGCGTTCGTCACCATCGCCGTCCTGCCCCGGTTCGCCGACCGCAGCGGCAAGCACCGCGAGATCGGTGCCGCGCTGCTCGTCCTGTCCGGCATCGGCATCGCCGTCTCGGCCGTCGCGGAGAACGCCGTCGTCGCGATCGTCGCCCTGTGCGTCGCGGCCGTCGGTTTCGTCACGTGCCAGCCGCTGTTCTGGACCCTGCCCACCCGCTACCTCAGCGGGGCCGCGCTGGCGGCCGGGTTCGGTCTCATCAACGGCCTCGGGAACCTCGGCGGGTTCATCGCCCCGAACATCCGCGTCTGGGCCGAGGAGACGTTCGACTCCACCACCGCGGGCCTGTTCGCCCTGGCGGGGATGGCCGTCCTGGGGGCACTGTTCCTGCTGGGCACGAGGTTCCTGCGCACCGCCCCCGCCGACGCCCCCGCGACCACGGCCGACGCCGTCCGCTGATCCGACCCCGACCCCGAGCCCGACCCCAGGAGACCACCATGGAGTTCCCCACCCGCCGCACGGCCGTCGTCACCGGCGTCGGCGCCCCCCGCGGCATCGGCCGCGTCGTGGCCCGCCGCCTCGCGCAGGACGGCTGGAGCCTCGGCCTCGTCGACATCTCCGCGACCGGCGTCGAGGAGATCACCCGTGAACTGACCGACGCCGGCGCGCAGGTCCACGGCGTCGTCACCGACATCGCCTCGCCCGACTCCGTCGCGGACGCGTTCACGCAGTTCGACGCCTCGCTGCCGCCGGTCGTCGGCCTCGTCAACCTCGCCGGCATCGCCGACCCCACGCCGCTCATGGAGCTCACGCTCGAGGGCTGGAACCGGACGATGGCCGTCAACGCCACCGGGTCGCTGCTGATGATCCAGGCCGCGGCCCGCCGGATGATGGAGGTCGGGGTGGGGCGCATCGTCAACACGTCCTCGATCACCGCGGTCGACGGGGGCGGGACGTTCTCCAAGAGCTCCTACGCCGCGGCCAAGGCCGCGGTCCTCGGGCTGACCCGCGGCGCGGCCCGCGAACTCGGGCCGCACGGCATCACCGCCAACGCGATCCTGCCCGGCCCCATCGACACCGACATCATGGGCGGCACGCTGACCGACGAGCGCAAG
This sequence comes from Kineococcus endophyticus, assembly GCF_040796495.1. Lineage (NCBI taxonomy): Bacteria > Bacillati > Actinomycetota > Actinomycetes > Kineosporiales > Kineosporiaceae > Kineococcus > Kineococcus endophyticus. Next base: position 91,906 of record NZ_JBFNQN010000009.1, on the reverse strand, counting down.
GCCGCGATGTCCGCGGGCATCCCCGTCGGCCGCGTCGGGACGCCGGCCGACATCGCCGCCATGGTGGCGTTCCTGCTGTCCGAGGAGGCCGGGTTCGTCACCGGCGCCAGCTACCAGGTCGACGGCGGCAAGCACATCAACTGACGCGCCCGCCCGCCGACGCCCGCCCCGGTCTCCCGGGGCGGGCGTTCGCGTTCCTCGGGCAGGTCAGGCGGAGAACACGTACTCCGTCGTCGTGGCGAACTCCGCCCCCGGACGCAGCACCGGGTCGCCCAGTTCCGCCAGCGCGGGCTGGTTCACCGCGTCCGGCAGCAGTTGCGTCTCCAGGCACAGCGCGTCGCCCTGCCGGACGGGCCGGCCCTCGAGCGTGCGCCACGCGCCGGTGAGGAAGTTCCCCGAGTAGAACTGCAGCCCCGGCAGGTCGGTGCGGACCCGCACGGTGCGGCCCGACCGCGGCCCGCGCACCGAGGCGACCTCGCGGAACGAGCCTGGCTCGTCCAGGACGAGGCAGTGGTCGTAGCCCCCCGCGCGCAGGAGCTGCTCGTCGGCGTCGCGCAGGTGCTCGCCGATGCGGGTGGGGGAGGAGAAGTCGAACGGCGTGCCCGCGGTCGGGGCCAGCTCGCCGGTCGGGATGAGGTTCGCGTCCACGGGCAGGTAGCGGGTGGCCGCCACCTGCGCGACGTGGTCCTCCACGGAGCCGGCGCCGTCGAGGGCGAAGTAGGCGTGGTTCGTGAGGTTCACCGGCGTCGGCGCGTCGGTGGTGGCGTGGTGGTCCAGGCGCAGGGTGACCGCGTCCCCGTCCTGACGCAGGGAGTACGTGCAGGACACCTCGAGCGTGCCGGGGAACCCCATGTCGCCGTCGGGGCTCGTCAGGGAGAACCGCACCGCCGGAACCCCGTCGACCTCGGTCTCCTCCGCGGTCCAGACGCGCTGGTCGAAACCCTCGACTCCGCCGTGCAGGGCGTTCGGGCCGTCGTTGGTCGGGACGTCGTAGCGGGTGCCGTCGAGGGTGAACCGTCCGCCCGCGAGCCGGTTCGCGACGCGACCCACGCTCGCGCCGGGGTAGCCGTCGGCGGCCTCGTAGGCGGCGACGTCCGGGAGTGCGACGACGACGTCACCGATCTCGCCCGCGGCGTCGGGGACGCGGACCTGCTGCAGCGTGGCCCCGCGGGTCAGGACGGCCGCCGACGCGCCGGAGGGGAGTCGCAGCTCCCACCGCTCGACCGGCTCGCCGCGCCGGGTCCGGCCGAAGGGGCTGCGCTGCACCGTGGGGGAGGTCATGGGCCGATCGTGCCCCACGACACCCCGGTCCGTGCACGGGGTCGCCGTGCCTCGCCGCCGGGAGGCAACGTTCCCTACCACGGGCGGCCGGTCAGGCGAGGCGCCAGTCGATCCCGTCCCCGCCGGCCTCGCGCAGCAGCGCGTCGACGCGGCTGAAGGGGCGGGAGCCGAAGAACCCGCGCGAGGCGGACAGGGGGCTGGGGTGCACGCCCGCGACGACGGGCACCCCGTCGAGCAGCGGCTGCACCTGCTGCGCGTCCTTTCCCCACAACAGCGCGACGAGCGGACCGCCCCGCGTGGCGAGGGCGCGGACGGCGGCGTCGGTGACGGCCTGCCAGCCCAGGCGGCGGTGCGAGCCCGAGCTGCCCGCGCGGACGGTGAGGACGCGGTTGAGCAGGAGGACACCGGAGTCCGTCCACGACGACAGGTCCCCGTGCTCGGGGGGCCGGACGCCCACGTCGTCGCGCAGCTCGCGGCCGATGTTGACCAGGCTGCGCGGCAACGGCCGCACGTGCGGTTCGACGGCGAAGCTCAGCCCGACCGGGTGGCCGGCCGTCGGGTAGGGGTCCTGGCCGACGAGCAGCACCCGCACCCCGTCGAACGGCTGGCGGAAGGCGCGCAGGACGTCTCCCGGCGCGGGCAGCCAGCCGGCGTCGTCGGCCAGGGAGGCGGAGATGCGCTCCAGGTCGGCGCGCACGGGAGCCAGGGCCCGGGCCCAGCCGGGGTCGAGGTCGTCGAGGCCGAGACCGGCCGGGTCGGCGGCCGTCGCGGGGAAGACCGGGGGGGTCCGTGAGGCGGCTGGGTCGGCAGTCACGCGTGGGACGGTACCCAGGCCGGACCCGCGGCGCGCGGTCCCCGGCGCGCGGACGGAGGAGAATGACACGCGTGTGATGCCCTGCCTAGACTCGCCCCGCGAGCTGCCGTTCGGGGGCTCGGTCGAGAGGGGTGGACACCGTGGAGCGCTGGGACGCGACGGCACGCATCGAGGCCGACGTGCACACGGGGGACCACGCGCAGGAGGGGCCGGGCGGGGCGAGCGAACTGCCCGAGGGCCTGACCCGCCGCGACGCCGAGATCCTCGCCTTCGAGCGCCAGTGGTGGAAGTACGCCGGCGCCAAGGAGCAGGCCGTGCGCGAGCTCTTCGACCTCTCCCCGACGCGCTACTACCAGCTGCTGAACGCCCTCATCGACTCCCCGGCGGCCCTGGCGCACGACCCGATGCTCGTCAAGCGCCTGCGCCGCATGCGGTCGAGCCGCCAGCGTGCGCGGTCGGCCCGTCGTCTGGGCGTGCAGCCCTGAGCGGTCGGGGCCACCGCCCCCGCCAGCTCGCCGCGCGTCGCGGCGCCCACCGCACGCGCCGGGGGCCCGCCGGGGTGGCGGTGCTCGTCCTCGTCTGGCTCCTGGTGGCCGCGGCCGTCGCCACCGGGGTCGTGCTGGCCCTGCGCTCGGTCCTGCAGCCCGTCCTGGGAGTGCTCGACGGCGTCCTGTGACGCTCCCGCGCCGGCGCCCGTCGTGACCTTTCCGTGAAGACGAGGTTCACAGAACCTTGTAACACGCGCCCCTCCCGGCACTAATCTGAGCCTCGGTCGATCAGTTCGAGGAGCACACCCTCCCCGGGAGCGCACATCGGACCTGGCCCACGGCCTCGTGGCCGCGGGCAGCGTGAGACCCGTGTCCGGCGCGCGCCGGAGGCGTCTTCCGCTCGCTGCAGCACCAGGAGAAGGCAATGGCTCAGGGCACCGTGAAGTGGTTCAACGCCGAGAAGGGATACGGCTTCATCACCGTCGACGACGGTGGTGCCGACGTGTTCGTCCACTACTCCGCCATCGTCGCGGACGGCTACCGGTCCCTCGAGGAGGGGCAGCGGGTCGAGTTCGAGGTCGGCCAGGGGCAGAAGGGTCCGCAGGCCGAGAGCGTGCGCGGACTCTGACGCGGCGCGACCAGCGCAGGCGGCACTCGAGGCAGGACTCGAGGCAGGACGCGAGGCAGGACGTCAGGAGGGCCCGGGGTGGGTGACCACCCCGGGCCCTCGTCCGTCCGTCCGCCCTCGGCGGACGGGGGCGTGGGGTTTGCACTCGACGGGGGAGAGTGCCAACATTGGCGTTGGCACTCTCGAGTCGAGAGTGACAACTCGACCCGGGAGCGAAGCTCCCCGGCCGGTCCGGTGAGGCCTGCGGGCGCCGGGGGACGTGACCCCGGGGCTGCTGGCCGTCCGTCGCGGGCGCCGTTCCGACCACCCACCGCCCGTCTTCTGGGAGGAACACCAGGCATGAGCAAGATCATCGCCTTCGACGAAGAGGCTCGTCGCGGCCTCGAGCGCGGGATGAACCAGCTCGCCGACGCGGTCAAGGTGACGCTCGGCCCCAAGGGCCGCAACGTCGTCCTGGAGAAGAAGTGGGGCGCCCCCACGATCACCAACGACGGTGTCTCCATCGCCAAGGAGATCGAGCTCGAGGACCCCTACGAGAAGATCGGGGCCGAGCTCGTCAAGGAAGTCGCCAAGAAGACGGACGACGTCGCCGGCGACGGCACGACCACCGCCACCGTCCTCGCCCAGGCGCTCGTCCGCGAGGGTCTGCGCAACGTGGCCGCGGGTGCGAACCCGATGGGCCTCAAGCGCGGCATCGAGAAGGCCGTCGAGGCCGTGACCGAGCAGCTGCTCGCCGCGGCCAAGGAGGTCACCACCAAGGAGCAGATCGCGGCCACCGCCGGGATCTCCGCCGGTGACGCCTCCATCGGCGAGCTCATCGCCGAGGCGCTCGACAAGGTCGGCAAGGAAGGTGTCATCACCGTCGAGGAGAGCAACACCTTCGGCCTCGAGCTCGAGCTCACCGAGGGCATGCGCTTCGACAAGGGCTACATCTCGCCCTACTTCGTCACCGACGCGGAGCGTCAGGAGACCGAGCTCGAGGACCCCTACATCCTCATCCTCAACTCCAAGATCTCCACGGTGAAGGACCTGCTCCCGCTGCTGGAGAAGGTCATGCAGTCGGGCAAGCCGCTCGTCATCGTCGCCGAGGACGTCGAGGGCGAAGCCCTCGCGACCCTGGTCGTCAACAAGATCCGCGGCACCTTCAAGTCCGTCGCCGTCAAGGCCCCGGGCTTCGGCGACCGCCGCAAGGCCATGCTCGGCGACATCGCCATCCTCACCGGTGGCCAGGTCATCTCCGAGGAGGTCGGCCTCAAGCTCGACACCGCTGACCTCGACCTGCTGGGCCGCGCCCGCAAGGTCGTCGTCACCAAGGACGAGACCACGATCGTCGAGGGTGCCGGCGACGCCGACGCCATCGCCGGCCGCGTGGGCCAGATCCGCGCCGAGATCGACCGCTCCGACTCCGACTACGACCGCGAGAAGCTCCAGGAGCGCCTCGCGAAGCTGGCCGGCGGCGTGGCCGTCATCAAGGCCGGCGCGGCGACGGAGGTCGAGCTCAAGGAGCGCAAGCACCGCATCGAGGACGCCGTCCGCAACGCGAAGGCTGCCGTCGAGGAGGGCATCGTCGCCGGTGGTGGCGTGGCCCTCATCCAGGCCGGCGTGCTGGCCTTCGACAAGCTCGAGCTCGTCGGTGACGAGGCGACCGGCGCGAACATCGTCAAGGTCGCCATCCAGGCTCCGCTCAAGCAGATCGCGGTCAACGCCGGTCTCGAGGGTGGCGTCGTGGCCGAGAAGGTCAGCAACCTGCCGACCGGTCACGGCCTCAACGCCGCGAACGGCGAGTACGTCGACCTGCTCGAGGCCGGGATCAACGACCCGGTCAAGGTGACGCGCTCCGCGCTGCAGAACGCCGCCTCCATCGCGGCGCTCTTCCTCACGACCGAGGCCGTCATCGCCGACAAGCCGGAGAAGGCCGCTGCGGCCCCGGCCGGCGACGGTGGCATGGGCGGCATGGACTTCTGAGTCCCGCCTCTCCGTAGCACCAGCACCACCCGCGAGGGCGGTCTCCCGTTCGGGAGGCCGCCCTCGTGGCGTTCCCGGCCCCGCCCTTCCCGCGTGGAAAACACTCTTTCCGCCCTTCTCCATCGATGGAGAAGGGCGGAAAGAGTGTTTTCCACGCGGGAGGGGCGGCTAGCGTGCGGGGGATGGCGACCTACGACGACGTGGCGCGGGTGGCGGTCGGGCTGGCCGAGGTGACCGAGACCGACCGGCGCGGGACGCGCGTGTGGAACGTCGCGGGCAAGGCGTTCGCGTGGGAGCGGCCCTTCACCGGAGCCGACCGCAAGCGGTTCGCGGCCGCGGGGATCGAGCCGACCGCCGGGCCCGTCCTCGCCCTGGCCTGCGCGGACCTGCAGGAGAAGGGTGCCGTCCTCTCCCAGGGGACCCCGGGGTTGTTCGACATGGAGCACTTCCACGGCTACGCCGCCTACCTCGTCGCGCTCGACGACGTCGCGGACACCGACCTCGAGGTGGCCGTCCAGGACGCGTGGGCGGCGAAGGCTCCCGACCGCTTGCTGCGGTGAGGCGTCAGACGACGGCGTCGCGCGTGATGTCGTAGAACGGCACCTCGGCGGTCTCGAACCGTTCCTCCAGCGCATCCAGCCCGTGCTCCAGCAGGAACCGGCGTTCGCTCTCGTGGACGGGCACGGCCTGCAGCCAGTGCACGTCGACCCCGGGTTCGAGCCGGTACCGCGACAGCCGCGGGAAGTTCCCGGGAGCGGTGAACAGCAGGTGCTCGGTGCGGCCGCCGAGCAGGTCGGCGACGATCCCCGGGAACACCGTCGACGGTGACAGCGGCCACGGTTCACCCAGCGCGGCGAACGCCGAGGCCACGAGCAGCCCCGTCGCCAGCCGTTCCTCCACGTGCTCCAGCACGGTGACGAGTTCGACGCGCACGTCGGTGCCCGAGACGAGGTTCGGCGAGCGGTGCATCGACAGCGTGGACACGGAGGTGAACCCCGGCGCGGGCGCGTCGAGCGCCGTCAGCACGTCGAGGGACAGCGTCTCGTCGCGGTTGAGGAACTCGTCGATCTGCGGGCGGCCGTCGGGGACGAGCTGCTCGCCCACGAACCGCGCCATCCGCACCTCGGCGTCGGTGGGCGGCGGGACCTCGGCGCTCACGCGGCGCGTCCGACGGGAACCGCGGACTCGCGCGCCAGCCCCGTCGCGGGGTCGGCGAGGGCGGCCACGGCGGCGTGCAGTTCCGGCGCGATCCACGTGTCGCCGCCCGCCAGGGCGTCCAGGACGAACCGCGGGTGGGCGGTCAGCCGTTCGGCCAGCCGGAAACCCGCCGCGCGCGTCGTCGCGGCCAGGTCGTCGAGCTGCGGCCACGGGCGTTCGGGGTTGACGTGGTCGGGGGTGAGGGGGGAGACCCCGCCCCAGTCGTCGACCCCCGCGGCCAGGAGCTGTTCGCGCTGACCGGGTTCGGACAGGTTCGGCGGGGCCTGCAACGACACGTCCGCCCCCAGGAGCAGCCGCGCGACCGCGATCGTGGCGACGTACTCGGGGTGCTCCAGGTCGGCCTCACCGCGCATCGCGGTGTCGTCCTTCGCCCGGAAGTTCTGGACGATGACCTCCTGGATGCCGCCGGTCTCGCGGGCGACGTCGCGCAGGGCCAGGAGCGAGTCGACGCGCTCGGCGGACGTCTCCCCGATGCCCAGCAGCACCCCGCTGGTGAACGGGACGCGCGCCCGGCCGGCGTCGCGCAGCACCCGCATCCGCAGCTCGGGGTCCTTGTCGGGGGAGCCGTGGTGGACCTGACCGGGTTCCTCCCACAACCGCCGGGACGTCGTCTCGAGCATCATGCCCATCGACGGCGCGAGCGGGCGGGAGGCCGTGAGCGCCTCGAACGACATGACGCCGGGGTTCAGGTGGGGCAGCAGCCCGGTCTCGTCGAGCACCCGGCGGGCCAGGTGCTGCACGTACTCCAGCGTCGAGGAGAAACCCCGCTCGGACAGCCACGCGCGGGCCGCCGGCCAGCGGTCCTCGGGGGCGTCGCCGAGGGTGAAGAGGGCTTCCTTGCAGCCCATCGCGGCCCCCTCGCGGGCGATGGCGAGCACGTCCTCCTCGGACAGGAAGAGCACGGGCAACCGGCCCGGGACGGTCGCGAACGTGCAGTAGTGGCAGCGGTCCCGGCACAACCGCGTGATGGGCACGAACACCTTGCGCGAGTAGGTGATGGTCCCCGGACGTCCGGCGCGGCGCATGGCCTCGTCCCGGACGGGCCGCGCCAGCGCGCACAGCTGCTCGAGGTCGTCGCCGCGCGCGTGCAGCAGGACGCGGGCGGACTCGCGTTCCGCGCCCCCGTCGTCCCAGCCGTCGGGGCCGCTGCGCGCCGCGGCCGCCAGGGCGCGCGCCAGCTCGTCGGCCGAGGGGGCGGGTTCGGGTGGGGCGGCGTGCCGGGTCCGGGCGGGTGCGGGGTCGGGCAGGGGTGTGGCGCTCACGGGGTGTGGTGTCTCCAGCTCTCAGCAGCGGGGTGCGGCGCAGTCCGCCGGACGGTCGGTCGTGGGGAGGGCCGGCACGTCGTGCGCCAGGGCCGCGCGCGTGTGCGGGCCGACGCCGAGGGCCAGGGCCGTGCGCAGGTCCTCGACGGTGTCGACGTCCCGGCGCAGCGACGGCAGCGGGTCGCCCAGCGCGACCGCCCCGGCTTCGACGTGGCGGCGGGCCGAGTCCGGCCCGAAGTGGTGCGGGACGTCGCCGTCGGGGTCGGTGAGCAGGACGCTGCCCGACCCCGCCGCGTCGGCGACCAGCGCGGGACCGGGGACCGTCAGCGCCCGGGCGAGCGCCTGCTGCAGGTCCTGGGACCGCAGGGCGGGCAGGTCTCCGAGCAGCACGGCCGTCGGGCCGCGTTCGAGGCTGGCCAGCCCGGCGGCCACGGCCACGGTCAGCCCCGGCCGTCCGGGACTGACGGTGCTCACCCCCGCGGCACGGGCGGCCCGCAGCACGTCGGGGTCGTCGCTGACGCAGACGACCAGGCCCACCCCGGGGGTGTCGCGGCACACCGTCAGGCAGTCCAGCGCCATCGCCAGCGCCAGCTCCTGACGTTGCCGGCGCGGCAGCGCCAGCCGCGTCTTCGCCTCGTCGCCGCCCTTGACGGGGACGACGACCCGCCAGCCGCTCACGTGCGTCACCGGGCGATCCTCTCCCACGGGCCCTCCTTCCGGAACACCTGCCCCGGACGGGACCTACCCTGACGGCGTGCACGTACCCACCCGCCTCACCGCGCCCGCCCGCCGCGTCGTGCGGACCGCCGTGGGACCCGAGCCGCTCGACGTGGCCGAGCACGCCGCGCTCGTGGGGGACGCCGCGGCCGGGGCCGTCGTCACCTTCGCGGGCGTCGTGCGCGACCACGACCACGGCCGGTCGGTGCGCGAGCTGGAGTACGTGGGCCACCCCAGTGCCCCCGACGTCCTGCGCGACGTCGTCGCCGAGGTCGTCGCCGGCTGCGAGGTGGACGCCGTCGCCGTCGGGCACCGCGTCGGGCACCTGGCGGTCGGGGACGTCGCCTTCGCCGTCGCGGTCTCGGCCGCCCACCGCGGGGAGGCGTTCGCCGCGTGCGCGCGGCTCGTCGACGAGGTGAAGGACCGGCTGCCGGTCTGGAAGCACCAGCACTTCGCCGACGGCACCTCCGAGTGGGTCGCCTGCCCCTGAGGGTTAGCCTCGGTCGGTGCCAGACCCGCTCCTCCAGCAGGCCCTCGCCGCGGCGTCCTCCTCGCCCGGTGCCCTCACCGACGAGCAGGCGGTGGCCCTCCTGGGGGCCGACGGCGACGACCTCGAGGCGCTCGCGGCGCTCGCCGACGACCTGCGCCGCCGCCGCGTCGGGGACGCCGTGACGTTCGTCGTCAACCGCAACCTCGACGGCACCCGCGTCGGCGCCGACCCCGCCCACGTCCGCGAGCTCGTCGCCGAGGCGGTGCAGCTGGGGGCGACCGAGGTCTGCGTCCAGGGGCCGGTGCCCGCGCAGGCCGGGCCCGAGGGCTACCTGGACCTCGTGCGGGCCGTGACCGCCGGCGCCGGAACGCCGGGCGTGCACCTGCACGCCTTCCGCGTCCCGGAGGTCCTCGACGCCGCCGCCCGGCGCGGGTCCACGCCCCGGGATTTCCTGGTCGCGGCGCGCGAGGCCGGGCTCGGGTCGGTGCCCGGCACGGCGGCCAAGGTCCTCGACGACGCCGTCCGCGCCGAGCTCAACGGCGGGGTGCCCGACCTGCCGGTGGCCACCTGGGTCGAGGTGCTGCGCACGGCGCACGAGGTCGGGCTGACGTCGACGTCCACGCTCGTCCACGGTGGTCCGGAGACGCCCGCGCAGCAGGTCGCGCACCTGCGGCTGCTGGCCGACGTCGCCGCGAGCACGGGCGGTGTCACCGAGTTCATCGCCATGCCCTCGCCGCTGTCGCCGCCGTCGGCGCGGGCGACCCGCGCGCTGCACGCCGTCGCCCGGTTGCTGCTCGACGGCAGCGTCGACCACGTGCAGGCCGCCTGGCCCAAGCACCCGGTCGACCTCGTCGCCGACCTGCTGCGCGGGGGCGCCGACGACCTCGGCGGACTGCTCCTCGACGGGACGCTCGACCCGGCCGCGGGTCAGGAGGCCGGGACGACGTTGACGCGCGAGGCCGCCGCGGCGCTCGCGGAGCGGGTGGGCCGTCCCCTGCGGCAGCGCACGACCCGCTACGGCGACCTCGCGCCGGCGTGACGCACGCGGCTCCCGTGCTGGACGTGGCGGTCGTCGGTGCGGGGTTCGCCGGCCTGGGCACAGCGATCCAGCTGGCGCGCCGGGGCCGGGAGAGCTTCGTCGTCCTCGAACGCGCCGACGACGTGGGGGGCACCTGGCGCGACAACACCTACCCGGGTGTCGCGTGCGACGTCCCGTCGCACCTGTACTCGTTCTCCTTCGCCCCCGACCCCGGGTGGTCGCGCGTGTTCGCGCCCGGCGCCGAGGTGCAGCGGTACCTGCGCGCGTGCGCCCGCGAGGTGACCGACCACCTGCGGCTGGGGTGCGAGGTCCTCGACGCCGCCTGGGACGCGCGCGGCGAGCACTGGTCGCTGACGACGTCGACCGGGCCGGTGCGGGCGCGCGTCCTCGTCCTGGCCGCCGGCCGGCTCACCGAGCCTCGGATCCCCGACGTCCCCGGGCTGGGGGAGTTCGGTGGGCCCGTCGTCCACACCTCCCGGTGGGACCACGGGCTCGACCTCACCGGCCGCCGCGTCGGGGTGGTCGGGACGGGCGCCTCGGCCGTCCAGGTCGTGCCGGAACTCGCGGGCCGGGCCGCCCACGTCGACGTGTTCCAGCGCAGCGCCGCGTGGATCGTCCCGCGCGGGGACCGCCCGTTCAGTCCCGCCGAACGGGCGGGTTTCGCCCGCGACCCGGAGACGGCCCGGCGGCTGCGGGAGGACGTCTTCACCGACATGGAACGGGGGCTGGCCGCCCGCCGCCTCGACCCCGGTGCGCTGGAGGCCTTGCGCCGCAGCGCGACGGAGCACCTGCAGGCGCAGGTGACCGATCCCGGGTTGCGGGCCGCGCTGACCCCGGACTACGAGATCGGCTGCAAGCGCGTCCTGCTCTCGGACGAGTTCTACCCCGCGCTGGGGCGCCCCGACGTGCGGCTCGTGCCGTCGGCCGTGCGCTCGGTCGCGCCCGGGTCGGTCACGACGGCGGACGGGCGGCGGCACGCGCTCGACGTGCTCGTGCTCGCGACGGGTTTCCACTCCACCGTGCAGCCCTACGCGGCCCGGGTCACGGGCCGGGACGGGCGCACGCTCGCCCAGGCGTGGGAGGGCGGGATGGTCTCGCACGCCTCGACGGTCGTGCACGGGTTCCCGAACCTGTTCGTCCTCGACGGCCCGAACGCGAGCCTGGGGCACAACTCCGCCGTCCACGTCATCGAGAGCCAGGTCGGGTACCTGCTCGGGGCGCTGGACCACCTCGCGGCGACGGCGCGTCCCCTGGAGGTGAGCCTGCCGGCGCAGCGCCGCTACACCGAGGAGGTCGACGCGATGGCGGCGGACTCGGTGTGGCTGCGGGGTGGCTGCTCGAGCTGGTACGTCGACGCGCGCAGCGGTCGGCTCACGCTGCTGTGGCCGGACACGGCGAGCGAGTTCCGGCGGCGCAACGGCACGTTCCACCCCGCGCCCTTCTCGTAGGACAAGTGGGACTACTTGTAGGATGAGTGGGTCCATCCGCCCCACCCCGGAGGTCACGGTGCCCGACCGCATCCGGCACGTCGAACTGTCCACGCTGAGACTGCCGCTCGCGCAGCCGATCAGCGACGCCAAGGTCCTCACCGGCCGGCAACGGCCCATGACCGAGGTCGTCGTCCTCGTCGCCGCGGTCCGCACGGAGGACGGCCACGAGGGGACGGGGTTCAGCTACTCCAAGCGCGCGGGCGGTCCGGCCCAGTACGCGCACGCCAAGGAGGTCGCGGCCGACCTGCTGGGGGAGGACCCCAGCGACATCGCCAAGGTCGCGACGAAGCTGCTCTGGGCCGGGGCGTCGGTCGGGCGCAGCGGCGTGGCCACGCAGGCCATCGCGGCGCTCGACATCGCCCTGCACGACCTCAAGGCCCGGCGCGCCGGGCTGCCCCTGTCCAAGCTGCTCGGCTCCCACCGCGACTCCGTGCGCACCTACAACACCTCCGGCGGGTTCCTGCACACCCCGCTGCCGGAGGTGCTCGAGCGCGCCGACGCCTCGCTGGCCGCCGGCATCGGCGGCATCAAGATCAAGGTGGGCCAGCCGGACACCCGGGAGGACCTGCGCCGGGTCGCCGCCGTCCGCGAGCACCTCGGACCCGACGTCCCGCTCATGGTCGACGCCAACCAGCAGTGGGACCGGCGGACCGCGCTGCGCATGGGCCGGGCCCTGGAGGAGTTCGACCTCGTCTGGATCGAGGAACCCCTCGACGCCTACGACGCCGTCGGGCACGCCGACCTCGCCCGCGCTCTGGACACCCCCGTCGCGACGGGGGAGATGCTCGCCAGCGTGGCCGAGCACCTGCAGCTCGTCGAGCACCGCTCGGCCGACGTCCTGCAGCCCGACGCGCCCCGCATCGGCGGCATCACCCCGTTCCTGCGGCTGGCTGCTCTGGCCGACCAGGCCGGGCTCGACCTCGCCCCCCACTTCGCCATGGAGATCCACCTGCACCTCGCGGCGACCTATCCGCGCGAACCGTGGGTGGAGCACTTCGAGTGGCTGGACCCGTTGTTCGAGGAGCGGCTGGAGACGGTCGCCGGGCGCATGGTCGTGCCGGACCGCCCCGGTCTCGGGTTCACCTTCTCCGAGCAGGCGCGGGCGTGGACCACCGAGCGCGTGGAGTTCGGGACGCGGTGAGCCGCCCGTGACCACGCGCACGCAGGCCCTCGTCGACGCGCTGCGCGCCCGGATCGTCGACGGCGACCTCGCCCCGGGGCGGCCGGTGCCCTCCGAGAGCGAGCTCGTCGCGGAGTTCGGGGTGTCGCGCACGGTGGTGCGCGAGGCGATGTCGCGGCTGCAGGCCGCGGGCCTGGTGGAGACCCTGCGCGGGCGCGGGTCGTTCGTGCTGGCCCGGCCGAGCACGGAGTCCTTCGGCGTCGACGTCGGCGGGCTGCGCTCGGTGGCCGAACGCGTCGAGCTCCTGGAGTTCCGCACGGCCGTGGAGACCGAGGCCGCGGCGCTGGCGGCGCTGCGGCGCGACGACGACCAGCTCGCCGCGGTGCGCCGGTCCGCGGACGCCTTCGCCCGGGCCGTCGCCGACCGGCCGGCGGACGCCGTCGCGGCGGACTTCGCCTTCCACCTCGCCGTGGCGACGGCGTCGGGGAACCGCTACCTGCGCGAGCTGCTCGGCACGCTGGGGGAGCCGATGATCGCCATGCCCTCGGCCCGGTTGCGCGCCGGCGCGCCCCGGGCGGAGGAGGTCGTCGCGGAGCACGCGGCCGTCGTGCTCGCGGTCCAGCGGGGCGACGCCGAGACCGCCCGGGCCGCCATGCGCGTGCACCTGGTCTCCTCGACCGCGCGGCTCGCCGGTCGCTGAGGCTCAGCCGCCGGCGAACGGGGGCAGGACGTCGAGGGTGGTGCCGGGCGCGAGGGCGTCCTCGGCGCGGGCGGCCACCCCGTCGACGAGGAAGCTGCTCGCGGCCAGCACGCGGGCCAGGGCGGGACCGCGAGCGCCCAGGACCCGGACGAGGTCGCCGAGCGTGCCGCCGTCGGGGAGGGGGACCCGCTCCTCCTCCCGGCCCGCGGCGGCCGCGGCTCCCGCGAACCAGCGCACGTCCAGCGTCTCCGTCTCGTTCACCTGCTGTTCACCTTCCTGCCGGGTCTGCGGGGCGGTCACGCTCAGCCGCCGATCGCGCTCATCGGCCGGGTGGGGTGCAGGAAGCCCGGGTCGTCGATGTCGTGGCCGGGCAGCTTGCCCCACATCGCGGTGCGCCACAGGTTCCCGATGGCCGCGTCGTCGGCGCCGGAGCGCAGGGCGTCGCGCAGGTCGGTCTCCGTCGTGGAGAACAGGCACGTGCGCACCTGGCCGTCGGCCGTCAGACGCGTGCGGTCGCAGTCCCCGCAGAAGGGCCGCGTGACCGAGGCGATGACCCCGACGTCGCCGAGGCGCGTCCCGTCGGCGTCCACGACGTCCCACGTCTCGGCCGGCGCGGCGCCGCGGGCTGTGCCCGGACGCGGCACGAGGCGGAACTCCCGTTGCAGCGCAGCGAGGATCTCGTCGGCGGTGACCATCTGCGACCGCTGCCACGACCCGTGCGGGTCCAGCGGCATCTGCTCGATGAAGCGCAGCCGGTACCCGGCGGCGAGCGCCCACCGGAGCAGGTCCGCGGCCTCGTCGTCGTTCGTGCCGCGCAGCAGGACGGCGTTCACCTTGACGGGGGCCAGCCCCGCGCTGGCGGCCGCCTCGAGGCCTGCGAGCACGTCCCGGTGCCGGTCCCGGCGCGTGATGGCGGCGAAGCGGTCGGCGTGCAGGGTGTCGAGCGAGACGTTGACGCGCGTCAGCCCGGCGGCGGCCAGCGCCGCGGCCCGGCGGGCGAGCCCGATGCCGTTGGTGGTCAGCGACGTGCGGACCGGACCGCCGTCGGCGGTCCGCATCCGGGTCGTCGCCGCCACGATGTCCTCGAGTCCCTTGCGCAGCAACGGTTCACCACCGGTGAACCGGACCTCGTGGACGCCGAGGTCGCGCACGGCCAGCCGGACCAGCCGGACGACCTCATCGTCGGTGAGGACGGCCGGGCCCTCGAGCCAGGGCAGGCCCTCGGGGGGCATGCAGTAGTGGCAGCGCAGGTTGCAGCGGTCGGTCAGGGAGACCCGCAGGTCGCGCGCGGTGCGGCCGTGGCGGTCGAGGAGGTCCGGGGTTGCCGGCCGGTCGGTCGGCAGGCCCCCCGCACCGTCGACGGCACCGTCCGCGGCGGTGGGCCGCCGAAGCCGGGGGACACCGAGGTCGACCGTCGTCACGGGTTCAGGGTAGGTCGATCGTGGGCGCGGTTCCGCATCGCGGCGGACCGTGTGCCGTTGGTCACATCGTGTGAAGCGCGTCAGGAGTTGCTCCGAAGTGGTTCACATCCGCTAAGGTGAACTGCAGATGAACAGGAGGTGGCACATGATCGACATCAAGACGAAGGCCGCGGACCAGGCGACGGCGAAGCCCGCCGTGCACTGGGTCATGGTCCGCGACGCGTCGGGCCGCCCGCACCTGGAGATGCGCTGGAGCATCCCCGGGTCGCACGCCCCGCTCTCGCGAGCCGCCTGAGCTTGGACGGCCGGGCCCTGAGCCTGGCTCCGACGTGGGCCCCGCGCCACCCGGCGCGGGGCCCACGTCCGTCCGGGGACGGCGACCCCTCAGGAGGCGAACATCCGGGCGTTGGCCGATTCCACGTCCGCGTACTGACGACCGGCCTGCGCCAGGGCCCGCTGGATGTCCTCCAGCGAGGTGCGCACGCGGTCCTGGGTGACGCGCCACTGCGCCGACAGGGCCTGGAACCCGCTGGCCGCCTGACCCTTCCAGCACGACTCCAGGTCGAGCAGGTGCCGCATCATGCCGTCGACCTCGGCGGCCAGGTTGGTCGCGGACGCGGCCACCGCGGTGCTCGCCTGCTCCACGCGGGCGCTGTCGACCTCGAACCGGGACATGATGGACTCCTCCCTCGCCCCGCGGACCCCCGCGGTGCGTGCTCCTGGACCGGGCTCCCCGGTTCCCGACGAACGTAGGGCGGTGGCACCGACGGACCCCGCGACCGTCCACAGGGACCGGGTCCCGGTCGGCGCTCAGGGGCCTGTGGAGCCCGGGACGACCTGCGCGTGAGCGTCCTGGTCGACGCAGCGCGCATCCCCGCGCACGGCACGTGGTGGTCGCACCTGGCCAGCGACACCTCGCCGGAGGAGCTGCACGCCTTCGCCCGCCGGCTCGGCGTCCCGCGCCGCGCCTTCGAGGGCGACCACTACGACGTCCCCGCCGACCGCGTCCCCGAGGCGGTCGCCCTCGGCGCCGAACTCGTCACCACCCGCGAACTGCTGGCGCGGGTGCGTGCCGCCGGTCTGCGCACCCCCAAGCGCCGGGGGGAGAAGGTCGTGCACTCCGGCGTCGTCGCGGGCGAGCGCGTCGACGTCGTCCGCTCCCGGCGCGTCCCCGCACCCCACGGCACTCACCGCGTCGCGCGGACCGTACGGGGTCGGCTGGTCCTGGACGACGGCGACCTGCCCGTGCTGGACCTCCTCACCGCGCCCTTGGCCGCGTCCGTGGTCGGCTTCCGCCGCCGGTGGTCCCGGTCGGACGCGGGCGTGCGGCTCGAGCACGACGGGCTCGTCGTCCTCGACGTGCCGGACGGTCCACTGCCGACCGCGTGGTGGGCCCCCCTGCTGCGGCCGGACTGATCGCCGTCCGCCCGGACGCGAGGACCCCCGCCCCTGGCTGGAGGGACGGGGGTCTCGGCGGGAGGACCCGGTGGGGGGACCGGGTCAGTTCTCCGCGCGCGCCGTGAGCGTCGCCGTGAGCGTCTGCTCGGCGCCGTCCCGGACGACGGTGAGCTTCACCTGGCTGTCCACGGCCTTGCCGCGGATCGCTGCGGTGAGCGAGTCGGCGCCGTCGACGGTCACACCGTCGACGGCGGTGATGATGTCGCCGGCCTTCAGTCCGGCCTGCGCGGCGGGCGACCCGCTCGAGACGTCGGCGACCTGGGCGCCCTGGCGGGACACGTCCCCGACGGTGGCCGTCGCGGCCTGCTCGGACATGCTCACGCCGAGCCAGGCGTGCTGGGCCGAACCGGTCTTGATGAGCTGGTCGGCGATCATCTTCACCTCGTTGGACGGGATCGCGAACCCGAGGCCGATGCTGCCCGACTGGGAGGAGGACGAGGACGAGCTCAGCGAGGCGATCGAGGAGTTGATCCCGATGACCTTGCCCGAGGAGTCCAGCAGCGCGCCTCCGGAGTTGCCGGGGTTGATGGCCGCGTCGGTCTGGATGGCGTTGGTCGCGGCGGTCTCCGCGGTCGTCTGCTGCTGCTGCTGACCGCCGCCGAACTGGCCGAACGGGTCCTGCGACTGCGACTGCTCCTCGGTCTGGGTGATGACCGGCCGGTTGATGGCCGACACGATGCCCGTCGTGGCGCTGCCGGACAGGCCGAGCGGGTTCCCCAGGGCCATGACGGCCTGGCCGGCGACCACGTCGTCGGAGTCCGCGAACGTCGCGGCCTTGAGGTCGCTCGGCGGGTTCGTGAGCTGGATGACGGCGAGGTCGGTTGCGGGGTCGGTGCCCTTGATGGTCGCCTGGTACTCCCGGCCGTCGTTCAACGTCACCGTGATCTTCGCGCCCTGGCCGAGGCCGGAGACGACGTGGTTGTTGGTGACGACGAAGCCCTGGGCGTCGTAGACGATGCCGGACCCCTCCGCCTCGCCGGTCTGCCCGGTGACGGTGACCGAGACGACGCTCGGCCCGACCGCGCTGGCGACGGCCTGCCAGTTCACCGTCGTCTCGCTGACGCCCTGGATCGGGGCGCCCGAGGAGCTGCTGGAGGAGGTCGTCCCGCCGCCGGACCCGCCCGAGGAGTCCTGGCCGAAGGCGCCGACGGCACCCACGGTCACGACGCTGGCCACGAGGGCGCTGGCGATCGCGACACCGGCGACCCCGAGCCAGCCGGGGGAGCGGCGCGGTCCGCGCCGGCCACCGCCCCCGCCGCCGCCGTGGTCGTCACCGCCACCGCCGGGAGGGGTGGGGCCACCGGGCGTGGCCCACGGGTCCTGCTGGCCGTAGCCGCCGTAGGAGCGGTCGGTCTGCTGCCCGTAGGGACCCTTGTTCCAGTCCCACGGCTGCTGCGGCTGGGTGGCGCCGGTGTCGTCGGGGCGGCCGTAGCCGCCGAACCCCTGGCCGTCGCCGCCGCGGGCCTGGGTGGACAGGGCCCCGGACGTGGGGTGTCCGGTGCCGTCGGTGGTGGGGCGCTGGGGGCCGTTCATCCTCTGCTCACCTCTGCGGGTCGCGTCTCGAGTGGTTCGTCTACTCCTCGAGGTTCGGACACTCCGCTGCAGGTGGACCCGGAGGTGGCTGGAACCTAGCTGTGAATCGGGTCGGCGGGGCCGTCGTCGTCGTCCTCGTCGTCGACCGGGGCCGGCCCCCCGACCTCGGGGGCCGCGCGGAAGCGCAGCCGGAAGGTCGCGCCGCCGCCCTCGGTGGGCAGCACGGTGACGGTCCCGCCGTGCAGGTCGACGATCGTCGCGACGATGGCCAGGCCCAACCCGGAGCCCCCACCCGTGCCGCGGCGGCGTGAGGAGTCGACGCGGTAGAACCGCTCGAACACCTTGTCCGCCTGGTCGGGGGTGAGCCCGGGACCGTGGTCGCGCACCTCGACGACGCACTCGGGCCCCGACGGGCCCGCGGCCCGGCCGACCGCGACCTCCACGGCCGTCCCGGCGGGGGTGTGGTGGACCGCGTTGGCCAGCAGGTTGGTCAGCACCTGGCGCATGCCCGCCTCGTCGGCGACGACCACGGCCGACCCCGGCCCCTCGTCCGGCCGCAGACCCGTGAGCCGGACGGTGCGGTCGGGGGCGAGCGCCCGGGCGTCGTGGACGGCGTCGGAGGCCACCACGACCAGGTCCACCGGTTCCCGGCGCGCCGTGCGGGCCCGCTGGGCCTCGTCGAGGCGAGCCAGGGCCAGCAGGTCCTCCACGAGCCGGCCGAGCCGGGTGGACTCGCCCTCGATGCGGCCCATGACGTGCGCCACGTCGTCGGGCTCGCGGACCGCGCCCTGGCGGTACAGCTCGGCGAACCCGCGGATGGCCGCCAGCGGGGTCCGCAGCTCGTGGCTGGCGTCGGCGACGAACCGGCGCATCTGCTCCTCGGAGCGCTCCTGCGCGCGGAAGGACGTCTCGATCTGGGACAGCATCGTGTTCAGGGCCGTCGAGAGCCGCCCGATCTCCGTGCTCGCCGGGGCGTCCGGCACCCGCTGCGACAGGTCGCCGCCCGCGATGGCCGACGCCGTGCGCTCGATGTCGTCCAGCGGGCGGAAGCTGCGCCGGATCGCCAGGACCGCGAAGAAGGCGCCCAGCACGAGCACGCCGGCGGACACGGCGAAGGCGATCGTGCGGAAGTCCGACACCGTGCGGGTGGTCCCCGTCAGGGGCAGCGCGACGGCGATGTTCACCCCGCGGTCGGTCCCCTCGACGCGGGCCGGGAAGACCAGCACCCGCCAGGGGTCACCGTCGTCGGAGTCGGCCACGGTGAAGGGGTGCCCCTCGTGCGCCGTCACGTACGCCGACGTCAGCGTCGGCAGCGCGGGCGCCTTCGGGCACTCCTGGGCGTCCTGCGACCGCGCGCACACCGGGTAGGGGTCGGAGCCGTCGAGGCCGGTGTAGACGACGTAGTAGTCCGAGAGCAGGAGGTTGCGCTCGGCCTCCTGGTTGAAGGTGGCGAAGGCCTGCTGCGCGGTCGCCTTCCCCCGCACCAGCAGCTCGGTGTCGACCTGGTTGCGCAGGTTCTGCTGCAGCAGCGTCAGGGACACCAGGCTCGTCAGGGTCATCGCCATGAACAGCAGCACGACGACGATGACGAGCAGCCGCGCCTGGAGCGGCAGCCGGTCCTCGGCGGCCGCGATCCGCGTCCGGACGGCCCGCAGGCGCGTCCCGGCGCGGGTCATCCCACCGACTGCGGGACCCGGAGCACGTAGCCCACGCCCCGCTTGGTGTGGATCAGCGGTTCAAGGCCCTCGGTGTCGAGCTTGCGGCGCAGGTAGGAGATGTAGGACTCCACGATCCCGGCCTCGCCGTTGAAGTCGTAGTCCCACACGTGGTCGAGGATCTGCGCCTTCGACAGCACCCGGTTCGGGTTGAGCATGAGGTAGCGCAGCAGCTTGAACTCGGTGGGGGACAGCTCCACCTCCCGGCCGCCGCGGCGGACCTCGTGGGAGTCCTCCTCCAGCTCCAGGTCGTGGAAGACGAGCCGGCCCGTGTCCGGGCCGGCCGCCGCCCCGGTGCGCCGCAGCACCGCGCGGATGCGGGCCACGACCTCCTCGAGGCTGAACGGCTTGGTGACGTAGTCGTCGCCGCCCACCGTGAGCCCGGCGACCTTGTCGGCGGTGTCGTCGCGGGCGGTGAGGAACAGCACCGGCATGGCCCGGCCGCGCTCGCGCAGCTTGCGCGTCACCGTGAAACCGTCGAGGTCCGGCAGCATGACGTCCAGCACGACGAGGTCCGGGCGGAAGTCCTCCGCCAGCTTCAGGGCCTCGGCGCCGTCGGCGGCCGAGGCGACCTCGAACCCGGCGAAGCGCAGGCTCGTGGCCAGCAGTTCGCGGATGCTCGGTTCGTCGTCGACGACCAGGAGACGGGCTTCCGGCGCAGCACCAGCGGATCTCACCCGCCCAGTGTGCGCGCGCAGGCTGGGAGAGTCCTGGGGGCCGGCCCGGAGCCGTGGGGGGGAACTGCGAAGATCCGCTGGTCCCGCCGTCGGTGCCCCCGGCTGGCAGGATGCCTGCGTGCTCCGCCCTGCTCTGCGCCGTGTCACCGCCACCCGCTACGTCACCCCGCTGCGCGAGGGCGGGAGCATGCCGGGCCTGTGCGAGGCCGACGACGACGGCACCTACGTCGTGAAGTTCCACGGCGCCGGACAGGGGCGGCGCGTGCTCGTCGCCGAGGTCCTGGCCGCGGCGCTCGCGGGCGCCCTCGGTCTCGACGTCCCCGAGCTCGTCGTGGCCGACGTCGACCCCGTCATCGGGCGCGGGGAACCGGACGAGGAGGTGCAGGACCTGCTGCTGCGGTCCCCGGGGGCCAACCTCGGGATGGACTTCCTGCCCGGCGCGCTGTCCTTCGACCCGGCCGTGGACCCGGTCGAGGCGGACTGGGCCGCGAGGGTGCTGTGGTTCGACGCCTTCGTCCTCAACGTCGACCGCTCCTGGCGCAACCCCAACGCGCTGTGGTGGGGCGGTCGGCCGTGGCTCATCGACCACGGCGCGGCCCTGTACTTCCACCACGACTGGGCGCGGGCCGCCGCCAGCGTCGACCGGCCGCTGCGGCACGTCGAGGACCACCTGCTGCTGCGCTCGGCGGCGCCCCTCGGCGCGGTGGACGCCGCGTGCGCCGGCGCCCTCACCCCGGACGTGCTCGCCGCGGCCGTCGACGCCGTGCCACCGGAGTGGGTGGACGACGAACCGGGGTTCGACGACGGGGCCGCCGTGCGCCGGGCCTACCTCGACTGGTTCACCGGCCGGCTCGCCGCGACCGGCTGGCGCGCCGACCTCGACCGCGCGCAGGCGGAGGTGTCCTGTGGCTGAGGCGACGTTGGACGTGTTCGAGTACGCCGTCGTCCGCGTGGTGCCGCGCGTGGACCGGGGGGAGTTCCTCAACGCCGGCGTGGTGCTGTGGTGCCGCGCCCGCGAGCACCTCGTGGCGGGGACCCACCTCGACGAGGAGCGGCTGCGCGCCCTGCCCGGTGGGGTCGACCTGGCGGCGGTGCGGCGCCACCTCGTGGCGCTGGAGGGGGTGTGCGCCGGTGACCCCCGCGCCGGGGCGGCGACGACGGAGGCCAAGGGGGCCCGGTTCCGCTGGCTCACGGCGCCCCGGTCCACGGTGCTGCAGACCTCGCCCGTGCACTGCGGGCTGACGGCCGACCCGGCCGCCGAGCTGGACCGGCTGCTGACGCGGCTGGTCCGGTCCGGCGGCTGAGGCCGGCTCCGTTCAGTCCTTGCGGACCTGGACGACCGAGGGACGCGGCTGGCCCGTCCCGTCGTAGGGGAAGGTCGACGCCGGCTCGTCGATCGTCGCGCCGTCCACCTCGCCCGGGTGCTGCACGGCGACGAACACCGTCCGGCCGTCGTCGGCGATGACGGGCCCGCAGGTCTCCGCGCCCGTGGGCACCGAGAGGAACTGCCGCACCCGGCCGCGGTCGGGGCCGTCGACGACGACCTCGAACAGGCCGTCGTTGGACCCCAGCGTGTTGCCGTCGGTCGAGATCCACAGGTTGCCGGTGGTGTCGAACGCCACGTTGTCCGGGCAGGAGATCGGCGAGACCAGCGCGGGGTCGAAACCCCCGAAGTACGTGCTCTGGTCCTCCGGGTCCCCGCAGACGAGCACGAGGTTCCAGGCGAACTCGGTGGCGGCCGCGTCGTCGCGCGCCTCGACGATCTCGACCACGTGACCGTCCTTGTTCAAGGGGCGCGGGTTGGCCTCGTCGACGCCGGTCTTCCCGAGCGTGCCGCGCTGGGTGTTGTTCGTGCACGCCACGTAGACGCGGCCGTTGACGGGGTTGCGCTCGACGTCCTCGGGGCGGTCCATCTTCGTGGCGCCCACCACGTCGGCGGCGGCGCGGGTGTTCACGAGGACCTCCTCGACCGACATGCCCGGCACGACCGAGCGGCCGTTCCGCGTCAGGGCGACCCAGCGGCCGCGGCCGTCGTAGCGCTCGTCGTCGATCCCGTCGCCCTCGAACACCGCGACGAACAGGTCGCCGTCCTCGAGCAGGCGCAGGTTGTGCTCGCGGTCGCCCTCCCGGTAGGTCTCCTTCGAGACGAACTTGTAGAGGTACTCGAACCGCTCGTCGTCGCCCATGTAGGCGACCGCGCGGCCGTCCGCGGCCAGCGAGACCGTGGCGCCCTCGTGCTTCATGCGGCCCATCGCGGTGTGCTTGCGCGGGGTCGACGTCGGGTCCGACGGGTCCACCTCGACGATCCAGCCGAAGCGGTGCGCCTCGTTCGGTTCGGTCCCGGCGCCGAAGCGCGGGTCGACGCGCTCCCAGCCGCGGCCGCTGCTGCCGTAGACGCTGTAGCGGTCGCTCTGCCCGCCCTCGGTCTCGGGGGAGGAGAAGTACCCGTTGAAGTTCTCCTCGCCCGACAGCACGGTGCCCCACGGCGTCGTCCCGCCGGCGCAGTTCCCGAACGTGCCGACCGGGGTCCGTCCCTGCGGGTCGGCGCTGGTGCGCAACGCCTTCGCGCCCGCGGCCGGGCCGGTGAACGCCATGGGCGTCCAGGGGGTGATGCGGCGGTTGAACACCGACTCGCGCAGGTGGCCCCAGGGCTGGTCCGCGCCGGCGCGGCGCAGCTCCACGACGGACATGCCGTGCGCGGCGATGGAGATGCGCAACTGCTCCTCGGTGGCGGAGTCGGAGTCGACCCAGTCGCGGAACATGAGTTCCTCGTTGGTGTACTCGTTGTTGCACACCAGCAGGGCGCGGTTCGGGTCCTGCAGCGGGACGATCGTCGTGTAGTCGTTGTTGTAGCCGAACTGCCCCAGCTGGGCCGCCTCGCTCTGGTTCTCGTGGTCGAACTCGGGCGCGCCGGGCAGGATCGGGTCGCCCCAGGAGATGAGCGGCGCCCACGTCCAGCCCGCCGGGACGGCGAAGGAGTCGACCTCGGCCGGCACCGGCGCGATGACCTCGAACTCGACCGCGTGGCCGGGGTCGAAGGGGTCCGCCAGGAGGTTCACGTCCCCGCCGCCCGGGGAGGCGGCCGCGGGACGGGCCCCGGCCACGGCGGCGCCGGCGACCCCCAGGCCCACCAGCCCGGCCAGGACGCCGCGCCGGGAGACCGCGGACCGCACGACGTCGCCGAAGTAGGCGTTCGCGGAACGGTTCTGCACGGGCGTGGCGCAGGACGTGGCGCAGCGGTAGTGGCAGGTCATGGGGCTCCTGCGCCCGGCGGGGGCGTACGGCAGGAGCGTCAGGGTGGGCTGGCAGGCGTCCGTGGTCACGGGGGTCCTCTCGGGGCGTTCCGGGGGGCTTCCGGGTGGCGTGGCGGGGCGTGGTGCGGGCCCTCGGGCAGGCCCTGCACGCCGGACGCTACGAAGGCTGTGAGGTGTCTGAGCCGTCTGCCCGGTGGCGTGGCGGTGAACGGGACGTGATCTCTTGCGAGCACGGTGAGCCTCACCTTCCCGGGGTGCGATCCTCCCGCGCCGGCGGGTGGGGCAGGATCGGTCCATGGACCTGCCGGAGTCGAACCCCTTCGCCGCCCCGAGCGACCTGCCCTTCGCCGTGCCGCCCTTCGACCGGATCCGCACGGAGCACTTCGCCCCGGCGTTCGCGGCGGGGGTCCAGGCCCACCGCGACGAACTCGACGCCCTGTTCGCACGTGAGCTGCCGGCCGCCGAGTTCCTCGACGCCCTGGAGTCCACCGGCCGCCTCCTCGGCCGGGCCGAGGCCGTCTTCTTCAACCTCGTCGGCACCGACGCCGACGACGACCTGCGCGCCGTGCAGGCGCAGTGGAGCCCCCGGCTCGCCGCCCACCACGACGCCGTGCGGCTCGACCCGCGGCTCGTCGAGCGCGTGCGCGCCCTGCACGAGGACCCGCCGGCCGGGTTGGGCGAGGAGCAGCGGCGGCTGCTGGACCGCCTGCACCGCGACGCGGCCCGCTCCGGCGCGCTCCTGGACGAGGCGGGTCAGTCCCGGCTGCGCGAGCTGAACGAGGAGCTGTCGCGCCTGACGACCGCCTTCGACGTCGAACTGCTGGCCGACACCAACGACCTCGCCGTCCACGTCACGGACGCGGCGGAGCTCGACGGCCTGGGGGCAGCCGAACTGGCCCGGGCCGCCGCAGCCGCCGGCGAGCGCGGCGGGTACCTCCTGCCGCTCGGTCTGCCGTCGGGGCAGCCCGTGCTGGAGTCGTTGCACCGCAGGGAGACCCGGCGCCTCGTCCACGAGGCATCGGTGCGCCGTGGCGGCCGGGGTGGCCCGCACGACACCCGGGCCACGCTGCTGCGCATCGCCGGGCTGCGCGCGCAGCGGGCGGTGCTGCTCGGGTTCGCCGACCACGCCTCGTGGGTCGTGGCGGACGAGACGGCCGGAGACGTGGAGGCGGCCGTCGGGATGCTGCGCCGGCTGGCCCCGGCGGCCGTCGCGAACGCGCGGACCGAAGCGGCCGAACTCACCGAGCTCCTGCACGCCGACGGTCACGACGGACCGCTGGAACCCTGGGACTGGGCCTACTACGCCGAACGCCTGCGCCGGGAGCGGTACGCCGTCGACACCGAGGCCCTGCGGCCGTGGTTCGAGCTCGAACGCGTCCTCGTCGACGGTGTCTTCGCCACGGCCACCGCCCTCTACGGCCTGACGTTCACCGAGCGCACGGACGTCCCCGTGCCCTCGGCCGACGTGCGCGCGTTCGAGGTCGCCGACGCCACGGGCCCGCTCGGGCTCTACCTCTTCGACCCCTACGCCCGGCCGTCCAAGCGCGGCGGGGCGTGGATGAGTTCCTTCGTCGAGCAGTCCCGGCTGCTCGGGGAACGTCCCGTCGTCGTGAACTGCCTCAACGTCGCCAAGCCCGCCGCGGGCGACCCCGCGCTGCTCACCGTCGACGAGGTCGAGACGCTGTTCCACGAGTTCGGGCACACGCTGCACGGGTTGCTGTCCGACGTGCACTTCCCGCGGTTCTCCGGGACGAGCGTCCCGCGCGACTTCGTCGAGTTCCCCTCCCAGGTCAACGAGTTCTGGGGGTTCGAACCCGAGGTGCTGGCCCGCTACGCCCGGCACGTCGACACGGGCGAACCGCTGCCCGAGGGCGCCGCCGAGGGCCTGCGCGCCGCCCGCGCGTACGGCCAGGGGTTCGGCACGACGGAGTACCTCGCCGCGGCGCTGCTCGACATGGCCTGGCACCGGGTGGCCCCCGGGGCCTTCGACGGCGCCGAACCCGACGACGTCGGCCGCTTCGAGGCCGCCGCGCTGGCCGAGGCCGGGGTCGCGCTCGACGCCGTCCCGCCGCGCTACCGCAGCACCTACTTCCACCACGTGTTCGGCGGGGGCTACGCGGCCGGGTACTACTCCTACGTGTGGAGCGAGGTGCTCGACGCCGACACCGTCGAGTGGTTCGCCGAGAACGGCGGCCTGCGGCGCGAGAACGGTGACCGGTTCCGCGCCACCGTGCTCTCGCGCGGGGGCAGCGTGGACCCGCTCGCCGCCTACCGGGAGTTCCGCGGCCGGGACGCGCGCATCGAGCCGCTGCTGCGGCGGCGGCAGCTCGCGGAGGCCTGAGGGGTTCTCGCGCCCGCCGGCCGGAGCGCCGCAGGGGTGCTCGTCGACGCAGCCGGCTCATCAGACGAGCCGGCTGCGTCAACGAGCCACCCCCCCCCGAGTGCCGGCACGCGGAACAGGACGCGCGGTCGCGGGGTTCGCCCCCACGTGAGAGCTGTCGTGTACTCCGAGACCGGCCCGTCCTCCGTCCTGCGCCTGGAGGAGCGCCCCGTGCCCGAACCCGACGCCGGGGAGGTGCGCCTCAAGGTCGTCGTGTCGGGCGTGAACCCCACCGACTGGAAGTCCCGCAGCGGCGGCACCGCCTCGCTGGCCTTCCCCGAGGCCACACCCAACCAGGACGGCGCGGGGATCGTGGACGCCGTCGGGCCGGGCGTCCCCGACCTCGCGGTGGGCGACCGGGTGTGGACCTGCATGGCCGCCCAGGACCGGCCCACCGGCACCGCGCAGGAGTTCACCGTCCTGCCCGCCGAGCGCGTCACCCGGCTGCCCGACGGCGCCTCCTTCGACGTGGGCGCGTCCCTGGGGGTCCCGGCCGTCACCGCGCACCGCGCGCTGACCGTCGCCGAGGACGGTCCCCACCGCCTCGCCCCCGGGGCGCTGGCGGGCCGCACGGTCCTGGTCGCCGGGGGAGCGGGGGCCGTCGGGAACGCGGCGATCCAGCTCGCCCGCTGGGCGGGCGCCACCGTCGTCACCACCGTCAGCGGCCCGGAGAAGGCCGCGCTGGCGCAGTCCGCGGGCGCGCACCACGTCGTGAACTACCGCGAGGGCGACCCGGTCGCGGCGATCCGCGAGGTCGCGCCCGACGGCGTCGACCTCGTCGTCGAGGTTGCCCCGGCGCAGAACGCCGAACTCGACGCGCAGGTGATCCGTCCGCGCGCCTCCATCGCCGTCTACGCGAACAACGGCGGCGACGAGGTGCGTCTCGACGTTCGCCCGAACATGGTGACGAACGCCCGGTGGCAGTTCATCCTCATGTACACGATGGGGGCCGACGCCCTCGCCGCGGCCGCTGAGGACGTCACCGCCGCGGTGCGCGACGGCGCGTTCGGGGTGGGGGAGGAGCACGGGCTGCCGCTGACGCGCTTCACCTTGCAGGACACGGCGAAGGCCCACGACGCCGTCGAGGCGGGCGCCGTCGGCAAGGTGCTCGTCGACGTCGGCTGACGGTCGCCCGGAACGCAGGACGCCCCGGACCGCACGGTCCGGGGCGTTCGTCGTGACCGGTCAGTCCGGCAGGACGCCGTTCGCGTCCGGTACCCCGCCGTCGATGTCGTCGGCGTCCACGATCCGGTAGGCGTACCCCTGCTCGGCCAGGAACCGCTGCCGGTGCGCGGCGAAGTCCTGGTCCTTCGTGTCGCGCGAGACGACGGTGTAGAAGCGCGCCGACCCGTGGTCGCCCTTGGGGCGCAGCACGCGGCCCAGGCGCTGGGCCTCCTCCTGGCGGGACCCGAAGGAACCGGACACCTGGATGGCGACCTTGGCCTCGGGCAGGTCGATGGAGAAGTTCGCCACCTTGCTGACGACGAGGGTGCTGATCTCGCCCTGGCGGAACGCCTCGAACAGGCGCTGGCGCTCCTTCACCGTGGTGTCGCCCTTGATGACGGGCGCGTCGAGGCGGTCGCCGAGGTCGTCGAGCTGGTCGATGTACTGGCCGATGACGAGCGTCGGCTCGCCCTGGTGCTGGGCGACGAGCTTCTCCACCACGCGCGACTTCGCCGGCGACGTCGAGCACAGCCGGTACCGCTCGTCGTCCTCGGCCGTCGCGTACGCGAGCCGCTCGGAGTCGGGGAGCGTGACGCGCACCTCGACGCAGTCGGCCGGCGCGATGTAGCCCTGCGCCTCGATGTCCTTCCACGGGGCGTCGTACCGCTTGGGCCCGATGAGGGAGAAGACGTCGCCCTCGCGGCCGTCCTCACGCACGAGCGTCGCGGTCAGGCCGAGACGGCGACGGGCCTGCAGGTCGGCCGTCATGCGGAAGATCGGCGCGGGGAGCAGGTGCACCTCGTCGTAGACGATGAGGCCCCAGTCGCGGGCGTCGAACAGCTCCAGGTGCGGGTAGACGCCCTTCCGCTTCGTCGTCACGACCTGGTACGTCGCGATCGTCACGGGCCGGATCTCCTTGCGGGCACCCGAGTACTCACCGATCTCGTCCTCGGTGAGCGACGTGCGCTTGATGAGCTCGTCGCGCCACTGCCGGGCCGAGACGGTGTTCGTCACGAGGATGAGGGTCGTCGCGCGGGCCCGGGCCATGGCGCCCGCACCGACGATCGTCTTGCCGGCCCCGCAGGGCAGGACCACGACGCCGGAGCCGCCGTGCCAGAAGCCCTGCACCGCTTCGTCTTGGTAGGGACGCAGCGTCCACCCGTCCTGGGCGAGGTCGATGGGGTGCGCCTCGCCGTCGACGTAGCCCGCGAGGTCCTCGGCGGGCCAGCCCAGCTTCAGCAGCACCTGCTTGAGGTTCCCGCGCTCGCTCGGGTGGACGCGCACGGTGTCGGGGGCGAGGCGGTCGCCGAGCAGGGGCGACGCCTTCTTGTTGCGCAGCACCTCCTCCAGGACGGGGGCGTCGAGGGCCCGCAGCAGCAGGCCCTCGGTCTCGTCCTTCACGAGCTGCAGGCGTCCGTACCGGGCCATCGTCTCGGCCACGTCGACCAGCAGTGCGTGGGGGACGGAGTAGCGCGAGAACTCCAGCAGGGTGTCGACGACCTGCTCGGCGTCGTGCCCGGCCGCGCGCGCGTTCCACAGGCCCAGCGGGGTCAGCCGGTAGGTGTGGACGTGCTCGGGAGCCCGTTCGAGCTCGGCGAAGGGGGCAATCGCCGCCCGGCAGGCCCCGGCCCGCGGGTGGTCGACCTCCAGGAGCAGCGTCTTGTCGCTCTGGACGATGAGGGGTCCGTCGGTCACCTGGTGGTCAACTCCGCGCGGGCTCGGGAACTTCCGGTCATCGCTGGAACAGCACGCTCACGGAGTTGCTGTCGAACGAGGAGCCGCCCGTGCTGGCGGTCCCGATGCCGATGGCGAAGACGAGGATCACAGCGAGGATGGCCAGCACCGTGATCCCGATGTTCACCCACGCGCAGATCTTCCCGGCCAGCAGGTACCCCAGGCCCCGCTTCGTCCCTCCGGACTCCACGATCTCCCGGCGTGCCCCCGGCGTGAGGGCGAGCGCCACGATGGCGGCGATCCACCCGAGCCCGGTGAAGAACAGGACCAGACCGCCGACCGCCGTCCAGCAGACGGCGTGCGCCATGCCTGTCACCTTCGGCCCGTCGTAGGACGGGTACTGCTGGTTGTAGCTCTGCGCGCCGTAGCCGCCGTACGACCCGCTCGCGGGGTACAGCTCGTTCTGCTGCGGGGCGCCGTACGCCGGCTGGCCGTACTGCTGGCCGTAGGGCTGTCCGTACTGCTGGCCCGAGGACTGGCCCTGGCCGTACCCGGACTGGTCGTACCCGGACTGGCCGTAGGACGACTGGCCGGAGGCCGGCTGCCCGGAGGACTCGCCGTAGCGCGGCAGCCCCTCCGTCGGCGCCGCGCCCGTCGGCTGGGCCTGCGTCGGGGCGTCGCCCGAGGAGCCCGCGCGGTACGGGTCGTGCGCGTCCTGGCCCGAGCCCTGCTGCTCACCCTGGCGGTAGGGGTCCTGCGGCGCGGGGTCCGCGTCCGGCTTCTCCCACCAGGAGCGCTGTCCGTCGCCCTGCCCGCTGTCAGTCATGGTGGTCCGCACTCCGAGTCTCGTCCGCTGGGTCAACCGGTTCGAGGCACGACGCTAGCCCACGGCCCCGACACGCACCTCACGCTCACGGCTCGGCCTGGACCACTCCGGTGATCCGGTGGACGGAGAAGGACCGCACCGTCCGTTCGGTGTGGTCGAAGGCCGTGATCCTCCCTCCGTCGACGCCGAGCGCGTCGACCAGGTGACGGCCCGCGGCTCCCGCGGTGTCGACGTAGCCGATCCACACGGGTTGACGCCGGGCCACGGCCTCGCGCAGCACCGACAGCGACGTCGTCGGGTCCATCGTCGGCAGGGCAGGGGCGTGCTTGTGCCGGTCGCGCTTGCGCTCCAGCTCCGCGATGTCCTCGTCCCCGGCGCGCAGGGTCTGCACCGCGGCGTTCACGAGCGAGGGACCAGGCAGCGGCGGCTCCCCGGTGACGGGGCGCGGCGGCGGGGTCGACCCGGTCCGGGCCACCGTGGGCCGGCGCACGACGAGCTCACCCGAGGGGCCCTCGGCCGCCGGGGCCGCACCGACCTCCCGCAGCACCGCGAGCACCTCGTCCGGTTCGGCCGCCGCCGCCAGGACGGTGGGGGCCAGCAGCCGCAGCCGCAGCGGAGCGCACCGCTTGTCGGTCACCAGCTCGGCGAGCAGGGCCGGGTCCTCGGCGCGCACGTACGCGGCGGCCCGACCGACCCGGACGCGCCCGTGCCGGCGGGCGACGTCGCGGAGGAGGTACTCCAGCGGCTGCGGGACCCCGGTCGAGGACAGCTCGGCGAGGAAGGCGAGGGCCTCGTCGGCCGTGGCGCCCTCGTCCAGCCCGCGCCGCACCGACGTCGGGTCGAACCGGTAGACGGTCGCCCCGCCCCGGCTCTCCACCCGGGCCAGGGACTCCAGCCGCCGGGCCAGCGCCGGCTCGAGCGGAC
Source organism: Kineococcus endophyticus (assembly GCF_040796495.1). NCBI lineage: Bacteria > Bacillati > Actinomycetota > Actinomycetes > Kineosporiales > Kineosporiaceae > Kineococcus > Kineococcus endophyticus. Next base: position 61,668 of record NZ_JBFNQN010000009.1, on the reverse strand, counting down.
CCGGCGCCACGGCCGTGAGGTCGGCCTGCAGCAGGACTTCGCGCACCGGTGTCGGCAGCGCGGCCTCCAGCGCCCGGCGCGCCCCGTCCTCGTCCCCGGCGAGCAGGGCCCGCCCGGCCGCGCCGAGCGCACCCGCACCCAGGACCCCGAGCCAGCTCGCGTCCCGCAGCGTCCACGTCACGAGGTCCTCGCGCAGCCGGCTCGCCCGGCGCGGAGCGGTCCACCGCAGCCGGTCCGCGAGGCTCGCGGCGTCGGCGGCCTGGCCCTCGGGCAGCGCCGCGAGCTCGGCCAGCACCGCCTGCCGCACCGCGGGGGCCGACGCGCGGTCGAGGTCGGCGCCCAGGGCGTTGCGCGGGGAGTCCTTCGCGTCCCGCGTGCCGACCATCGCCGGCACGCGGGTCGACGGCAGCCAGGCCGAGACGAGCGTCAGCCAGCGCTCCCCGGGCTCCTCCTCCAGCCACGCGTCGAACGCCGGCGTCGGCAGCCAGCGCGGTTCGACCTCGCGGTCGTCGGCGACGAGCCCGGCCACCCACGCCGTCTCGACGACGAGCGCCGCCGTGGGGTCGTCGACCTCCAGCGCGGTCGCCGTCCGGCGCAGGTCCCGCACGCCCAAGCCACCCGCCCGCAGCACCGGCGGGCCGGCCGTGCCCCACCAGCGGCCGAGCTCGGCGACCAGCCGGCACGCTTCGGTGGCGGCCTCGGCCGAGGCCGCGAGCACCTGCGGCACAGGGCGTTGCGTCGTGCTGAGCTCCGGTGCCGTCCGCTCCGCACTCCGGTGCACGCGCCCGCCGCGCAGGGCCAGGCCCACCTCCCGCGGCAGGACGACGGTCCCCGGACCCGACACGGCCAGCAACCCGTGGGAGAGCAGCCACTCCACCGGGCCGCTCGCCGAGGCCGCCCGCACCTGCCGGTCGGCCCGCTCCACGGCTCCCGTCGGGGGCCCCCAGGTGAGCTTGTCGAGGACGGCGCGCACGCCGTCGGGGGCAGCCTCCAGGAGCGTCTCCACGGTGCCGGTCGCGGCCAGGTGCTCGGCGAGCCGGGCCAGCGCGACCTCCGGGTCGTGGCTGACCTCCAGGCCGAGGTCCTCGAGCAGTTCGGCCAGCCGCTGCGGCGAGCGCCGGCCCAGCGCGTCGGCCAGGGACGGGCCCAGCCCGGCGGGGTGCGGCCCGAGGAGCTCGCGGACGGCGGAGACGAGGTGCAGCCGGCGGTCCGGGCCCCACACCAGCGCCCGGCGGCGCAGCTCCGCGACGACGTCGCCCGCCTTGGCGCCCCACGCCTTCGAGACGGCGGTCACGCTCGTCGGGTCGGGCAGGACCGTCAGCACCTCGGCCACTTGCAGCAGCGGGGTGTCCAGGCGTTCGAGCGCGCGCTGGGTGCTGGCGCGCGTCGTCGCCCGCGTCGCCAGCGCCGAGGACGACGTCGGCAGGGGAGCGGCGAGGTCGGGGCGCGCGGCGAACAGGGCCCGCAGGTCCTCGTCCGCGCGGGCACGCAGGTCCTCGGCGAGGGTGCGCGGGGTCGACTTCGGGGCGCGAGCTGGGGCCGTGGGCATCGGGACGAGTTTAGGGCTGTGCTCGGACACGGCGCGGTCGTAGCGTTCGCCCATGACGACCGTCGAGCCGGGCACCGAGGAACCGCTGTCCGACGAGCGCGCCGCGATCCTGGCGGCCCTCGCCAAGCACCGGTGGCTGTTCACCGCCACGCTGACCGACCTCACCGACGAGCAGGCCGCCGCGCGCACCACGGTCAGCGAGCTGTGCCTCGGCGGGCTCGTCAAGCACGTCGCGGACACCGAGGACCAGTGGGTGCGGTTCGCCCGCGAGGGCACCTCGGCCTTCCCCACGTTCGAGCAGACCGACTGGCAGGCGCGTGCCGACTCCTTCCGGCTGCTGCCGGGGGAGACCGTGGCCGGGGTCCTGGCCGACTACGCCGCCGTCGCGGCCCGCACCGACGAGGCCGTCCGCACGCTCGACCTCGACCGGGCGTTCCCGCTGCCCGAGGCGCCCTGGTTCGAGAAGGAGGAGTGGTCGGCCCGCCGCGTCTTCCTGCACCTGCTGGCGGAGATCTCCCAGCACGCCGGGCACGCCGACCTGCTGCGCGAGGCGGTGGACGGGCGGAAGTCCATGGGCTGATCCGCGCGGGTCCCCCACGTCCTCAGGCCGGCGGCTCGGTCGGGAACCCGAAGAGGTCGAAGAGCCGGGTGTCCAGGAAGGACGTGATCCGCGCGATCCTCCCGTCGGCCAGCTCGAGGGCCTGCACGGCGAAGGGCACCAGTTCCCCGTCGGCGCCGATCGGCTTGTAGTGCACGAAGGCCGGGGAGCCGTTCATCGTCACCGGCACGAGCTTGGACCCGCGGCACTGGTGGCCCGGGCCGACCATCCACGCGGCGATGTCGTCGGCGCCCTCCAGCCACAGCTCGAACGGCGGCATGTTCTGCGTGACGTCGGCGGCCAGCAGTTCGACGAAGGCGTCGATGTCGTAGGCCTCGAAGGCGCGCACGTACTGCTCCAGGAGCGCCTGGTGGCTCTCGCCCAGCGGTTCGGTGCGGCCGACGTCGGGGCGCTCGGCGAGGGTGGCGCGCGCCCGCTGCAGCGCGCTGTTGACCGACGCCGTCGTCGTGTCCAGCAGCGAGGCGACCTCGTCGGCCTTCCAGCGCAGCACGTCGCGCAGGATCAGCACGGCGCGCTGGCGCGGCGGGAGGTGCTGCAGCGCAGCGACGAACGCGAGCCGCACCGACTCCCGCGCGACCGCGATCTCGGCCGGGTCCCCGGCCTCGGGCAGCACCCGCTCGTCCACCATCGGCTCCAGCCAGGTGTCCTCGCCGCGCGTGCGGACGAGCGACGCCTCGACCGGCTCCCACGCCGTCGCCGACAGGTCCATCGGACGGGCCCGTCGGCCCCGCGTCTCGATCGTCGTCAGGCAGACGTTCGTCGCGATCCGGTACAGCCACGACCGCACGCCGGAGCGGCCCTCGAACCCCTCGACGGACTTCCAGGCCCGCACCATCGTGTCCTGGACGGCGTCCTCGGCGTCGAAGGCCGAGCCCAGCATCCGGTAGCAGTAGCCGCGCAGCTCCGCCCGGCGCGCGGCGAGTTCGCGCTCGAGCTCGTCACGGGTCAGGGGGCTGGTCCCGGGAGTGGTCGTCGTCACAGGGCCCAGCACAGCACAGACCCCCGACACGAGGGGAGACCCTTCCGGGGCCCGGTTCGCAGGTCGGGTCCGGGCAGCCGGTTCACTGGGGCCCGTGATCGAGGTGCCGCTGCTGCTGCTCGCCGGCGTCGCGGCCGGACTCGTGGGCAGCACGGCGGGGCTGGCCTCGCTCGTGTCCTACCCGGCGCTGCTGCTCGCCGGACTGCCACCGCTGGCGGCGAACGTGACGAACACCGTGGCGCTCCTGGGGGTGACGGCCGGGACGGCGGCCGGTTCGCGGCCCGAGCTCACCGGTCAGGGCGCCCGGATGCGCCGGCTCGTGCCCGTCGCCGCCGCGGGCGGGGCGCTGGGGTGCGTGCTGCTGCTCGCGCTGCCCTCGACGACCTTCGAGGGGGTCGTCCCGTTCCTCGTCGCCGGGGCCGCACTGCTCCTCCTCGTCCAGCCGCGCGTGCAGCAGCTGCGCCCGGGGCGGTGGTCGGCCCGCAACCCGCTCGTCCTGGCGGCCGTGTTCCTCGTCGGCGTCTACGGCGGCTACTTCGGGGCCGCCGCAGGCGTCCTCATGCTGGCGTTGACCGAACTCCTGCACGCGCAGTCCCTCGCCCGCAACAACGCCCTGAAGAACATGCTCACGGGCGCGGCGAACACCGTGGCGGCCGTCGGCTTCGCCGTCTTCGGACCCGTCGACTGGTGGGCCGCGCTCGCCCTCGGCGTCGGCTGCGTCGTGGGTGGCCGGCTCGGCCCGCCCGTCGTGCGGCGGGTCGACCCCCGGTACCTGCGCGTCGTGGTCGCCGTCGCCGGTCTGGCCCTCGCGGTCCGGCTGTTCCTCGCCCGCTGACCCGCCCGCCCGTCGGACCGCCGTGGTAGGCAGACCTCGTGCGCATCGCCCTGTCGCAGATCAGCAGCGGACCCGACCCCGCCGCCAACCTCGACCTGGTCCGGGCGGAGGTCGCCGCGGCCTGCGCCGCGGGGGCGCGGCTGCTGGTGCTGCCCGAGGCGACGTCGTGCTGCTTCGGGGTGCCGCTGGCGCCCGTGGCCGAACCCGTCGACGGCCCGTGGGCGACCTCCCTGGAACGCACGGCCGAGGACGCCGGCCTGACGGTCGTCGCGGGCGCCTTCAGCCCCGGGGCCGGCGGCCGGGTGCGCAACACCCTGCTGGCCCGCGGTGCCGGGGTGCGCGACCACTACGACAAGGTCCACCTCTTCGACGCCTACGGGTACGCCGAGTCCGACACCGTCGAGGCGGGCGAGCGGCACGTCGTCCTGGACGTCGACGGGGTCGGCGTCGGGCTCAGCACCTGCTACGACGTCCGCTTCCCGGGGCTCGCCACCGCCCTGGCCGACGCCGGGGCGCAGGTGCTCGTCGTGGCGGCCTCGTGGGGCGAGGGACCGGGCAAGGCCGAGCAGTGGGACCTGCTGACCCGCGCCCGCGCCCTCGACAGCACGAGCTGGGTGCTGGCGTGCGGGCAGGCGCGCCCGCCCGGCCCGTCCGGTGACGCCCCCACGGGCATCGGCCGCAGCCGCGTCGTCGACCCCCTCGGCGTCGTCGTCGCCGAGCTGGGGGAGGAGCCGGGACGGCTCGTCGTCGACCTCGACCTCGACCGGGTCCGGACGGTGCGCGAGACCCTGCCCGTCCTGCGCAACCGCCGCGTCTGAGAGGTCCTTTGCGGGACCGCGACCTTGATGTCGGCGATCCGGTGAACGACGCCCCGCGCGCGTGCGGGCTGTGGGAGCGTTCGCGCGGCGCCCGTGATCATCGGACGCCGGCGGGCGCCGGGCGCCCCGGACGAGGGAGCCGCACGTGGTCAGGTCATCGAGCAGGCGGCGCGTGGCCCGCGGGGTCACCGGGGGTGCGCTGACCCTCGCGGCGGCGCTCGCGTTCGCCCCGGCCGCCGGTGCCGCACCCGCCGTCCCCGCCCCCGTCGCCAGCGGGACGACGGCCTCGGCACCGTGGACGGTCACCCCGGCCGGCGCCGGGTCGTGGGACGTCGACCTCACCCTGCCCGGCGGCGTGCCCGTGCGGGCCGCGCAGCCCCAGCTCGTCGTGGACGGCGTCCTGCTCGGCACGGCGCGCGAGGACTCCGACCGCCGCACCCTCACCGTCCAGACCTCCGACCCGCGCGTCGCCCGCGCGCGCAGCGTCCGGCTCGCGTGGAACGGCGTCGTGGCCGGTCAGGAGGCGCGCGTGCTCAAGCACGCCGCCGCGCCGGCCGCCGCCCAGCCGGACCCGGGGAGCCGGACCCTCGCCGACGACCCCGGCGCGAAGGGTCGCTACGCCGTCACCCGCGCCGACTACGACCTCGGCGACACCGCGGTCCGGCTGCCCGGCCTGGGTGGGCAGGCCGTCGAGGAGCGCGCCGCCGTCTACCTGCCGAAGGGGGCCACCGGTCCCCGTCCCGTCGTCGTCTTCCTGCACGGCCGCCACCAGGCCTGCTACGGCGGCGACGGGGACCAGTTCGACGAGGGCTGGCCGTGCTCGGGCGGCGCGAAGCCGGTCCCGAGCCACCTCGGCTACGGCCAGGCCGCCGAGGCGCTGGCCTCCCAGGGGTACGCGGTCGTCTCGATCAGCGCCGACGGGATCAACGCCCTGGACTACCAGGCCGAGGACGGCGGCGCCCAGGCCCGCGGCGAGCTCGTCCTCGCCCACCTCGACCTCCTGCGGGCCTTCACGGCGGGCCGGGGCGGCGTGGCCGGAGCGCCCTTGAAGGGTCGCCTCGACCTGTCCGACGTCGGCCTCATGGGACACTCGCGCGGGGGCGAGGGCGTCGTGCGCGCCGCCCTCCTCAACGCCGAGCGCCCCGACCCGTACGGCATCCGGGCCGTCATGCCGCTGGCCCCCGTCGACTTCGCCCGGCAGACGCTGCCCGGCGCGGCGATGGCCGTCGTCCTGCCGTACTGCGACGGCGACGTCTCCGACCAGCAGGGCCAGCACTTCTACGACGACACCCGATACGCCGCGAAGGACGACGTCCTGCGCACGTCACTGCTCGTCATGGGTGCGAACCACAACTTCTTCAACTCCGAGTGGACGCCCGGGGTGTCCCAGGCACCCTCGAACGACGACTGGGGCGTCGACGACGACCCGGTCTGCGGTTCCTCCTCCCCGCAGCGCCTCACCGCGGCCGAGCAGCGCGCCGTCGGGGCCGCCTACGTCTCGGGGTTCTTCCGCCTCAACCTCGGCGGCGAGGAGCAGTTCCGTCCGCTGTTCGACGGCACCGGCGGGCGTGCGGCCTCGGCCGGTCGCGCCGTGGTCCACACCGAGGCCCAGCAGCCCTCGTCCGCGCGCACCGACCTGGCCCGGCTCGAAGGTCCCTCCTCCTCGGTGACCCTGGCGTCGAAGTCGGCGTTCTGCGTCGGCGCGGGTGAGCCGGTGCCCGGCCAGGCCGCTCGCTGCACCTCGCAGGACCCGTACGCGGGGTCCCTGCCGCACTGGACGCCGGCCGCCTTCGCGCCCACCGTCCCGGCCACCCCGCTGCTGCACGCCCGCTGGACCGTCGGCCAGCGCAAGCCCGTCACCGTGCGCGTGGCTCCGGGAGCCGCTGCGGGGGTGCACCAGGCCCTGACGTTCCGCGCCGCGCCCGCGCGGACGCTGAGCACCGACCTGCAGGTGACCCTGACGGACGCGAAGGGCCGCACCGCGAGCGTCCCCGTCTCCCGGTACTCCACCGCGCTCACGGCGCTGCCGGTGCTGGCGTCGCCGTGGTCGCAGGACGGTCAGGGGGCCGCGAAGACGTGGCTGCGCACGGTCCGCATCCCGCTCGACGCCTTCCCCGGCGTGGACCTCGGCACCCTCGCCTCGGTCTCGTTCACACCGCTGAAGCCGACGGCGAACGTCTTCCTGTCCGACGTCGCCCTCGACACACCGGCGACCGGCACGGGGGTCGTCACGACCCTGCCCGCCGTGAGCATCGGGGACGTGCAGGCCGTAGAAGCCGACGGCACCCAGGAGCTGCGGATGCCCCTGACGCTCTCGCACCGCTCGGCCGTCCCGGTGACCGTGGACGTCGACACCGCGGCCGCCGCCCTCGACGGCCGCATCCCGGCCGCGTGGACGCGGGTCACCATCCCCGCCGGTGCGCTCACGGGCTCGGCCGTCGTCCCCCTGACCGGGGACACCGTCCCCGAGGAGCAGCAGGCCCGGTTCACCGTGACCATCGCGACGCCTCGCGGGGCGGTCGTCGGGGACGGCTTCGGGACGCTGACGGTCTTCGACGACGACGCGTTCGGCCCCCAGGGCTGACCGGACGGGCACCGGCGCGGCACGGGCGGTTGCATGACCCCGTGACCGACGCCGCCACGGCCCTGCTGGCCGCCACCGCCGCGCACGCCGCCTTCTCGGCGGTCGTGACGGCGGTGGCGTACCCGGCCCTGGTCGCGACGGAGGCCGATCGCTGGGCCGCCGTCCACGCGGCGCACACCCGCCGGATCACGCCCGTCGTCGCGGCCGTGTACGGCGCGCTGCTGGCGTCCTGGGCGTGGGCGCTGGCGACCCTGCCCGTCGGTGCCGGTCTCGTCGTCGCGGCGGTCGGCACCGTCCTGGCGCTGGGGACGACGGCCGCGGCCGCCGCGCCCACGCACGCCCGGCTGGGGCGGGAGGGGCCGCGACCGGAGCTGCTGCGCCGGCTGCTGCGGGCCGACGTCGTGCGCACCGCGGGGGCGGTGCTGGCGCTGGCGGGGGCCCTCGCCGTGGCCTGGTGAGCCGTCAGGCGAGCGACTCCATGCCCGTGGGCAACGGTTCGGCGTGCAGCACGTGCAGTTCCTGCGTCGCGCGGGTCAGGGCGACGTAGAGGTCGTTCGCCCCCCGCGGGCGCCGCAGCACGGCCGCGGGTTCGACGAGGACCACGACGTCGAACTCCAGGCCCTTGGCGCGGTGGACGTCGAGCACCGACACCGTCGCGTCCAGGTCGTCGGGGGAGGCCGCGACCGAGCCGGGGGGCAGGGCCGCGGTCACCGCGGCCCGCAGGGCGTCGGAGCCGACATGACCGTCCTCGTGCGCCGTCAGGACGGCGATGCGGCCCTCCTCGAGCGCGTCGAACCGCGACCGGACGAGCTCCACGACGGACCCGGGGCCGGCGAGCGGCCGGGCGACGGGGTCGTGCTCGCCCTCGCGGACGGGCGTCGGCGGGTTCGCGGCGATCCCCGCGGCCCGCAGCACGTCCGCGGCGACGCGGGAGATCCTCGCCGGGGTCCGGTAGTTGACGGTGAGTTCCTCCAGCCGCCACCGGTCGTCGACGACGGGTTTCAGCGCCTGCGCCCAGGACCGCGCACCGGCGGGGTTCGACGTCTGCGCGACGTCCCCGACGAGCGTCATGGACCGCGACGGGCAGCGTCGTTCCACCAGGCGCCAGGCCATCGCGGACAGTTCCTGCGCCTCGTCGACGACGACGTGCCCGTACGCCCAGGTCCGGTCCACCGCGGCGCGTTCGGCGACGGTGCCGCTGGGCCCGCCGGTCGCGAACCGGTCGGCGAGGAGCTCGGGGGAGACGAGCGGGTTCCCGACGCCGGAGGCCTCGAAGTCCTCCAGGACCTTGCGGGCGTAGGCGACCTGCTCCTCCCGTTCGGCCGCGGCGCGGGCGTCCGTCGCCGTCTCCTCCAGCGGCCCGAGGAGTTCGGCGAGCTCGTCGAGCAGCGGGACGTCGGCCTCGGTCCAGGCGGTCGGGTCCTCCCGGTGCAGGGCGTCGCGGTCGCGCTCGGACAGGCCGGGGGCCACCTCGGCGAGCAGCGCCGGGTTCCGGTAGAGGGCGGCCAGCACCTTCTGCGGCGTCAGCGGCATCCAGCAGAGGTTGACCTCGCGGCGCACGTCGACGTTCTCCCGCAGTTCGGCGACGAGGTCGTCGCGCTCCTCGCCGAGGTCGACGCCGCGGGCGCGGGCCAGGGAGTTGACGAGGGAGTTCAGCACCTCGCGCACGAACGTCACGCGCGCCAGGTTGTGGGGCTTGCGCGTCCGGCGGGCCCGGGTGCGGGCCGACGCGATCGCCTCCGGGCGCAGCTGCACCCGCGTCCCGTCGAGGTCGAAGCGGATCGGCCGGGAGGGCACGCGCTGGCGGGCGGCCACGGCCGCCTCCAGGACGTCGACCATCCGCAGCGACCCCTTGACGCGGGCGGCCGCGGGGGAGTCCTCACCGCGCCCCACGACGCCGGGGTACATCTCGCCGAGCGTCAGCGTGACGACGCCCGTCTCGCCGAGCGCGGGCAGCACCTGCTCGACGTAGCGCAGGAAGACCGGGCTCGGACCCAGGAGCAGGACACCGCTGCGGGCCAGCCGGTCGCGGTGGGTGTAGAGCAGGTAGGCCGTGCGGTGCAGGGCCACGGCGGTCTTGCCCGTGCCGGGCCCGCCCTGCACGACGAGGACGCCGCGCTCGGAGGCGCGGATGACGCGGTCCTGCTCGGCCTGGATGGTGGCCACGATGTCGCCCATCCGGCCGGTGCGGGGGGCGGTGACGGCGGCCAGCAGGGCGGCGTCGCCCGTCGTGCGCTCCCCGTCGGCGGCCACGAGCACCTCGTCGTCGACGCCCGTGACGCGCCGCCCGGAGGTCAGCAGGTGACGGCGTCGCACGACGTCGCGTGGAGAGGCCGCGGTGGCCTGGTAGAAGTCCTGCGCCGCCGGCGCCCGCCAGTCGACCAGGACCTGCGTCCCCCGCTCGTCGGCCAGGCCGAGGCGGCCGACGTACCGGCGGGGGTCCTGGGTGCCCTCGCGCAGGTCCAGCCGCCCGAAGCAGAGCCGGTTCTCCACCGACCACAGCTGGGAGAGGCGGTCTTCGTAGAGCGTCGCGAACGCGTCCCGCTCGAAGCGGTTCTGGTGGGTGCCGGTCGCCTCGGTGCGCCGCACCTCGGCGAGCTGTTCGGCGGTCTGGGCCCGCAGCTGGTCCAGCCGGGCGTAGAGGCCGCCGACGTGCGCGTCCTCGGCGGCGACGACCCGGGCGACCTCGCGGGCGTCCGCCTGGGCGGCGACGTCCGCGTCCGACTGCGTCGACTGGCTCACTCGGTCGGCTCTCCTCGGGCGGGACGGCTCAGGCGCGCCGCGAACGGCACCGAAGAAGAGTAGACGGGAACGCCGGGGCACGAGCGGGCGGACCTGTACGTTCAACCACAGTTGCACCCGCCCGACCCGTCCAGACCGGGCGCGTCCCCCCACCTCGCCGAGGAGCCCCGTGACGACCCTGCCCACCGACGCCCGCCCAGCGCGCCGCACCACTCCCTACGGGGCGCTGACCGCGGCGGTCCAGGAGGCCGGTCTCATGCGCCGGCGCACCGGGCACTACTGGGGGCGCATCGCCGCGACGACCCTGGCCTTCGCGGCCGTCGTCGCAGGCACCGTCCTGCTGCGCGACTCGTGGCTGGTCCTGCTGACGGCCGCCCCGCTTGCGCTCGTCCTGACGCAGTTCGCCTTCCTGGGCCACGACGGCGCGCACCGGCAGATCTTCGCCACGCACCGCGGCAACGAGTGGGCGGCGCGCATCTTCGCGGCCCTGCTGACGGGCCTGTCGTACGGCTGGTGGATGGGCAAGCACACCCGCCACCACCAGGCCCCCAACAAGCTCGGGACGGACACCGACATCGAGTCCGACGTCGTCTCGTTCCACGGCGAGGCCGCGGCCGGCCGCAAGGGCCTGCTGCGCTGGGCCACCGCCAAGCAGGGCTGGTGGTTCTGGCCGTTGCTGACCCTCGCGGGCCTGAACCTGCACGCCGATTCGGTCCGCACGATGATCAAGGGCCGGGCGGGCAAGCGACGCTGGATCGACACCTCGCTCATCGTCGTGCACTGGGCCGTCTACGCGAGCGCCCTCGTCCTGCTCCTCGGGCCCGCCCGGGGTGCGGCGTTCTTCGGTGTCCACATGGCGGCCTTCGGGTTCTCCATGGGCGGCGCGTTCGCGCCCAACCACGTCGGCATGCCGATCGTGGCCCGTGAGGCGAAGGTCGACTACATCCGCCGCCAGGTGCTGACGTCGCGCAACATCTCGGGCGGCTGGTTCGTCGACCTCGTCATGGGGGGGCTCAACCACCAGGTCGAGCACCACCTGTTCCCGTCCATGCCGCGACCGAACCTGCGCGCGGCGCGTCCCTTCGTGCAGCGCTTCTGCGCCGAGCACGGCATCTCCTACACCGAGACATCGCTGGCGCGGTCCTTCGCCGACATCGTCGCCTACCTGAACCAGGTGGGGATCGCCGCGCGGGACCCGTTCTCGTGCCCGCTCGTCGGTCAGCTCCGCGCCGCCTGAGGAGTTGCCCGCCCCGGCGTGCGACGTGCTACGTTGTGGGCTAGTCGCAGTTCTTCGACGTGCTCGCAGCGCCCCGGGGAATCACCGAGGGCCCAGTACGCTCACCACCCGGTCAGCACCCTCGGCGGCGAGCCTCACACGAGTGGGGCGCAACACCCGAGGAGGCCTCATGGCTCAGGGAACTGTCAAGTGGTTCAACGGCGAGAAGGGCTTCGGCTTCATCGCCCCCACCGACGGTGGTCCGGACGTCTTCGTCCACTACTCCGCGATCTCCGGCAACGGGTACCGCAACCTCGAGGAGAACGACACCGTCGAGTTCGAGGTGACCCAGGGCGCCAAGGGCCCCCAGGCCGCCAACGTCGTCCGTCTCTGACGAACGCCTGAACGACCCCCGTCCCTGCTGGGACGGGGGTCGTTCTGCGTTTCAGCGCCGTTCCAGCACCCCGCGCAGGAACGCCGCCTGCGCCGCGTGCTCGAGGTCGTCGTCGGCGACGCTCACCAGACGCACCCCGAGCGTGACCGGCGGGTCCCACTGCTCGTCGACGACCCGGTCGAGGTCGGTGTCCGACAGGGTCCGCAGGTAGGCCGTCGTCCGGTCCTGGACGGCGTCGAGGTACCCGGTCAGCAGGTCGGCGCCCGCCCGGACCCGCCCGACCTGGTCGGCGTCGAAGCCGTACCCCGTCTCGCCGTCGTCGAACGGGAGGGCGAACCGGCCGGCCCAGCCGTCGGCCGTCCAGGTCTGCTCGTGGCCGGCCACCTCGCTGACGTGGTCGTCCTGGACGCGGACGAGGTGCCACACGAGCCAGGCGATGCTGTTGGCCTGCGGGTCGAGCCGAGCGGTGAGCGTGTCCTCGTCCAGGCCGTCGACGGCGGCGTGCGCGGCGGCGGGGATGCGGCCGTAGAGGTCGAGGAGGAGGTCCTTGGCGTCCATGGCCCCACCCTGCGCCGCCCCGTCCCGGCCTGCACGCGGGGCCCCTGCTCCGGACGGGGGACGGCGCGAAACGTGTGTCGTCACGCAGCGATGAAGCAGTCGTGACGCAACGCGAACTCCTCGAGCGGTGGTGGGGCTCCCTCGACGGCACCGGACGCCGGGACGTCCTCGAGGTGGAGCCGGGCGACTTCCTCAGCGAGGCCCTCGCCCTCGACCTGCAGCTCTACGGCGTCCACGTCCCCGACGTCGCCGTGGCGTTCGACGTCGACGGGCTCCTGCGTCGGATCGTCGTGCACGTCCAGCCCCGCGAGTTCACCGACTTCCTCACCGCCGTCCGCTGAGGCCCCCCACCCGCGTCCCCCCTGTCCCGCGTGGAAAACACTCCTTCCGCCCTCCGCAGGCCGCTTCGAAGGGCGGAAAGAGTGTTTTCCACGCGGGACGGGGGCCGGAAAAGGGGGTGACCGGAGAGGGGGAGGCGCGCAGGATCGGGACGTGCCGGACCCGATCTTCGCCGACCCGCGTCTCGCCGTCGTGTACGACGCCTTCGAGGACCCCCGACGGCCCGACCTCGACCCGTACGTGGCCCGCGCGCACGTCCCCGGTACCCGGCGGGTCCTCGACGTGGGGTGCGGGACGGGGGTCCTCGCGGCGCGGCTCGCGGACCTGGGTCTGGAGGTGACGGGCGCCGACCCGGCCGCCGCCAGCGTGGACGTCGCCCGGACCCGCGGCGACCGCGTCACCTGGCTGCACCTCGCCGCCGCCGACCTCCCGCCGCTGGGAGCCGACCTGGCCGTCATGACGGGCAACGTCGCCCAGGTGTTCCTCACCGACGACGACCTCGACGACGCGCTGGCCGGGGTGGCCCGGGCCGTGCGTCCCGGCGGCCGGTTCGTCCTGGAGGCGCGACGGCCGCAGGCCCGGGCGTGGGAGACGTGGGAGCCGGTCGAGGAGCACCGCGACGTGCCCGGCGTCGGCCGGGTCGAGCGCGCCTTCTCGCTGCTCGACGTGGCGCCGCCGTTCGTGAGCTTCCGGCAGACCTACCGGCTGCGGGGTGAGGTCGTCGTCTCCGACTCCACGCTCCGCTTCCGCGAGCTCGACGAGCTGGAGGACGCGCTGACGCGGCGCGGGTTCTCGGTGGACGCCGTGGGCCAGGCACCGGACCGGCCGGGGCTGGAGTTCGTCGTGGACGCGGTCCGGTGACGGGCGTCCGGCTCGTGCGCAGCCAGGACCTCGCCGACGTCCCGTACGCGTACGCGGCCACGGTCCCCGCCGGAGCGCGGCTGACCTTCCTCGCCGGCAGCTGCCCCCTCGACCGGGACGGCAGGACCGTCTGCGTCGGGGACGTCGCCGGGCAGGCACGTGCGGTCGTCGAGAACCTGCGCACCGCGCTGGCGGCGGTCGGTGCCGAGCTGACGGACGTCGTGAGCACGAGGGTCCTCGTCGCGACCACCCGGCACGAGGACCTCGTCGCCGCGTGGGACGTGGTCAGCGCAGCGTTCGGCGACCACGACGTCCCGAGCACGCTGCTCGGCGTCACCGTGCTCGGCTGGCCCGACCAGCTCGTCGAGGTGGAGGCCGTGGCGATCGTGCCCGGCTGAGAGCCGGAGCGTCCGCGGGGAGAGGGTGGGACCGTGCCCCGCCCCCCGTTCCGCCGGTTGCTCGTCCCCTCCGCCGCCCTGTGGTGGGGTCTGCAGCTGTCCTTCCTCAACCCCGCCCTGGCCTTCCTCCTCGTCGGCCTGTTCGACGCCACCCCCACCGAGGTCGGCGTCGTCCTGGCCCTCTACAACGCCAGCGGGTTCGTCGCCTCGCTCGTCGTCCCCGTCTGGGCGGACCGGCGGGGGGAGTACGTCCTGCCCATGGTGGCCAGCGGGGTGCTGACCGCGGCGCTCGCGGTGGTGCTGGCGCTCGTGACCGCGCTGCCGCCGGCCGTCGTCGCGCTGGTCGTCCTGGGTGGTCCTGCGGGCGTGGGGTCCTCCCTCCTGTTCGCCCACCTCAAGAACGCGGGGGCCGGGGCCGAGCAGGTCGTGCGGACCCGGGCCGTGTTCTCGGCCGCCTGGATCGCCGGGCCGCCCCTGGCCACGGTCCTCCTGGGGTACGGGGTGCACTGGTTGCTGGCGGCCGTCGTCGTGATCGCCGCGCTCAACGTGGTCACGACGCTGCAGCTGCGCCGGGGCGTGGCGGTCGGCGCGCCGGAGGCCCCCGCCGGACCGGGGGTCCCGTGGCGGGGGACCGCCCTCGTCGCCGTGGCCTTCGTCGCCGTGGCCGCGGCCAACAGCGCCGCCGTCAGCGTCATGAGCCTGTTCGTGACGCAGCGCCTGGGGCTCGACGTCGTGTGGGCCGGGATCGTCCTCGGCGTCTCGGCGGGGCTCGAGATCCCCGCGTTGCTGCTCCTGGGCCGGCTGACCGCACGCTTCGGCGACCTGCCGCTGGTGCTGTCGGGGTGCCTGGCCGGCACCGCCTACTACCTGGGTGTCGTGTTCGTCGCCGTCGGGCCGGTGTCGTTGCTGGCGCTGCAGGCCCTCAACGCGTGGTTCTTCGCGATCAGCGCCGGTGTGGGGTTGACGATGTTCCAGCGGATCATCCCGCGCCCCGGTCTGGCCGTCGGGGTGTTCGGGAACGTCCGCAAGGTCGGCCAGGTCATCGCCGGGCCGGTCATCGCCGTCGGCTCCTCGACGCACCTCGGCTACGGGGGCGTCTTCGCGGTGTGCGCGGGGCTCACGACCGTCGCCCTCCTCGTCGTCCTCGTCTCACGACGGGCCGTGCCGGAACTGTCGGCACGGCCCGCGTGACCCGGGGCCCGGGAACCGTCAGCCGCGGCGGGCGCCCAGGAACGTCCCGATGCGCCCGACGGCGTTCTCGAGGTCCTCGACGCGGGGGAGGGTCACGATGCGGAAGTGGTCCGGCGTCGGCCAGTTGAACCCCGTGCCCTGCACGACGAGGACGTGCTGGTCCTCCAGCAGGTCGACGATGAGCTGGTAGTCGTCCTGCACCGCGTGCACCTCGGGGTCCAGGCGCGGGAAGCAGTAGAGGGCGCCGCGGGGTTTCACGCAGCTGACGCCGGGGATGGCGTTGAGCAGTTCCCACGTCCGGTGCGACTGCTCGGCGAGCCGGCCGCCGGGCAGGACGAGGTCGTTGATGGACTGGTGCCCCGACAGCGCGGCCTGCACGACGTGCTGGGCGGGCACGTTGGCGCACAGGCGCATGTTGGCGAGCAGGTCGAGCCCCTCGACGAAACCCGACGCGTGCGCCTTCGGGCCGGACAGGTACATCCACCCCGACCGGAAACCCGCCACGCGGTAGGCCTTGGACAACCCGTTGAAGGTGATGCACAGCAGGTCCGGCGCGAGGGAGGCCGTGGAGACGTGGACGGCGTCGTCGTAGAGGATCTTGTCGTAGATCTCGTCGGACAGGACGAGCAGCCCGTGCTCGCGCGCGACCTGCAGCATGCCCTCCAGGACGCGGGTGCCGTACACGGCGCCCGTGGGGTTGTTCGGGTTGATGACGACCATCGCCTTGGTGCGCGGGGAGACCTGGGCCCGCAGGTGCTCCAGGTCCGGTTCCCAGTCCTGCGACTCGTCGCAGAGGTAGTGCACCGCGCGGCCGCCGGCCAGGCTCACGGCCGCCGTCCACAGCGGGTAGTCCGGCGCCGGGACGAGCACCTCGTCGCCGTCGTTGAGCAGGGCCTGCATGGCCATGACGATGAGTTCGCTGACGCCGTTGCCCATGTAGACGTCGCCGACGCCGACGTCGCGGACGCCCTTGAGCTGGCTGGACTGCACGACGGCCCGGCGCGCCGAGGGGATGCCCTTGCTGTCGCTGTACCCCTGCGCGACCGGCAGGTTCGCGACCATGTCCTGGAGCAGTTCGTCGGGGGCCTCGAAACCGAACGGGGCCGGGTTGCCGATGTTCAGCTTGAGGATGCGGTGACCGGCCTCCTCGAGCTGCTGCGCGCGTCGCAGGGCGGGGCCGCGGACGTCGTAGAGGACGTTCGCGAGTTTGTCCGACTGCTCGAGGTTCATGACCGGCCTTCTCGGGGTGTGCGGGGCCGGTCCAGCTTGGCACGCGGGCCCCGTCCGCCGGGGTCCAGGGGAGGCCGGTGGCGCTCCGGAGTGTCGCGCGGTAGCGCTACCCCGTCGCCGTCGCTGTTGCTGCGGGGAGGGCGGCGGGACAGGGTGGGGCGGTGCGGACGCCCCTGGACCCCCGAGCGGGCGCTGCCCTCCTCGGCGCGGCCGTCCTCGGGTGGGCGTCGGTCGAGGCCGTCCACGCCCTCGCGGCCCGGCGCGGGTTCCCGGGAGGCCGGCGCGCGGTCGCCCCCGACGTCGTCGTGGTCCTCGGCTGCCCGCCCCGGCCGGACGGCACGGTCAGCGGGATGCAGCGCTGGCGCACCGAGATCGCCGTCCGCACCCCGGGCCGGCCGGTCCTGGTGTTCTCCGGCTACGCACGGCCCGGCGCCCCGAGCGAGGCGGCCGTCATGGCGGCCCACGCCCGCGACGTCCTCGGCGTCGACCCCGCACGGCTGCGGACGGAGGAGACGGCCACGACCACGTGGGAGAACGTCGTCCGCACGCTGGGCGACCTCGAGGGTGCCCGGCACGTGGCCCTGGCGTCCTCGCCGGTGCACGCGCTGCGCGCCCGCCGCTACCTCGCGCGCCTGCGTCCGGACCTCGCCGCCCGGCTCGTACCGGCCGCCGACTACCGCCCCGGCGAGCGCTGGGGCCTGAAGGCCGCGACCGCCGGGTACGACCTCGCGCGGTCCGTCGGTCTCCGCACGGTGTCTAGTCATCGGATGTCCAGCTCCGAGGAACACGGCATCGAGGGTTCTTGACAGGCCCTGGAGCGGGGTACACCCTTCAGACATCCGAGGTCTGCTCGGTGCTTCGCGTGGTGAGCCGTTCGGCGTCGCCGCGGTGACATCGACGTCATGGAGGCACTCCCCATGTCCCACCCCCGCACGCCCGCGCCCCACCAGGCCGCCGCCCTGTCCCGCCGCTCCCTGCTGTCCTACGCCGGGGGAGCGGGCGCCCTGGCCGCGCTCGCCGCCTGCGGCGGCGGGTCCCAGGGGTCCTCCGGGTCCGACGGCGACCTCACCTGGTTCATGTGGTCCGGCTCGACCCAGGAGGTCGACGCCTGGAAGCACGTGGCCCAGATGGTCACGACCGCCGACTCCAGCACCAAGGTGACGTTCCAGACCGCGTCGTGGAACGACTACTGGACCAAGCTCACCTCCCAGGCCGCGAGCGGTGCCTCCGCGGACGTGCTGAGCATGCAGTCGCTGCGCGCCCCGCAGTTCGCGGAGCTGTTCGTCCCCCTCGACGACAAGCTCGAGTCCCTCGGCATCGCCTCGGACACCTTCGAGTCGAGCATCTTCGACGGCCTGAAGGTCGACGGGAAGCTGCTCGCCCTGCCCTACGACTTCGGGCCCTTCGTCATCTTCTACAACAAGACGGCGTTCCAGGAGGCGGGTCTGGCCCTGCCGGCCGAGGGGTGGACCAAGGACGACTTCACGGCGGCCGCCCGCAAGCTCACGACGGGCGGGAAGTACGGGTTCTTCGCCAACAACACGATCGACGGCGCCCTGCCGTTCGTCCTGTCCGACTACGACGTCGCCGCGGTCGACGACTCCGGCAAGCTCGACGTGGACAACGACGCCTGGCGTTCCACCCTGCAGTGGTACGCCGACCTCATCACCAAGGAGAAGGTCGCCGCGCCGCTGCCCAGCGGGAACACCTCCTCGGCCGCCACGAACCAGTTCCAGGCGGGCAACGCCGCGATGACGCTCGACGGGCCGTGGAGCCTCATCAACGCCAAGGCCACGGCCAAGTTCGAGGTCGGCATCGCCCCCGTCCCGACCGGGATGAAGGGGTCCAAGACGTGGACCGCCGGGTCCGGGTTCGGCGTCTCGACGTCCGCCAAGGACCCCGACCGCGCGGCCAAGGCCGTCGCCGTCCTCACCGGCGTGGACGCGGAGAAGTACCTCGGCCAGCAGGGCCGGGCGTTCCCGGCCCGCGTCTCGGAGCAGCAGTCCTGGTACGACGGGAACGACCTCGGGGACGCGAAGACCGTCATGGACTACTCGATCCAGAACTCCGTCCCCTACAAGACGACGGCGAAC
Source organism: Kineococcus endophyticus (assembly GCF_040796495.1). NCBI lineage: Bacteria > Bacillati > Actinomycetota > Actinomycetes > Kineosporiales > Kineosporiaceae > Kineococcus > Kineococcus endophyticus. The sequence continues at coordinate 43,262 of NZ_JBFNQN010000009.1, read as the reverse complement.
TGGACGCAGGTCAACGACACGTACTCCCGGTACGCCGTCACCGCGTTCAACGGCGACAGCACGGTCGACGACCTGATCCAGCGGGTCCAGGCCCAGGGCGAGAAGTAGGAGGTCGGTCGTGGCCGTAGCGGCAGCGCCGGTCGTCCCGCCGGGGACGAAGCGACGGGGCACCAAGGAGGAGGTCCGGCGCGGGGACGGGAAGGTGGCCCTGGGGTTCCTCACCCCGGGGGCCCTGGGGTTCCTCGCCTTCACGCTCTTCCCCGTCATCGCCTCGCTCGTCATGAGCTTCTTCGACTGGCCCGTCCTGGGGACCCCCACCTTCACGGGGTTCGGGAACTACGTCGAGCTGTTCACGACCGACGACACGTTCCGCACGGCCATCGTCAACACCCTGCTGTTCGTCGTGCTGTACGTCCCGGTCAACATCGTCGTCTCGATGGGGCTGGCCGTCTGGATCTCCCCGCGCATCAAGGGGCGGCGGTACTACCGGGTGCTGTTCTTCATCCCGGCCGTGACGCCCATGGTCGGCAACGCCGTCGTGTTCACGCTGCTCCTGACGCCGAACGGGCTCGTCGACTCGGCGATGAAGTCCTGGTTCGGCGTCGGGGCACCGAACTTCCTGGGTTCCTCGGCCTGGGCCATGCCGGCCGTCGTCCTGCTGTCGGTGTGGCAGGGCTTCGGCTACAACCTGCTGGTCTTCTCCGCCGCCCTCGACGCGGTGCCGCAGCACCTCGTCGAGGCGGCCGAGATCGACGGGGCGGGCGCCTTCCGCCGGTTCTTCAACGTGGTGCTCCCGCTGCTGTCGCCGAGCATCTTCTTCGCCACGGTGCTGACGCTCATCTCCTCCTTCCAGGTGTTCACGCAGTCCTACGTCCTCACCGGCGGCGGACCGGGCAACAGCACGACCACGCTCGTCATGTACCTGTACCAGAGCGGGTTCCAGTTCTTCCGCCTCGGCTTCGCCTCGGCCATCGCCTGGGTCCTCTTCGTCTTCATCATGATCATCACGGCCGTGCAGTTCATCGGCCAGAAGCGGTGGGTCCACTATGACCAGTGACACTCGCGCGCCGAGCCCCACGCTCGTGCGCCGACCGGCCGCCCCCGTCGGGCCGCACGGCCGGCACCGCCTGCGCCGCACCGTCTCGCAGGTGCTGCTGACCCTCGTCGGCCTCGGGTTCGCCATGCCGCTGGTGTGGATGGTGGCGAGCTCGCTGAAGTCGGGCGGGGAGGTCTTCTCCACGCCGCCGAAGCTGCTGGGCGACCAGCTGCTGTTCTCCAACTACACCCAGGCCGCCGACTACCTGCCCTTCGGGCGGTTCATGCTCAACACGCTCCTCGTCGCGGTGGCCGGGACGCTCATCACCCTCGTCACCTCGGCGATGTCGGCGTACGCCTTCGCCCGGCTGCGGTTCCGCTTCCGTGAGGCGGTCTTCCTGCTGTACCTCGGCACCCTGATGGTGCCGCAGGAGGTCGTCGTCGTGCCGATGTTCCTCATCATGAAGAACCTCGGCTGGGTGAACACCTTCCAGGCGCTCATCCTGCCGTGGGCCTTCACGGCGTTCGGGACCTTCCTGCTGCGGCAGTTCTTCCTGACGATCCCCACGGAGCTGGAGGAGGCGGCCAAGATCGACGGGGCGGGGCACTGGCGCATCCTCACCCGCGTCATCGCGCCCATCGCGGCCCCCGCGTTCGCCGTCCTGGCGGTGTTCACCTTCATCACGTACTGGAACAGCTTCCTGTGGCCCCTCATCATCACCAACGACACGTCGACGACGACGGTTCCGCTGGGGCTGAACCTGTTCCTCGGCCAGAACGGCCAGGAGTGGCAACTGCTCATGGCGGCTGCGACGATCTCCATGGCGCCGACCGTCCTGCTCGTGCTGGTGCTGCAGAAGTACCTCGTGCGGGGCATCGCCCTGTCCGGCCTCGGCGGCCGCTGAACCACCGACCCACCAGGAGAAGACCGTGAGACTGATGCGCATCGGCCGGCCCGGCGCCGAACGACCCGTGGCCCTGCGCGAGGACGGCACGCACGCCGACCTGTCGGGTGTCCTCGACCCGGCGACGGCCTGGAGCTTCGAGGACCTCGAGCGCGCCCGGGCGGCCCTGGCCGACGCCCCGACGGTGGACGTGGAGGGCGAGCGCGTCGGCAGCCCGCTGCCCCGTCCCGGCATCGTGGTGTGCATCGGGCTGAACTACCGCGACCACGCCGCCGAGACCGGAGCGCAGGTGCCGGGTGAGCCGGTGCTGTTCCTCAAGATGCCCTCGACCGTCGTCGGGCCGTTCGACGAGGTCCTCGTCCCGCGGGGCTCGGAGAAGACCGACTACGAGGTCGAGCTGGGTGTCGTCCTGGGACGGCGGGTGCGGTACCTGGAGTCCGCGCAGGAGGGGCTGGCCGCCGTCGCCGGCTACGTCGTCTCCCACGACGTCTCCGAGCGCGAGTTCCAGACCGAGCGCGGCGGCACCTGGGACAAGGGCAAGAACTGCGAGACCTTCAACCCCCTCGGCCCGTGGTTCGTCACCGCCGAGGAGGTGCCCGACCCGACGTCCCTGGCGCTGCGCTGCTGGGTCGACGGGGAGCTGCGCCAGGACGGCACGACGGCCGACATGGTGTTCGGCGTCGGGGAGCTCGTGCACTACCTCAGCCGCTTCATGGTGCTCGAGGCCGGCGACGTCATCAACACCGGGACGCCGGCGGGCGTCGCCCTGGGGCAGCCGGACCCCAAGCCCTACCTGCGGGCCGGGCAGGTCGTCGAGTGCGAGATCGAGGGGCTGGGGCGGATGCGCCAGCGGATGGGTGCGGCGTGATGAGCAGGTTCACCGGGTTCACGACCCACGACGTGCGGTTCCCGACCTCCCGCGACCTCGACGGGTCCGACGCCATGAACCCCGACCCGGACTACTCCGCGGCCTACCTCGTCGTCGGCACCGACGACCCCGACGGCCTCGAGGGGCACGGGTTCGCGTTCACCATCGGCCGCGGCAACGACGTGCAGGTGGCCGCCATCGACGCCCTCGCCGGGCACCTCCTCGGCCGCGACGTCGAGGCCGTCCTCGCCGACATGGGCGCCACGTCGAAGTCCTTCGTCGACGACTCCCAGCTGCGCTGGCTGGGACCGGAGAAGGGCGTCATGCACATGGCGATCTCCGCCGTCGTCAACGCCCTGTGGGACCTGAAGGCCAAGCGCGCCGGGCTGCCGTTGTGGGACCTGCTGTCCCGCATGACCCCCGAGGAGCTCGTCGACCTCGTCGACTTCCGCTACCTCACCGACGCCCTGACCCGCGAGGAGGCGCTGGAGCTCCTGCGCCGCGCCGAACCGGGCCGGGCCGCCCGCCGCGCGGAACTGCTGGAGCGCGGGTTCCCCGCTTACACCACGACCCCCGGCTGGCTGGGGTACTCCGACGAGAAGCTCGTCCGGCTGGCCCACGAGGCGGTCGCGGAGGGGTTCTCCCAGATCAAGCTCAAGGTCGGGGCGGACGTCGAGGACGACGTGCGCCGCCTCCGCCTCGCCCGCGAGGCCGTCGGGCCCGAGGTCCGCATCGCGGTCGACGCCAACCAGCGCTGGGACGTCGGCGTGGCGATCGACTGGGTCAATCGGCTCGCGCCGTACGACCCCTGGTGGATCGAGGAACCCACGAGCCCCGACGACGTCCTGGGGCACGCGGCGATCCGGCGCGGGGTGAGCCCGGTCAAGGTCGCCACGGGGGAGCACGTCCAGAACCGCATCGTCTTCAAGCAGCTGCTGCAGGCGGGGTCGCTCGACGTCCTGCAGATCGACGCCGCCCGCGTCGGCGGCGTCAACGAGAACGTCGCGATCCTGCTGCTGGCCGCGAAGTTCGGCGTCCCCGTCTGCCCGCACGCGGGCGGTGTCGGCCTGTGCGAACTGGTGCAGCACCTGTCGATGTTCGACCTGGTCGCCGTCGCCGGCACGACGCAGGACCGGGTCATCGAGTTCGTCGACCACCTGCACGAGCACTTCACCGACCCCGTCGTCGTCACGCAGGGCGCCTACCGTGCCCCGACGACCCCCGGGTTCAGCGCGCAGGTGCGACCGGAGACGCTGGCGCACTACGCCTTCCCGGACGGGGCCGAGTGGCGCCCCGTCCCCACGGAGGACCCCGTCCACCTGCACACGCGGGAGGTCCCCGCGTGACGTCGGAACCGCTGGCCGGGCTGGCCGTCCTCGTCACCGGCGGTGCCTCGGGCATCGGTGCGGCCACGGCGGCCCGGTTCACCGCCGAGGGCGCGCGCGTCGTCGTCCTGGACCGGGACGACTCCGCCGAGCACCGCACCGTCCGGGCCGACCTGTCCGACGACGCCTCCGTCCGCGCCGCCGTCACCTCCGCGGTCGACCACCTCGGCGGGCTCGACGTCCTCGTGAACAACGCGGGCGTGGGCGCCGTCGGGGACGTCGCGGCCAACGACGACGACACCTGGCACCGGGTCTACGACGTCAACGTCGTCGGGCTCGTCCGCACGACGCGCGCGGCCCTTCCGCACCTGCGCCGTGCGGCGGCGGAGAGGGGGACCGCGGCCGTCGTCAACACGTGCTCGATCGCCGCCTGGACCGGCCTGCCGCAGCGGGCGCTGTACTCGGCGACCAAGGGCGCCGTGCAGGCCCTGACGCTGGCGATGGCCGCCGACCACCTCGCCGACGGCATCCGCGTCAACTGCGTGAACCCCGGCACGGCCGACACCCCGTGGGTGCAGCGCCTGCTCGACGCCAGCGCCGACCCCGCGGCCGAACGTGCTGCACTGCAGGCCCGCCAGCCCACCGGACGCCTCGTGACGCCCGAGGAGGTGGCGCACGCGATCGTCCACCTCGCCGATCCCCGGTCCGGGGCCACGACGGGGGCCGTCCTGGCCGTCGACGGCGGGATGCACGCGCTGCGGGTGCCCGCCCGGCCGCCGGCGGGGGGAACCACGTGATCGACCTGCCCCGCTGGGGTCTCGGGGCCGCCACCCTCGGGAACCTCTTCACCGCCGTCTCCGACGAGACGGCGCGCGCGACCGTCGACGCCTGCTGGGACGCGGGGGTCCGCTACGTCGACACCGCTCCGCACTACGGCGCCGGTCTCAGCGAGGAACGCGTCGGTGCCGCCCTGCGGGACCGCCCGCGCGAGGAGTTCCTCCTCCAGACGAAGGTCGGTCGGCTCCTGGTCCCCGGACCCGGCGCGGGCCGCGACACCGAGGGCTTCGACGTCCCGGACACCCGCGTGCGGGTCTGGGACTTCTCCGCCGCCGGGGTGCGCCGCTCGGTCGAGGAGAGCCTGGGACGGCTGGGACTGGACCGCGTCGACGTCGCCCTCGTCCACGACCCCGACGACCACCTCGACGACGCGCGGGCCGGGGCGTTCCCCGAACTGCTGCGGATGCGCGAGGAGGGGCTCGTGCGGGCCGTGGGAGCGGGGATGAACGAGACCGCCCCGCTGACGGCGGTCGTCGAGGAGTTCGACCTCGACGTCGTCCTCGTCGCCGGCCGGTACCACCTGCTCGACGCCTCGGCCGCCGACGGGCTGTTCCCGGCGGCGCAGCGCGCGGGCACGGCCGTCGTCCTCGGGGGAGTCTTCGCCTCGGGTCTGCTGGCCTCCGCCGAACCCCCGCAGGACGCGACGTACCGGTACGAGCAGGCGCCACCGGCACTGCTGGGCCGGGCCCGTCGCACCGCCGCGATCGCCCGGGAGCACGGGACGACACTGCCCGCCCTGGCCGTCCACGCCGCCGGAGCGCACCCGGCCGTCGCCTCCGTCGTGCTGGGCATGCGGTCCCCGGAGGAGGTGCAGCACAACGCGGCCCTCTTCGCGGAGGAGGTGCCGCTCCAGGTGTGGGAGGCGTTGCGGCGCGAGGACCTCCTGCCCGCCGGGCTCGTCGTGCCGGGGGAGGGAGCGGCGTGATCGTCGACGCGCACCACCACCTCTGGGACCCGTCGCGACGGGAGTACCCGTGGATGCCGCCCGCCCTCGCGGCGCCGTTCACCACCGACGACCTGCGGCGCGAGACGGCCCTGGCCGGCGTGGACCGCACGGTGCTGGTCCAGACCGTGTCCTCGGCCGCCGAGACCGCGGAGTTCTGCGCCGTGGCGGCCGCCTCGGACGGGTTGATCGCCGGGGTGGTGGGCTGGGTCGACCACACCCGCGACGTCCCCGCTCAGCTCGAGGGGCTCGCGCACGCGGAGTTCTTGCGCGGTGTCCGGCACCAGGTCGAGGACGAACCCGACCCCGACTGGTTGCGCCGCCCCGACGTCGTCGCCGCGGTCCGGTCCGCGCACGGTCTGGTCGTGGACCTGCTCGTGCGGTTCGACCAGCTGCCGGCCGTGGCGGCCCTCCTCGACGCCGTCCCGGACGGCTCCTTCGTGCTCGACCACGGCGCGAAGCCCCCGGTGGGCACGGACGGGTACGCGGCGTGGCGCGCCGGCACCACCGAGCTGGCGCGCCGGGAGAACGTCGTGTGCAAGCTGTCGGGGTTGTTCACCCTGGACCACCAGGAACTGCTCGCACCCGCCGTGGACCACCTGTTCACCGTCTTCGGACCGGACCGCCTCGTCTTCGGGACGGACTGGCCCGTGAGCACGCTCGCTCTCGACTACCCGGCGGTGGTGGCCCGCACGCGCTCCCTCCTCGACGGGCTCTCCGAGGACGAACGGTCCGCCGTCCTGGCCGGGAACGCCGTGCGCACGTACCGCCTGTGACCCGCCCCTGACCCCGCACGCCCCCGCAGCCCCCCGCACGACCAGGAGGAACCAGCGTGGCCATGTTCACCGACGCACCGGTGCGTCCGGAGCTCTACCGGAAGTTCGAGCGCGAGGTGCCCCAGTGGTACCGCGACGTGAAGTTCGGGATCTTCATCCACTGGGGCGCCTACTCCGTGCCGGCCTGGGCCGAACCCACCGGTGAGCTCGGCACCGTCGAGCCGCTCGAGTGGATGAAGCACAACCCCTACGCCGAGTGGTACGCCAACACCATCCGCATCGACGGCAGCCCCGCGCAGGAGCACCACCGCACCGTCCACGGCGGCGCTCCCTACGACGACTTCCTCGACCAGTGGACGGCCTCGGCGTTCGACCCCGACGACCTCGTGGCGCTGTTCGCCCGTGCGGGCGCGGGGTACGTGGTCCCGACCACCAAGCACCACGACGGCATCGCGCTGTGGGACGCGCCGGGCACGGGGACCCGCAACACCGTGCACCGTGGGCCGAAGCGCGACCTCGTCGCCGAACTCGCCGGCGCGACCCGCCGCGCCGGGCTGCGGTTCGGGACCTACTACTCCGGCGGGCTGGACTGGCACGTCGCCGACCACGGCCCGCACACGGGTGAGCCCCTGGCGGACAACCGCCCCGTCGACGAGGCCTACAACGCCTACGCGTTCGCCCACGTCGTCGACCTCGTCGACCGGTACCGCCCCGACGTCCTCTGGGGCGACATCGAGTGGCCCGACGCGGGCAAACCCGACGGCCCGACGTCCTTCGCGCGCATCCTCGAGCGCTACTACGCCGCGGTGCCCGACGGGGTCGTCAACGACCGGTGGGGCCTGACCCACTGGGACTTCCGCACCAGCGAGTACCAGGCGGGCAAGGAGTCCGAGAGCACGGGCGCCTGGGAGAACTGCCGCGGGGTCGGGTTGTCCTTCGGCTACAACCAGGTCGAGGGCGCCGACCAGTACCTCGACGGACCGGGCGCGGTCCGGCACCTGCTCGACGTCGTCTCGCGCGGCGGCAACTTCCTGCTCAACGTGGGCCCCGACGAGGCCGGGAGGATCCCCGAGCTGCAGCGGCGGTGCCTGGAGGGGATCGCCGACTGGATGGCGGTCAACGCCTCCGCGGTCCACGGGACCACCACCGTCGAGGGGGCGACCCCCTCGGACGCGCCCTGGGTGCGGTTCACCCGCACCGGTGACGTGGTGCACGCCGTCGTCGACGCCGCGGGGGAGGTCGCGCTCGACCTGCCCGGGGCCGATCCCGGATCGGCCCGCCTGCCCGACGGGACGCCGGTGGCCGCGCGCGCCGACGGGGACCGGGTCGTCGTCGACGTCCCGGCGCCGGCCGTCCCCGGCCCCGTCGTCGTCGACCTCGCGGTGGACCCCGCCGTGCGCGGAGGCCGGGCGTGAGCCCCCGTCCGGTCGGTGCGGACGACGCCGAACTGGCCCGCGTGCGTGAGGTCGCGTCGTCCGGTCCGTACGAGCCGACGTGGGAGTCCCTGCAGCGCTACACGTCCCCGCGGTGGTACGGCGACGCCAAGTTCGGCGTGTTCATCCACTGGGGCGTCTACTCCGTCCCCGCCTTCGGCAACGAGTGGTACGCCCGGACGATGTACCAGCAGGGCACGAAGGAGTTCGAGCACCACGTCGCCACGTACGGGCCGCACACGGAGTTCGGGTACAAGGACTTCGTCGAGCGGTTCACCGCCCCTGAGTTCGACCCCGCGGCGTGGGCGGCGGTGTTCCACCGGGCGGGTGCGCAGTTCGTCGTGCCGGTCGCCGAGCACCACGACGGGTTCGCGATGTACGCGACCGACAGGTCGTCGTGGAACGCCGCCGAGCGCGGGCCGCGGCGCGACGTCGTGGGCGAGCTCGGGGAGGCTGTCCGGGCGCGCGGCATGGTCCTGGGTGCGTCCTCGCACCGGGCCGAGCACTGGTGGTTCATGAACGGCGGGACGCAGTTCGACTCCGACGTCAACGACCCGGAGTTCGCCGACTTCTACGGGCCCGCGCTGCGCGAGGAGGTGGCGCCCAACGAGCAGTTCCTCGAGGACTGGCTGCTGCGCACGGTCGAGCTCGTCGACCGCCACCGCCCGCAGGTCGTCTGGTTCGACTGGTGGATCGAGACCCCCGCCTTCGAGCCGTACCTGAGGCTGTTCGCCGCGTACTACTACAACGCGGCCGCCCGCTGGGGCCGCGAGGTCGTCATCAACTACAAGTGGAAGGCTTTCGCCGACGGCAGCGCCGTCTACGACGTCGAGCGCGGTGCGCTGCAGGGCATCCACCCGCGGGTGTGGCAGAACGACACGTCGGTGGGCCGGACCTCCTGGAGCTGGGTGCCGGGCCAGGACTACAAGAGCGTGCCCGAACTCGTCGCCGAACTCGTCGACGTCGTCGCCAAGAACGGCGTCCTGCTGCTCAACGTGGGGCCGAAGGCCGACGGGACGCTGGCCCCGGAGGAGGTCGAGCTCCTGCACGGCATCGGCCGCTGGCTGGACGTGCACGGCGAGGCGGTCTTCGGGACGCACCCGTGGGTCCTGGCGGGCGAGGGGCCGACCCAGCTGGCCGCCGGCTCGTTCGTCGACGCCACGGCGCGCGAGTACACGGGGGAGGACGTCCGGTTCACGGTCCGCGAGGACCCGACCGGCACGCACCTCTACGCCACCGCCCTCGGGGCCGTCACCTCCGGGACGCTGCGCGTCCGCTCGTGGGGGAGCGCGGCCGGCCTGCTGGACGAGTTCGACGACCTGCGCGTCCTGGGCGCGGACGGCCCGGTGGCCTCGCGCCGGACGGCGGACGCCCTCGAGGTGGACCTGCCGGCCGGACTGGCCGAGCCGGGGGCGACGGTCCGGATCACCCTGCGGGAGCGTCCGGTGCCGCCGCGGCACGACGGGTTGCACTGACCGACCGCAACCACTGCTCCACGCCCGCGACGTGGACCTGCGCCCAGGCGCGGGCCACGTCGTGCTGGCGGGAGGCCATGGCCTGCTGGATGGCGCGGTGCTCGTCCAGGGTCCGCGTCGTCGCGGCCTCCTGGGTCAGCCCGCGCCACACGCGCGCCCGGTGCAGCGGGCCCGACAGGGTCTCGATGAGGGAGGCGAGGACGGAGTTCCCCGCGCCGAGGGCGATCCGGCGGTGGAACTCCTGGTCGTTGGCGACGAGGTCCTCGACGCTGGGGTCGGGGCCGAGCTCGTCGAGCAGGTCGGACAGTCCCGCGATCTCCTCGTCGCTCATGCGCAACGTCGCCATCGACGTCGCGGGGGGTTCCAGCAGACGACGGACCTCGATGAACTCCAGCAGCGAGTCGTCGTGCTGGACGTCGACGACGAACGTCATGGCGTCGAGCATCACGCCCGGTTCCAGGCTGGACACGTAGGTGCCGTCGCCCTGGCGCACGTCGAGGACGTTGATGAGCGCCAGGGCGCGCACGGCCTCGCGCAGGGAGTTGCGCGACAACCCCAGCGCCGCGGACAGTTCGGCCTCCCGCGGCAGGCGGTCACCGGGGCGCAGCTCGCCGCCCAGGATCATCCCCTTGATGCGCTCGATCGCGTCGTCGGTGACCGCCACGGTGCTCAGTCCTGCTGCGCCGCAGCGCGTTGCTCGCGGAAACCCCACACGAACGGGAGTCCCTCGTCGTCCCCCGAGTAGTCGTCCGGCGTGGTCTGCAGGGGCGTCACGCGGGCCTGCCAGGCGATGTTCGCCGGGTGGTCGCGCAGGTGGGCGCGCATGGCCTGGTAGTCCTCGACGTCGAGCCAGTGGAACACGTCGCGGCCGTCGCGCCAGATCCGCCAGTCCCGCACGCCCGCGTCGGCGAGGGCCTGGAGCAGGTCGGCGGGGACCTGGGCGTGCAGGGTGTCGTAGGCCTCGAGGGCGTCGGCGTGCAGCCGGGTGTGCAGGGTCCTCTCCATCCCCCGACGATACTCGCCGGAACCCCAGCCGGCTCCGGAGTCGCGGGTTCAGGGTTGGCGCCGTGCGACCGACCAGTTCCCCGCGACGTCGAGGGCGGTCCCCGTGCCGGTGGCGGAGAACACGAGGCGGTCGTGCAGCCGTGAGGTCCGCCCCTGCCAGAACTCCACCTCGTGCGCACGCACGAGGAAACCCCCCCAGTGCGGCGGGGTCGGCACGTCCGCGGCCGAACCGGTGTCCGGCCAGCGCTGCCGCAACTGCGCGGCGCGCTCATCGAGCGTGGTCGCGGCGTCGACGGGGGCGGACTGCTCGCTCGCCCACGCGCCGATGCGGGAACCGTACGGGCGCGAGGTGAAGTACGCCTCCGTCTCCTCGCGCGGCACCTCCTCGGCCCGGCCGCGCACGCACACCTGGCGCTGCACGCCGAACCACCCGAACACGAGGGAGACCCGGGGGTCGTGGGCGATCCCGCGGGCCTTGCGCGAGCGCAGGTTGGTGTAGAGGACGAAACCCCGCGCGTCGACCCCCTTGAGGAGCACCGTCCGGGCCGAGACGCCGTCCTCGTCGACCGTGGACAGCGTCATCGCGTTGGGTTCGGGCACCGCCGCGGTGCCCGCGTCCACGACCTGCTGGTACCACCGCTCGAACTGCTCGAGCGGCGTCGCCGCGAGGTCGGACTCCGCGAGGTGCCGCTGCCCGTAGTCCACCCGTCGTCCCGCCGGATCCTCCACGGGGCCGAGCGTAGGCCCGGTCCTCGTCCGGGACCCGCGGGAGGGCACACTGCGCGCGTGCCGACCGCCGCGTCCGACCTCGGGCTGACCCTGACGACGGCCGTCCGGCCCCCGGTCCAGGACCCGACGCTCGGCGTCGACGTCCCACCGCGACCCCCGCGACCGCGGACGCACCGGTTCGCCGCGGTGGGCGACTCCCTCACGCAGGGGTTCAAGCACTACGCCGTCCACGACCGCGCCCTGTCCTGGCCGGCGCTGGTCGCCGACCTCCTCGGTGTGCCGTTCGCCCGCCCGCAGGACGACGGTCCCGGTGGCTACCCGCTGAACCTGGAGTTCCTGGCCCGCCGCGCGCTCGGTCGCCCGCTCGTGCCCACCCTCGTCGGCGGGCTGAGGTACGCGCTGGAGGTGCAACGCGCCTACGAGCGGCCGCCGGGCGCGCGCGGCGGCCCCCGCTACGAGGACCTCGCGGTCTGGGGCTGGGACCTGCGCGACCACCTCGCGCGGACGGCGGACACCGAGCGCGCCCGGGTGCGGTCCGGGTGGTGGCACCGCCTCAACCCCCTGGTCCAGGCGCCCAACGCCCGGGCCGCCGTCGAGGTGCTCGACGGTTCCCGCTCGGTCACGGGGGAGGCCCTGACGTCGCTGCGGGCCGTGCGCGACCTCGACGGCGGTGTCGAGTCGCTCTGCGTGTGGCTCGGCGCGAACAACGCGCTGCGCAGCGTCGTGCAGCTGCGGGTCGTGGCGAGCGGACCGCGCTTCCGCGAGCTGGACGCCAAGGACGCCTACACGGTGTGGACGGTCCCCGACTTCACCGCCGAGCTGGCCGAGGTCGCGCGGGCGGTGGCCGACGTCGACACCGACCGCGTGCTGTGGGGGACCGTCCCGCACGTGACGATCCCGCCCATCGTCCACGGACTCGGCGGGCCGCTGCCGGAGTGCGGGCGGTACTTCCGCTGGTACGGCCGTCCGTGGGCGACCGAGGAGACCTTCGACCCCGACCGCGACGGGCACCTCACGGGGTTCGACGCGTGGGCCGTGGACCAGGCCATCGACGGCTACAACCGGGCCCTGCTCGACGTCGTCGGCGCCGCGCGGGAGCAGGGGCGGGACTGGCGCGTCGTGGACGTGGGCGCGATGCTCGACCGGCTCGCGGTGCGCCGCAACGACGAACTGGGTGCGCGTCCGCCGGAGTTCGCGCCCTACCCGCTGCCGGACGCCCTGCGCGGGCTGGACACCCGGTTCCCCGCCACCGACGACGCGGGCCGGCTGCTGGCCGGTGGTCTCATCGGCCTCGACGGCCTGCACCCCACGTCGTGCGGGTACGGGCTCGTCGCGCAGGAGTTCGCGGCGGTCCTCGCCGGCGCCGGGGTGGACTTCCCGCGGGGCGACCGGATCGACTTCGACGAGCTGCGGCGGCGCGACACGTTCGTGTCCGACCCGCCGGCGGGGGTGGCTGCGGCCCTGCGGACGATCGGCCGCGTGGACCGGCTCACCCGCGTCCTGCGGTGAGGAGTGGGTGATGGGCCCGGAGTCGTGACGCGGCACCGGGGGTCGTCTACTGTGCGCTGACAACGTTCACAGCACGCCCAGGGTTCACAGGGACGCGCGACGAGGAGGTCGACGTGGGACAGGGCCGGCCCCCCACGATGCGGGACGTCGCCGAGCACGCCGGGGTCAGCATCTCCACGGTGTCGCGGGTCGTCAACGCCGAGAAGTACGTCGACCCCGTCACGCGGGCCACCGTCGAGGCCTCCGTCGCCGCCCTCGGCTTCCTGCGCAACGAGAGCGCCCGCACGCTGCGGCCGGGTCAGCGGACGGCGACGATCGCGCTCGTCGTGGAGGACCTGACCAACCCGTTCTCCGCCGAGCTCGCCCACGGCGTCGAGATCGTCGCCGCCGCCTCCGGGTACGTCGTCCTGCTGCTCTCGACCGGCCGCGACGCCCTCGGCGACCGCGACCAGGTGCGGGAGAAGGAGATCGTCGGGGAGCTGCTGCGCCGCCGGGTCGACGGCGTCCTCATGGTGCCCGGCGACGACGACGCCGAGGGCCGGTACGCGGCGCTGGCCGAGCGGGCGCCGATCGTGTTCGTCGACCGCCTGCCCAAGGGCGTGCGCGGTGACGTCGTGCTCCTCGACAACGCCGGGGGCAGCCGCCGGCTGACGCAGCTCCTCCTGGACCGCGGGCACCGGCGCATCGCCTACGTCGGCGGCGACCGCGGGTCCGGCACGGGCGCGAAGCGCTACTCCGGTTTCCGTGCCGCCCTGCGCGCCGCCGGGGTGCGCGAGGAGCGGGACCTGCTGCGGTTCAACCAGCACAGCAGCGAGGAGGCCCGGACCGCGACCCAGGACCTGCTGGCCCTGCCCGAGCCGCCGACCGCGGTGTTCTGCGACAACAACCGCATGACCGTCGGCGCGCTCCTGGCCGTCCACCGCGCCCGCGCCGACGTCGTCATCGGCGGGTTCGACGCCGTCGAGCTCGCGGAGGTGCTCGTCGACCGCGTCGCCCTCGCCACCTACGACCCCGTCGACGTCGGCCGCCAGGCCGCGCGGCTGCTCGTGGAGCGGATGGGCGGGTCGGAGGCGCCGCCGCGCCGGACGACGGTGCCGGTGGTGCTGGCGGAGTTCGGGGACTGAGGGCCGCTCGTCACGGTGCGCCCACGGTGCCACCCATCGGGACACCCACGGGGACACCCATCGGGACACCCACGTGGGGTGAGACATCCCAGGGCTTGGCGGCGTCAAGCGGCGGCAGCTGCCGGCTGGGGAGTCGGCACCGGTGCTCGCCCGGCAGGACAGGGCCAGGCGGTGGCCTCGTCGTAGAGCGTGCCGTGGCGCAGGCAGCCGTGCAGGATCCCGATCAGCCGGTTGGCCAGCTGCCGTAAGGCGGCGTTGTGGTTGGCCCCGCGGGCCCGGCAGATGTCGTAGTAGGCCCGAGCTCCGGGTGAGCCCTGCAGGGCGCAGAAGGCCTGCTGGTAGGCGGTGTCGGCCAGGTGGCGGTTACGGGCGTAGCGGGCCAGGACGTTCTTGCGAGTCCCAGAACGCCGGGTGATCGGGGAGGTCCCGGCGTAGTTCTTCCGCGCCCGCGCGTCGCGGTAGCGGCCGGGGGCGTCGCCGAACTCGGCCAGCATCCGCGCTCCCAGGACCGGTCCCAGGCCCGGCTGGCTGAGGTAGATCTCAGCGGCCGGGTGCTGACCAAAACCCTGCCCCACCACCTGCCCCAGCTCACCGATCTGGGTCCGCAGCGCGACCAGCAACCCCACCGAGGCGCTGACCGAGGCGCTGACCGAGGCGGCGTAGGCCCGCTGGACCGGGTCGGGTTGACGCAACGCCGCAGCCCGCAGCACGGCCTGGATCGCCTCGGCCTTGGCCTCCACCTCCCGTCGCCCGGCCCGGCGCAGCATCGCAGCGATCTTCGAGCGGGACAGGGCCTGGGCCCGGTCTGGGTCCGGCGCAGCGGCCAGCAGCTCCAGGCAGTCCGCCTCACCCAGCTCGATACCGACCTCACCGAAAGCCTGCAAGGCAGCGGGGTAGAAGGCGAGCAGGGTCGAGCGCAGCCGCAGCAGGTGCCGGGTGCGGTCCCAGATCAGCGACTGATGGGCGCGGGTGGCGATCTTCAGCCCGACCACGTCGGTGCTGTCGGCGGCCAACGGCCGGTGGTGCTCACGGTCTTGGCGCACGATGCGGGCCAGGACCGCGGCGTCGGCGGCGTCGGACTTGGCTCCGGAGGTGGAGTACCGCTCGCGGTAGCGGGCGGTCTGCATCGGGTTCAGGGCGTAGACGGTGTAGCCGGCCGCGGCCAGTGCTACGACCCAGGTGCCGCGGTCGGTTTCGATGCCGACGACGACCCGATCGCTGGCCAGGTGGCCGGTGACTGGGTCGACGTCGGCGTCGGTGAGGTGCTCGGCGACCAGGGCGTGCAACCGCTCGATCCCGGCCAGGCCTTCGGGCAGGCGGGCTTTGGCCAGCTTCTTGCCGTGCTCGTCGGTGATGAGGATGTCGTGGTGGTCTTCGGCCCAGTCGTCCCCGATGAACAGCGCCATCGGTGTTCGCCTCCATCTGCTCGTCTGCGCTCCTGCCCGGCACCGAGGGGCGGTGCCAGGTCGTGCCCGGTAGCGAGGAGAAGGCTGCTGACGACCTAATGGTCGAGTGCTCACCGGAGGGCGGCCCCCGTCGGGGCCTCCTGGGGGGCTACGTCATCCCAGCAGTAGTGCGCGCCTTCTCGCGGCTGATGGGCGCACGGTCTCACTCCAGGCCTCACGCGCTCCAGATGTGGTGAGTGCTGACCCACCAGTCGCTACCGGTACCGGACCCTAGAACTACTTCCGGTGCCGGTAAGGCCCATTAGGTGTGGGTGTCCCGAGGCGGTCGCCCCGACGACGCGGGGAGGACACCGACGGGTGTTCCCACGCCTGGTCCCACGCCCGGTCAGACGTGGGTGCAGGCGCGGGACCGGCCGCGGTCAGCCGCCGACGTGCAGCAGGTGCACCCCGGCGAGCGACACCCCCGCCACGAGCACCCACGAGCTGAGGCCCAGCACCAGCGACCGCCCGCCCGTCCGCAGCAGGTGCGGGACGTCGATCCCCGTCCCGAGCGCGAACAGCGCGGCGACGAGCAGAACGGACTGCACGTGCTGCACGGCGTCGAGGGCGGCGGTGGGCACGACGCCGGTGGCGCGCACGAGGACGGCGGCGACGAAGGCGGCGACGAAGAACGGCAGGACCGGGGGGCGGGCGGTGGAGTCGGTGGCGGGCACTGTCCGGCGGCGGTGCAGCACGACGAGGGCGACGAGCGGTGCCAGCAGCAGCACGCGGGAGAGCTTCACGACGACGGCGGTCTCGAGCGCTCCGGGCACCCGGTCGCCCGTGGCGACGACCTGCCCGACGTCGTGGACGCTCGCTCCGACCCACACGCCGAAGGCGTGGACGTCGAGGCCGAACGGACTGCGCAGCAACGGCAGCAGCAGGATGGCCAGCGATCCGCAGAGCGTCACCAGGGCGATGGAGGTGGCGACGTCCTCCTCGTCGGCGTCCGTCGCGGGCCGCACCGCGGCGATGGCCGACGCCCCGCAGATCGAGAACCCCGTCGCGACGAGCAGTGAGCGGTCCCGGCCGAGCCCGAGCGCGCGGCCCAGCACCTGGGTGCCGGTGAACGTCACGACGACGACCCCGACGACGAGGACGACCCCGCCCCACCCGAGGTCCCGCACCTGTGAGAGCGGCAGCTGCAGCCCGAGCAGGACGACCGCGATCCGCAGCAGCCGCTTGGACGCGAAGCCGGTCGCCGGCTTCCAGGACGGCCGGAACGCGCCGGTGGAGCGGACGAGGGCCCCCAGCGCCACGGCGACCGTGGAGGCCGTCAGGACGTGCGTCAGACGTTCGAGGCCGAGGGCGACCACCGTGGCGAGAGCGACGACGAGCAGACCGGGGACGAGCGCGGCGATCGGGGAGGTGGGGCGGGGCAGGGCGCGGAGCACGCTCTCAGCCTGCGCCCCCGGGGCGGGCCGCGGAACCGGGGACGGACCGTGGGGTCACAAGACGGGCCTGTGACCCGCCCGGGAGAGCTCGGCGTTGACCGGGGCACCGGCCTGTGCCAAGGTGCGGGAAAGCGCATTCCAGCGACGACGACGGAGTGGACCATGGACGCCGCGCGGCTGAGCCTGAACCAGATCACCCTCAACTCCCTCGACCTGCCCGCGGCCGTCGCCGCCTGCGAGCGGCACGAGATCGGGGCCATGGCCCTGTGGCGGGACAAGATCGCCGCGGTCGGTCTCGACCGGGCCGTCGAGCTCGTGCGGTCGGCCGGGCTGCACGTCAGTTCCGTCTGCCGCGGAGGCATGTTCACCGACCCCGCCGCCGATCCCGCGGCGGTGCGCGACGACAACCGCCGGGCCGTCGACGAGGCCGCGGCCCTGGAGGCGGACGCGCTCGTGCTGGTCTGCGGGCCCCTGCTGGACCGCGACCTCGCCGGTGCCCGCGCCCGGGTGCGCGACGGCATCGCCGACCTGCTCCCGCACGCCCAGGCCGCGGGTGTCCGGCTGGCCGTGGAACCGTTGCACCCCATGATGATCAGCGTCCGGTCGGTCGTCAGCACCCTCGGTCAGGCCCTCGACCTGTCCGACGCTCTCGGCGGGGACGCCGGCGAGGAGGTCGGCGTCGTCGTGGACGCCTACCACGTGTGGTGGGACCCCGAGCTCGAGGCGCAGATCGCCCGCGCGGGAACGCGGATCGCCGGGTACCACGTCTCGGACTGGCTGCCCGAGACGTCCGACCTGCTGCTGGACCGGGGGATGATGGGCGACGGTGTCATCGACCTGCCGCACCTGTCCGGCCTCGTCGCCGACGCCGGTTTCACTGGTCCCGTCGAGGTGGAGATCCTCTCGAAGCGCTGGTGGTCCGAGGACCCCGACGACGTGACCCGCCTGCTGCGCAAGCGGTTCGAGGAGTTCGTCTAGTCGGCGGCCCGGTCCAGCAGGTCCGTGGTCGAGGCGTCGGCGCGGCCGTCGAAGAACTCCTGCAGGACCTGCCGGGCCTGTTCGTCGCCCGCGGCGGCGAACAGGGTCGCCGAGCTGCGCAGCTTGGCCGCGTCGATCCCGCCGAACACGGTCCGGGCGTCACGGGACGGCTGCCCCAGCAGCGCCTCGCAGTTCTCGCGCCATCGCCGGGCGAGGACGGGGTGGGCGAGGTACGCGCGCGCCTCCGGCAGGCCGTGCACCGCGTAGGCGACGGACGTGGGGGAGCTGCCGAGGAGCAGCTGGGGGAACTCCCACCACATCCAGTGCGACGTCTTGCGGCCCGCGCGCAGCTCGGCCAGCGCCCGCTCGTGGGTGTCGGCGGAGGCGGACACGAAGCGTTCGAGGTCGATCTGTGCGTCGGCGCCGGCGTCGGTCGCGTCGTCGTTGGTCACGGACCCATCATGCGTGCGGGAGGCCCGCCCGGGTGCGGCAGGATGCGACCGTGACTGCTCCCGCCACCGGTCTGCGCATCCCCACCGAGCTGCTGCCGTCCGACGGTCGCTTCGGGTCCGGCCCCTCGAAGGTCCGGCCCGAGCAGCTGGAGGCCCTGACGGCGGCCGGCCGCACCGTGCTGGGCACCTCGCACCGCCAGGCGCCCGTGAAGTCGCTCGTCGGCCGCGTCCGTGCCGGGATCGCCGAGCTGTTCTCCCTGCCCGAGGGCTACGAGGTCGTCCTCGGCAACGGCGGCAGCACGGCGTTCTGGGACGTCGCCACGCTGGGCCTCGTCCGCGAGCGCGCCCAGCACCTCGTCCTGGGGGAGTTCTCCGCCAAGTTCGCCGCCGCCACCGCCGCCGCGCCGTTCCTCGCCGATCCCGTGGTCGTCCGGGGGGAGCCCGGGACGCTGCCGCGGCTCGGGGAGGTCGCCGGCGGCGTCGACGTCGTCGCCTGGCCGCACAACGAGACCTCCACCGGCGTCATGGCGCCCGTCGTGCGGCCGGCGGGGCCCACCGCCGAGCAGGGCGGTCCGCTCGTCGTCGTCGACGCCACCTCCGGGGCGGGGGGTCTGCCCGTCGACGTCGCCCAGACCGACGCCTACTACTTCGCGCCGCAGAAGGCGTTCGCCTCCGACGGGGGCCTGTGGCTCGCGGTGCTGTCGCCGGCCGCCCTCGACCGCGTGCGGGAGGTGGGGGCGACAGGTCGCTGGACGCCCGCCTCGCTCGACCTGCAGATCGCCGTCGAGAACTCCCGCAAGGACCAGACGTACAACACCCCGGCCGTGGCGACCCTGGTGCTGCTGGCCGAGCAGGTCGAGTGGATGCTCGCCCGGGGCGGCCTGGACTGGGCCGTCCGGCGGACGGCGGAGAGTTCCGCGCACGTCTACGACTGGGCGCAGCAGCGGGAGTGGGCCAGTCCCTTCGTCAGCGAGCCCGCGGCCCGGTCCCAGGTCGTCGCGACGATCGACCTCGCCCCCTCCGTGGACGCCGTCGCGGTCCAGGACGTGCTGCGCGACAACGGGATCGTCGACGTCTTCCCCTACCGCAGCCTGGGGCGCAACCAACTGCGGATCGGCCTGTTCCCGGCCGTCGAGCCCGACGACGTGCGGGCCCTGACGGCGTGCGTCGACCACGTCGCGGAACGACTGAGGAAAGCCTGACCTGCATTTCCCGAAGCGGCCAGGAAAGGCATTCCTGGCTAGCCGTGCGGGATTTCCGCGGTTACTTTCGAACCATGGCGACCGTGAACCTGGACCTGACCCCCATCCACCAGTGCTCCGCCGACGGCTGCACGTTCAACGCCTCGGCGTCCTGCCACGCCCCGGCCATCACCGTCGGGGACCACGGCGCGAACCACTGCGCGACGTTCCTCGGGATCCCGACGAAGCACTCCCCGACGAGCGACGGCCACGTGGGTGCGTGCCAGCTCTCGGACTGCTCGCACAACTCCGACCTCACGTGCACGGCCTCGACGATCGAGGTCGGGACGTCGGCCGGCGGCGGGACGGAGTGCCTGACCTACAGCGCGGCCTGAACCCCTGCGCGCACGGCGGCGAGCTCCGGTTCCAGCATCCGGGCCAGGGCCGGTGAGACGCCCCACGTGCGGGTGAGTTCGTCGAACTCGGCCAGCAGATCGGCGCGGGCGGCGGGGCGCGGCCCCGAACCGGTCCGGACCGCGCGGATCATCGCGTTGCGCGGCGTGTGCGCGGAGTCGATGAACTCGACGACCTCGACCCGGTACCCGAGGAGCTGCAGCACGAGCGAGCGCAGGGTGTCGGTGAGGACGTCGGCGAACCGCTCGCGCAGGATCGCGTGGCGGACGAGCGGGGCGCGGTTCCCGTGCAGCTGCCGCTGGACGTCGCGGTGGCAGCACGGCGCGGCGAGGACGAGGGGAGCGCCCCAGCGCACGGCCCGCGCGAGCGCCTCGTCGGTCGCGGTGTCGCAGGCGTGGAGGGCCATGACCACGTCCGGCCCGACGTCGGGCCCGCCGTCGGCGTACGGGTCCGCGCCGGCGATCGAGCCGACAGCGAACTCGAGGCCCGTCAGGCCCGCCTCGGCCGCCGCGCGGCGACCGGTCGCCACCACGTCCTCGCGCACGTCCACGCCGACGGTCGTCAGGACCTTGCCCTCGGCGCGGGCTGCGTCCCCGAGCCACCGGTGGGCCGCGAAGGTCAGGTAGGCGTTCCCGCAGCCGAGGTCCACGGCCCGCACCCGGTCGCCGGGCCGGGACAGCACGGTCGGCGCGAGCGGGGCGAGCTGGCGGACGAACGCCTCCACCTGGCGCCGCTTGTCGCCCCCGGCGCCCAGGACGCGGAACAGCGGGTCGTCGGGGTCCACGAGACGGTTCTTGGCCTTGTCGTGCCCGGCCGGTCCCGCCTCGTGCGCGGCGGCGGCGCGGTGGACCTGCGCGTCGCCCTTCTTCGTCACGCGGACCTGCACGACCTCCGTCGCCGTCTCCACGTGCAGGTTGCCGTAGGGCTGCGCGAGCAGGTCGTCGACGGCCGCGGCGGCCTCGTCCACGGGGACGTTGCGGGTCGAGACGACCGGCCCGGTGCGGGCGGTGAACTGCAGGTGCGGACCGGCCTTGAGCTGCACGGGGCGCACCTCGACCCGCTCGGCCGCCGGCGGTTCGAGGCCCTTGCGCCGTCCCGCCGCGACGGCCCGGGCCAGGTGCGGGGTGTCCAGCAGCAGGGTCCGGACGTCGGCCAGGGCGGTGGTCAGGTCGGTGGGCACGGGTTCCATTCTCCGCCCCGCCCGAGGCGGTTCACGCCGCGGCGGCATCCCGCTCGTCGTCGCGGACGGGGACGAGCCGCACGTGCGGGGACTGCTTCCACGAGTAGGTGACCCGCACCCGCGCCCGCCGCAGGAAGTACACCCCGACGAGGACGCCGACCACGGCCGAGGGGATCGAGCCGACGAGGATCGACCACTCGGGGCCGAACCGGGTGCCCATCCACCCGACGAACGGCCCGCCGACGACGGTGCCGCCCTGCATGAGCGACATGTACATCGCCATCACCCGCCCACGCATGGCGGGTTCGGTGCTCATCTGGACCGTGGCGTTCGCGGCCGTCATGAGCGTGAGCGACGCCAGGCCCATGAACGGCAGGACCACGAGGTAGAGCGCGTACGTCGGCATGAGTGCCGCGACCGAGGCCAGCACCCCGAAGGCGAAGGCGGCACCGACGACGAGCCGGTACCGGGGACGTCCCCGGCGCGCGGCCACGAGGGCACCGGCGAGGGACCCCACGGCCAGCACGGTGCCGGCGAGGCCGAACCCGGCGGAGTCGGTCCCGAACTTCACGCTCGTCATGAGCGCGCTGGTGAGCTGGAAGTTCAGCCCGAACGTCCCGATGACCCCGACGAGGACGAAGATCGCGAGCAGGTCCGGCCGGGCCCGGACGTAGGCCAGGCCCTCCCGCATGCCTCCGCTGCCCTTCGCCGGTTTCACCCGCGGCGCGCGCTGCGCGGGCCGCATGAGGTGCAGCATCACCAGGGGTGCGACGAACGAGGCGGCGTTGATGAGGAAGACCGGGCCCGTGCCGACCCAGGCGATGAGGACGCCGGCCAGAGCCGGGCCGATGAGCCGGGCGGAGTTGAAGGACGCCGAGTTCAGCCCGATGGCGTTGGGCAGGTCCTCCCGCGGCACGAGCTGGCCGACGAAGGTCTGCCGGACGGGGCCGTCGATGGCGGAGGCGGACCCGAGCAGGACGGCGAGCACGTAGACGTGCCAGAGCTGGGCGGTCCCGCTCACGACGAGGACGCCCAGGACGAGCCCGAGGAACCCCATGACGGCCTGGGTGACCATGAGCGTGCGGCGCTGGTCGAAGCGGTCGGCGATCGTGCCCGCGACGGGGGCGAGCAGCAGGATCGGGCCGAACTGCAGACCGGTGGTGATGCCGCCGGCGGTGCCCGAGCCGTGGGTGAGGACCTGGATGACGAGCCAGTCCTGGGCCACGCGCTGCATCCACGTGCCGGTGTTGGAGACGATCGCGCCGCCGGCCCAGAGGCGGTAGTCGCGGTGCCGCAGCGAGCGGAAGGTCTGGTTCACGCGCTGATCACCCGCGTGAGGATGGCGGCGGCCTCGGCCAGGGTGGCGCGTTCGGCGGGGCTGAGGTCCTCCAGGCGGCGGCTCAGCCACGCCGCCCGGCGGGCCCGGGTCTCCAGGACGACGTCGCGGCCGGCGTCGGTGACGGCGACGAGCACCTGACGGCCGTCGACCGGGTGGTCGGTGCGCGAGACGAGCCCCGCGTCGGCGAGGGCGGCGATGGTCCGCGTCATCGACGGCGGCCGCACGTGCTCGGCGTCCGCGAGTTCGCCGGGCGTGCGCGGCCCGCCGTTGACGAGCTGGGCGAGGACGGAGAACTGGCCGTCGGTGAGGTCGTCGACGCTCTTCTGGGCCCGCAGCCGCCGGGCGGTGCGCAGCAGCGACACCCGCAGGTCGACCGCGAGGCGGTCCAGGGGGGCGCCGGGGGTGTCGTGGTCGTCGACCGGGCGGTCGGTGGTGCTCACGGCGCCCGCGCCCCGGACGTCGGGGGAGGGAGATGGTGGCATGAGGACACCATAGTCCTTGCTCTCGCTAATTACCACTGCGAACGATCTGTCGAGACGCCGGTCGAGGTACCAAAGACGTGCACTCGGCGTTAGAGTCAGTCACGTTGCGTGATGAAGGGCGGGCTGTCGGCCCGCACGGCGGAGGGTGGAACCGGGAAGTGAGCGGATTGCCAGCGTCGTCGGCCACCCTGCGCGCGCGACGGGCCCGCGAGCGCGCGGCCGCGGCCGTCGCCGAGGACCCCTCGCGGGACGTGGAGGACGTGCGCCTCGGCGTCGACCTGTCAGGTTCCGCCGCCGCCGTTCCCCCGGTGGACCTCGGGGCGGCCGTCCTGCGGGCGCAGCGCCGCTTCACCGAGTGCTCGGACGTCACGGCGCTCGCCGAGGAGCTCGTCGCCGAGGTGCACGACGCCGGCTACGCGCGCGTCCTGCTGCTGGAGACCGTGGCGCGGTCCCGGCACCGCGAGCTGGAGGTGATCGCCGCGGAGGGCGACCTGCTGCTCGTCCCGGGGTCCCGCCTCGCCGGAGCCGACCTCACGCGCATGTGCCCGTCCGCCGTCGTGGAACTCGTCCCGGGCCACCCCCGCGCCCCGCGGCTCGCGGTCTGGGGCGGCGGCGAAGGGGTGGGCGGTGCCCGCTTCCCGCGGCTGGAGGTGTTGACGGCCTCGGCCGGCGCCGCCTGGCGCGCCCTGGTCGCCACGGCGGACGCTGCGCGCGCGGACCGCGAGTCCGCTGGCGCGCGGTTGCTGCTGTCCGGGGCGTTGCGCCTCGCGGGCCTGGGGTCCTGGTCGTGGAACCCGGCCAGCGGCGTCGTCACCCTCGACGACCGCCTGCGGGAGATGCTCGGCCTGCCGGCCGCCGAGCCCGACCCGGACCTGGAGACGTGGCGCTCCCGCATCCACCCCGACGACCGCGGACCCTTCACCGGCGTCGAGGACCCCGCGGCCCACGCCGGGACCTCCGCCCCGTACCCGTTCCGCGTCGCCTCCGCCGACGGCACCGAACGCACCTTCCTCGGGATGAGCGTCCCGCTGTCCACGACGAGCACCAGCGTCGTCCAGGGCCTCGTGCTCGACGTGTCCGCGGGGGAGAAGTCGACCGGCGAACTCGTCCGCCTCGCCCAGTGCGACTCCCTCACCGGGTTGGCCAACCGGTCCGTGCTCGACGTCCGCCTCGCCGAGGCCCTCGAGCGGGCGACGCCGCAGGACGCCGTGGCCCTCGTGCTGCTGGACCTCGACCGGTTCAAGCTCGTCAACGACACCCTCGGGCACCAGATCGGCGACGCGCTGCTGCGCCAGGTCGCCGTCCGCCTCGAGGACGCCGCCCCGCCCGGTGCCGTCCTGGCCCGCCTCGGCGGCGACGAGTTCGTCGTCATGGTCCCCGGCGTCAGCCGCGTGGAGGCCGCCTCGATCATGGCGCGCGACGTCCTGCGCCGACTCCGCACCCCGATGCTCCTGCCCGGCCTGCCCGAGCCGTTCGTGTGCACCTCCAGCGCCGGCATCGCCATCGGTCACGACGGGACGGCCGACGACCTGTTCCGCAGCGCCGACATGGCGCTGTACCGGGCCAAGGACGGCGGCCGCGACCGCGTCGCCGTCTACGACTCGGCCATGCGCGAGGAGGCGCAGGCCCGCCACGTCGCCGAGCACCGCGTGCGCCGTGCGTTGCGCACGGACGGGTTGCGCGTGGTCTGGCAGCCGATCGTCGACCTGCGGTCGTCCGAACTCGTCGCCGCCGAGGCGCTCGTCCGGCTCGACGACCCGGTCGAGGGCATCCTGGAACCCAAGCACTTCGTCGACACGGCCGAGGACACCGGCCTCATCGTCGACGTCGACACGTGGGTGCTGGGTGAGGTCCTGCGGCAACTGCGCGAGTGGCGGCGCGACGGGGTCGGCCTGCAGGTCTCGTTCAACGTCTCCGGCAAGACGCTCGAGCACCCCGCGTTCGCGCACCGCCTCGCGCACAGCGTCGAGTCGACCGGTGCCTCCGGCAGTTCCCTGCTCGCCGAGGTCACCGAACGCACGCTCATCGACCTGTCGACGTCGACGCGCGCGAGCCTGGGCGAACTGCGGAGCATCGGAGCCCGCGTCGGTCTCGACGACTTCGGGACGGGGTACTCCTCGCTGTCCTACCTCGACAAGTTCCCGCTGAGCTTCCTCAAGATCGACATGAGCTTCGTGCGACCCCTGGGTTCCTCCGATCGGGCCGAGGCCGTCGTGCGGGCGCTCATCAGCCTCGCCCACGCCCACGGCATGGTCGTCACGGCCGAGGGCGTGGAGACCGAACTGCAGGCGAAGATGCTGCGGGACATGGGGTGCGACCGGGCCCAGGGGTGGTTGTTCGGTCGGCCCGTGGAGGCGCACCGGCTCCCGTCCGGCCCGATCGCGCTCTCACGCCCGTAGCGCGCGGCCGAGCCGGGACACCCCCTCGGCGATGCGCTCGGGGGAGTGCGTCGTGAACGACAGGCGCAGCGTCGAACGGTCCGGTTCCCCGGCGAAGAACGACTCCCCGGGCACGAACGCGACGCCTTCGCGGAGCGCGGCCGGCAGCGACTGCGCCGAGTCGACCCCTCCCGGCAGGTCGACCCACGTGAACATCCCGCCGTCCGGGCGCGACCACGTGCTGCCCACGGGCAGCGCGTCCTCCAGCGCCGCGAGCATCGCGTCCCGGCGCGCGGAGTACGCCGCGACGACGCCGGCGACGTGCGCGTCGAGGTCGGTCGCAGCCAGGTACTCGGCGGCGGCGGCCTGGTCCACGGTGGACGTCTGCAGGTCGGCGGCCTGCTTGGCCACGACGACCGCCGGCCGGACCGCTCGCGGCAACCGCGCCCACCCGAGCCGCAACCCCGGAGCGCCGATCTTCGAGAAGCTGCCGAGGTGCAGGACGTTCTGCGCCGCAGCGGGTTGCGCGGCCAGCGCCGGGACCGGGTCTCCGGTGTAGCGCAGTTCCCCGTAGGGGTCGTCCTCGACGACCCACACGCCGTGCTCGGCGGCGAGCTCGGCGATCCGGACGCGGCGTTCGAGGGTGAGGGTCCGCCCGGTGGGGTTCGCGAAGTTCGGGACGAGGTACAGGACCGCGGGCCGACGGGTGTGGAACACCTCCTCGACGGCCTCGGGCAGGGCTCCGTCGTCGTCGCTCGCAACGCCCACGAGTTCGGCGCCGGCGAGCGTGAACGACTGCAGCGCAGCGAGGTAGCTGGGTTCCTCCACCGCCACGACGTCGCCGGGGGAGAGCAGGGCCGTCGTGAGCAGCGTCAGCGCCTGCTGCGATCCCGTCGTGACGAGCAGGTCGTCCGGGTCCGTCGGCAGACCGCGCCGCGTGAGCCGGTCCGCCACGAGGGAGCGCAACCGCGGGTCGCCCTCCGTCGCGGCGTACTGCAGGTTCCGGCGTGCCGCGGGGCCGGACAGGGCGCGGTCGTAGGCGGCACGCAGACCGTCGACGTCGAACAGGTCCGGCGCGGGCAGGCCGCCGGCGAAGGAGATGACGTCCTCGACGCCCGTGAGCGCGAGCAGGTCGCGGACGGGGGAGGAACGGACCCCGGCCAGGCGGGGGTTCAACGAGGGTGCGGTCACGACGGGCTCCCCGGGACGGTGGTGTGCGGCGGAACCGTCCCGCGCGGGCGATGGTGACGCCGGCGGGAGGACGGTGGGACGCGACCGGGGTGCGGAACGCTGGCGGGGATCCTACGCCCGCCCGGGCGTGGGGTTCAGGCCCGGTGCACGTGCGCCGCGTCGGCCTGCGCGATCGGCCGGAGGACGATCTTGTCGAGGTCGACGTGCGGCGGGCGCGTCACGGCGAAGGCGATGACGTCCGCGACGTCCTCGGCGCTCAGCGGGACGAGGCCGTCGTAGACCTTGTCGGCCGCCTCCTGCGAACCGAGCCGCACGAGCGAGAACTCCGTCTCGACCATGCCGGGCGCGATCTCGGTGACGCGGACGGGTTCGCCGAGGAGTTCCTGCCGCAGCGTCCGGACGAGGGCGTTCACGCCGTGCTTGACGGCGGTGTACCCGCCGCCGCCGGGGTACACCTCGAACCCGGCGATCGAGCCGATCACCACCACGTGCGCGTTGCCGCCGCGGCGCATCCCGGGCAGCAGGGCCTGGTGGACGCGCAGGACGCCGACGACGTTGGTGTCGTACATCGTCTTCCAGCCCTCGGGATCGCCGTGCTCGACGGTGTCGCTGCCGAGGGCGCCACCGGCGGAGTGCACGACCACGTCGACGTCACCGACCTGCTCGGCCATCGCGGCCACCGACTCCGGGTCGGTCACGTCGAGGGCGACGGCCTGGCCGCCCACCTCCTGCGCCAGCGCCTGCAACCGGTCCACCCGCCGGGCCGCCGCGATCGTCCGGAACCCCGCCGCGGCCAGCGCCCGCACCGTCGCGGCGCCGATGCCGCTGCTCGCACCCGTCACCAGGGCCGTGCGGCCGGGGGCGTTCCCGGTGTGCGGGGGGAAGGGCTGGGACGAGGAGGAGGCCATGCGCCCATCCCAGCAGACTCCCCAGCAGACCCGACGGTGGGGGACACTGGGCGCGTGCCGCTGTTCCTGCCGCCGTCGAAGGCGAAACCACCCCCGCCGCCGCTGACGACCGACGACCGCCGCGCCGTCCTCGTCGGGCTGGGCGTGTGGGTGCTGCTGCTCGTCGTCGCGCTCGTCGTGCCGGAGGTCCGGGCGACGGGGGAGGGCCGCTGGCTCGGCTCGTGCATCGCCGGGATCGTGCTCGGGCTCATCGGCCTGGCGTACGTGCACCGCCGCGAGCGCCGCTCGCGCTGACCCCGTGGCCACCTCCGAGCCGGTGGAACTGCCCGTTCCCCGGCTGCTGGACCCGGCGACAGTCTCCGAACGAGCGGCCGCCATCTGCTTCGACGCCGTCGTCAACTCCCACCGGCGCAGGGCCCCCTCGGCCGACGAGGTGCCGCGGTCCCACACCCCCGCACCCGAGGGGTTGCGGGCGGTCTTCGCCGGCCACGTCCCCGGCGAACCCACGCCGGTCGCCCACGCCACCGCGTTCCGCGCCCCCGGGCACGACCGGACCTACCTCTCCTACGGACACCGCAGCGCCCGCAGGCGCAGCTGGTTCGCTGCCCCCTTGGCCGCACCGTCGCAGCACGCGGCCGCCACCTGGGACCGCGTCGATCCCAGCGGGGACCCCGACGGGGGCATCGCACACTTCTTCGGCCACGCCGACCCGTCCGTCATCGCCGTCGTGCTCAGGACACCCGACGGCACCGAGCACTTCGCTCCCACGGCGGCGGGCCTGTGGTGGACGGCGGTCTGGCTGGACGTCACCGCGCAGGAAGCGATCGAGCGCACCTCCTGGCGAGCCGTGGCCGCCGACGGGGAGGTGCTGGCTGAGGGCACCGGCCCGCTGGGGCAGACGGTCCGCCGCAGCGAGCCAGGACGTCCGGGGAGCGGCAGCGGTCAGCCCACCCCCGACCCGTCGACACCCCACGACGAGGAGCCCGCCGGTGCCGCGGACGGCAGCACGTGGCCCCCGCCGACGGACCCCGACGTCGTGCCGGTGCTCCTGGAGCTGCAGGCCCGCGAACCGCTCCTGCACCGCCTGACCCGGCGACCGGAGGGCGGTGACCCGTACGCGTACCTGGCGGCCGACTTCATCGCCGTCGGACCCACCGGCCGGCGCCTCGACCGGGACGCCGTCGTCGGCGTGCTGTCGCGCCGCCGTGAGGCGCGCGAGCACCAGACGTGGCAGGCCGACGACTTCCACTGCCGCGCTCTGGGTGAGGACACCTTCCTGGTCACGTACGAGCTGCGCCGCGGCGGGAGGACGTCGCAGCGGATGACCCTGTGGCGGCGTGCGGCGCAGGGGTGGGAGGCGGTCCACCACCAGGGCACCGCGGTGAGGACGACCCGTCCGCGGTGACCCACCGCCGGTGCAGCCGACGCGAGCGCGTCAGCCCAGCCCCGGCAGTTCCTCCGCGAGCACCCGCGCCGCGACGGCGGTGTCGTCGCCGAGGAGTCCGGCCAGCGCCGTCCGTGCCCACCAGGCGCCCGCCGACGCCGCGAGTCCCGCGGCCGCACCGGCGACCGACGTCGCCAGGAGCTCGCCGTCCCGCACCCAGAACCCCACGGGCACGCCGTCGCACGACAGCTCCGCCACCTCGGTCCACGTCCGTGACAGGCCGGGCACGAGGGCGTGGGCGGCGGCGGGCACCCCGCGGACCGTGCCTCTGGGGTGGGTGAGCTCGCCGTCCGCGCGGTCGGAGGCGAGGTCGAGGTCGAGCAGGTCGGCCACCCGGGCGGCGTGCGTCGCCGGGACGAGCAGACGCGGCCCGAGGTCGGTGCGTTGCGCCCACACCGCGTCGTCGGGGACGACGACGTCGGCGGTGTCCGCGGCGACCGGCACACCGTCCGCACCGAGGGCGGCCAGCCGCGGGACGTCGAGCTCCGCGGCCTCGTCGACGGCGCGGGCGAGTGCGCTCCACAGGCTGAGCAGGTCGGCGGCCGACGGACCGCCGGGCCTGCCGACCTCGTGGGCGGAGCGCCGCAGCAGACCTCCCAGGTCGGCGGTGCCCGCGGTGGCGAGGTCGTCCAGGACGCCGAGCGCGCGCCGGACGGGACCGGGCAACCCGGCCAGCCAGTCGGGGGCGGGCGGCAGCCAGGCGGGGGCCGAGCCGGCCGGGTCGCGCACGACGTCGGCGCACGGACCGTGCCGGCGCAGCCACCACGCGGTGAGCCCCGGACGACGGTGCGGGCCGAGGACCCAGTCCGCCGTGATCGCCTGCGTCCCCGCCGGGTCCTCGGTCAGCGCCACGAGCACCTCGGGCCACGCGGCCGCGACGAGGTCGAGGTCGCGCACGGCGACGACCCCCTCGACGGTCGTCCCCTCCAGCGACTCGTCGACCCCCTCGACCACGTCCGCCCAGACCTCCTCGACGTACTGCGCGACGTCCGCGAGCCCCCGCTCGCCGGCCTCCTCGAGGGCGGCGGGGTCGGCGAGGTCCAGCGCGGGCAGCGCCACCAGCGCCGGTCCGGTCAGCACACCGACCGCGCGCAGGACGTCGCACCCCCACTCCTGCAGCAGGTCCGGGTGCACCGCGGTGACCTCGGCGGGGTCGTAGGCCCGTTCGGCGAGGGTGCCGGGGACGACCAGGGACCCCGCCGGGGCCAGGTCGTCGGCGTCGTCGGGCAGCGCGAGGTCGGCGAGCCACGGCAGGTCCCGCGCCACCCGGTCCGCCGTCGCCCGGTCCGGCGCGTCGGCCCCGACGACGGCCTCGACGACGGAGAGCACCGCCTCGGCGACGGCGTCGGGGTCCTCGGCGTCGGGGGAGGCGGCGACCGCCGCGCGGACGGCCGGGTCGGTGAGCAGCGCCCACGAACCGCCCTCACGGGCGCCGAGCCGCACGAGCAGGTCACGGGCGGGACCGTCGGCGACGGCGGGGTCGACGACCCGCAACCCGTGCTGCGCCAGCACCTCTGCGGTGTCCGGGTCGAGCGAGGTCGCCCCGTCCGGCAGGGCGTCGAGCAGCACGAGCCCGCGCGCCCCGTGGACGCCGCGGCCGTCCAGCAGCGGCACGGCCAGACCGCTCATCGCCTCCCGGGCCACGGGGTCGGCCGCCGCCAGCGGGGCGAGCGCGGCGAAGAGGGCGCGGCTGCCCGCGGCGTCCTGACCGGGCAGGACGTCCAGGACCTCGGCCAGGCCCATGCGCACGACGCCGAGCTCGGTCAGCACCCGGTCCGCGGTCCGCGGCGCGGCGACGAGACCGGCGAGCGCGGGCGCAAGGGCCGCCAGCAGGCTCGGGTCGTCGGCACCCGGCCCGGTGAGCGCGACGGCCGACGACGGTCGCACCGGCAGGGGAGCGCCGTCGACGCGCTCCACGCACAGCAGCAGCGGCACGTCACGCGCGCGGTCCAGGACACGGCGACGCAGCTCGGCGTCCACGCGTCCCGCGGCGGCGCCGTACGGGACGAGCTCGAGCGCGTCGCCGCCGTCCGCGGCGACGCCGGCGAGCAGCTCGCCGTAGGCCTCCGCGGCCGCGTCGAGCAGGACGTCCGTCGCCCGGCCCGGGGCGAGCCGTCGCCGGTCCGGGCCGAGGGGGAACGTGCCGACGAGCAGTGCCTGCCAGGGCAGGTCCTCGTCGGTCGGGGTCGGACTGCACAGCACGCCCGGCGCGCGCGCACCGGAGCCCTCGACGGGCAGCGCCCACGTCAGCTGCCAGCCCAGCCGGCGCCGGTCCTCCACGCCGCGGTCGGCGACGTCGGCCGGGTCGAACCGGCCGCTGCGGCGCAGCACCCGCCAGCGGTCGGTGACGTCGCCGGTGCGCACGGGCGACGCGCCGGGGCGTTCCACGACGACCTCGGCCAGCCCCGGCAGGGCCAGCAGCAGCACGTCGCCCCCGCCGGCCGCGAGCTCGTCGAGCTGGGCCTCCACGAGGGTGCGGGCGGCGGCGTCGCGCAGCGGCAGCTCGACGACCGTGTCGTGGCCGGTGGGGACGGCGGCGGCGTCGGGGGCCGGGAAGGGCAGGCGCAGCGCGGCGACGTGACCGTCGCGGGTGGCGAGCTCGGCGACGGCGCCGGGGCTGCCCGCCTGCCGCACGAGGTCGACGGAGTCGTTGCGGGAGAAGCGGACCGCGCCGTCCGTCGACCGCAGCGCGGGGGCATCGGTGACGGCCAGGACGGCGGCGAACCCGACGCCGAAGCGTCCGACGGACCCGCTCCCGTCGGCGTCCGCCTTCGCGCTCGCTCGCAGGGTCGACAGGCCCTCGACGCCGGCGGCGGTCAGCGGGGCGCCGGTGTTGGCGGCCAGCAGCGTGCCGGCTCCGCCCGCGGGGTCGTCGACGAGGCGCAGGAGCAGCCGGCCGGGCACGCCCGCCGCGGTCGCGGCGTCGGCCGCGTTCTGCGCCAGCTCGACGACGAGCCGGTCGCGGTAGGCGCCGAGGGCCGCGTCCTCCTCGGCGTTCGCGTCCTCGCGCAGCCGGGCCGGCGAGGCGTTCCAGGCCGCGAGGACGCGGTCGCGCAGCGCCGCGGTCCCGAAGGGGTCGGGCGTGGTCAGCTGGTCGCCTCGACCGTGTCGGTCTGCGTGTCGGTCTGCGTGGCGTCGTCGCCGGCAACGGTTTCCAGCGTCGACGAGCTGGAGTCGTCCACGAGCGAGGCCGTCTCGACGACCTCGAAGGCGTCGGAGGACAGGTCGTCGACGACCGTCACGGACGGCTCGTCCGGCGTCACCTCGACGTCGGTCTCGCTGTGCGCGCCGCAACCGTGGTCCACGCTCACGACGCGGCCGTCCTCGGGGGACCACTCGTTCGCGCACGCGCCGAACACCTGCCGCAGCGAGCCCGCGAGCGCGAGGAAGAAGCCGCACGTGGAGCACTGGGCCTTGGCGTTCTCGGCGATCTCGGTGCGCGGGCCGCGGTCGCCCTCGTACCAGCGGGTCGCGGCCTCGTCCCGGCCCAGCGGGGACAGCACGCGCTCGCGGCCGAGGCCCAGCTCGTGCAGCGCGACGCGGTCGAGGTCCTCGTCGCCCGTCTCCTCGAAGCCGGGTTCGAGCAGGGGATCGTCCGCCTTGCGCGGCAGGGTGTCCTGCGGTCCGACGTCGCCCGGGGCGAGCCGCTCGGCCCACGGCAGCCACACGGGCGGCTGCAGCGCGTCGTCGCCGGGCAGGAGGCAGACCTCGCTGACGGTGACGTTGCGGGCGCGGGAGGCGCGGGTGACGGTGACCGTCCAGCGCCAGCCGCGGTACCCGGGCAGCAGGCACGCGAAGGTGTGGCTGACGATGCGGTCGCCCTCGGGGACGGTGCCGAGGTGTTCCCCGACGGTGCCCTCGTCGGCGACCTCCTCGGCCGCGGCGCGGGCCAGGTCGACCGCACCGGCCGCGGCGGCGTCCAGGGTGGGCTTGCGCGGCTTGCGGACGCGCTTGGCGGTCGTGGTCCCCGGGGTGGTGGTCGTCTCGTCCTCGACCGAGTCCACGCTCACGCTCCCGCCTCCAGGTCGTCGGCGACGGCCCGCAGCACGGCGGCGGTCTTGCGCGCGCCGGAGGCGTCGGGGTAGCGGCCGCGGCGCAACGAGCCGGAGACGCCGTCGAGCAGCTTGATGAGGTCCTCGACGATCGGGACCATCTCGTCGGGCTTCTTGCGGGTGGCGCGGCTCACCGAGTGCACGGGCTCCAGCAGACGCACGGACAGCGCCTGGTTGCCGTTCTTGCCCTGCACCACGCCGAACTCCACGCGGGTGCCCTTCGAGAGGGTCGCGGTGCCCGTCGGCAGCGCCGAGGCGTGCACGAAGACCTCCTCACCGCCCTCGGCGGCGAGGAAGCCGAACCCCTTGTCGGCGTCGAACCACTTGACCTTGCCAGTCGGCACGAACTTCTCCAGCCTGCGGTGCCGGGCGCCGCGGGGGGCCGCGCGCACCGGCGGGTGCGTCCAGTGTCTGAGCGGGCCCGGCGTCCGGCCGACCGTGGGGTCGGCGGTCCGTGGGCCGTCGGTCCAGGTTAACCGGGCAGCGGTGCCGTCCGCTCACCGTTCGGCCCGGCCGCGCCGGTGCGCAGGTCCTCGACGTGAGTGGCCAGCCACTCCGGGAAGTCCGTGAGGGAGGACAGGACGACGTCGGCGCCGGCCTCGAGGAGGGCGGCCGTGTCGTGCGACCCGGTCGTGACGGCCACGGCGACCGCCCCCGCCACGGCGGCCGCCCGCACGTCGCCGGGGTGGTCGCCGACGTAGGCGGTGGCCCCGAGCTCGGCGAGCCGGACACCCTTCTCCTCGGCGAACAGGTCGCCCGCGACGTCGGCGTCGTCGACCGCTCCGGCCAGCCCCGCGACCGCCAGGACGCGGTGGACGTTGGGCGTGTGCTTGGCGCTGACGACGACGCTGCGCCCCCCGTGCGCGGCGGGTGCGGCGAGCGCGGCGGCGGCTCCGGTGTAGGGGCGGACCGAGGAGATGCCCAGGGAGGGGTAGAGGTGGCGGTACCGCGCCTGCAGGGCCTCGATCTCCTCGGCCGGTGTCCCGGGGGCCAGTCCGGCGAGGATGAGGTCGAGGGGCATCCCGGCGTAGGGCCAGGTGTCGGCCGCGGTGATCGTCACGCCCACCTCACCCAGCACGGCCCGCAACGTCGTCGCGATGCCGTCGCTGGAGTCGACGAGCGTCATGTCGAGGTCGAACCCGACGACGGGCACCGGTGCGACGCCGTCGGTGCGGGGCTCGGGCGCGGAGGCCGGCGCGGACGTCATGGGGGCGACCCTACGGGGCGCCTTCCGGGGCTGACCCCGGACGCAGGTCGGTGATCACGCGGTGAGAGGCTGCGGACGCCGGTTGCGCACCCCTGGGAGCTGCGCGAAGGTCACGGGTGCGAGGCGGTCGTGAGCGGTCGCGAGCCGCCGCCCGCCGCGCGCCGAGGATCGCTGACGAGGAGAAGGCATGGCTGAGTACACCCTTCCGGATCTGCCCTACGACTACTCCGCGCTCGAGCCCCACATCTCCGGGGCGATCATGGAGCTGCACCACGACAAGCACCACGCCACCTACGTGGCCGGGGTCAACACCGCCCTGGAGAAGCTGGCCGAGGCCCGCTCCAAGGACGATCTGGCCACGGTGAACCTGCACGAGAAGAACCTCGCGTTCAACCTCGGCGGGCACGTCAACCACTCGGTGTTCTGGCCCAACCTGTCCCCCGACGGCGGCGACAAGCCGACCGGCGAACTGGCCGCCGCCATCGACGCCGACTTCGGCTCCTTCGACGGCTTCCAGAAGCACTTCGCCGCCACCGCCCTGGGCATCCAGGGCTCGGGCTGGTCGATCCTGGCCTGGGACTCCATCGGCCAGAAGCTCATCAACGTCCAGCTGTACGACCAGCAGGGCAACCTGGCCCTGGGCCTGGTCCCGATCGTCGTGCTGGACATGTGGGAGCACGCGTTCTACCTGGACTACAAGAACGTCAAGCCGGACTACGTCAAGGCCTGGTGGAACGTCGTGAACTGGGCCGACGCCCAGGCCCGCTTCGACCGCGCCCGCACGCAGACGAACGGCCTCATCGTCCCCTGACCAGGACGCGCGCCGGACAGCGGTGAGCGAGGGGCGGGACCCGACCGGGTCCCGCCCCTTGCTGCGTCCGTGGCCGTCGCGCGGCACGGGCCGTGAGACCGGAGGTGGGAACACCCGTGGGTGGCCGTTCGGCGTCGTCGGGGCGACCGGTTCGGGACACCCACGTCTCACTCCACGTGAGTTCCCCCGTGGGTGTCCCGATGGGTGTCCTGCGGCCCGGCGCGACGTCGGACCGGGGGTGGGACCGGGGCGCGCGTCGTCCTGACGACCGGCTGGCCGGTCCGACGGCTGCCACCAGGTGGGACCGGGCGTGGGAACACCCGTGGGTGGCCGCTCGGCGTCGTCGGGGCGACCGGTTCGGGACACCCGCGTCTCACTCCACGTGAGTTCCCCCGTGGGTGTCCCCGTGCGTGCGCTGCGCCCTCACCCCGCTGCGCCTCCGGCGGGCAGGTGCCGGTCGAGCTCGGCGAGGAAGGCGCGCGTCGCGGCCGAGGCGCCGTCGCCGGCGTGCAGGACGGAGGTGCGCCGGGCCGGGCCGTCGACGACCGCGACGGTGTGCAGGCCCGCGGAACCGGGCACGGTGGACGCGGGCAGCAGTGCCGTCCCCACGCCCCGGCGGACGAGGTCGAGCACGAGGCCGACGTCGTCGGACTCCACGACGACGTCGCGCACGAGGCTGGCGGCGGCGAAGGCGGCGTCCGTCTGCCGGCGGCCACCGGTGCCGGCGGGGAAGTCGACGCACGGCCGGGCGGCCACGTCGCGGAGCCGGACCCGGCGCCGGGCGCGCCACGGGTCGTCGGCCGCGACGACGGCGACGTGCCGTTCGACCGCGAGCAGCCGCCGCTCGACCCCCGCCGGGGGTTCGGTCAGCGCCAGCCCGACGAACCCCACGTCGAGGGACCCGTCCGCGACGGCGGCGAGGGTCGCGTCGCTGCCCTGCACCACCACGGACGCCCGGACCGCCGGGTGGCGGCGGTGCAGACCGGCCACGACGTCGGCCAGCCGGACCTCCGGCAGGGTCGGCACGGTCCCGATGCGCAGGCGCCCCGCGACGGCGCCACCGGCGGCGACGACGTCCGTGCGCAGCCGGTCGAGCTCGGCGAGCACCGACCGGGCGCGGGGGAGCAGGGCGGCACCCGCGGCCGTCAGCCGGACGCGCCGGCTCGTCCGCTCGAACAAGCGGGCCCCGAGTTCGGCCTCCAGCGTCGCGACCTGGTGGCTCAGCGCGGACTGGGCGATCCCGAGCGCGGCCGCGGCGCGCGTGAAGTGCAGGTCCTGCGCGACCGCGAGGACGCACCGCAGCTGCAACGGGGTCACGGCGTACAGTCTCCCCGGAACGCCCCCACCCGTCGATCGCGGATCGCGATCGGTGCGGGTCGTCCGATCGCTTGGACAGGGGATGGGCCCCGGCGCACGATGGGCCGGTGCTGACCCGCCCGCTGCTGCTGCTCATGGCCGTCACGACCGGTCTGACCGTCGGCGGCAACTACGTCAACCAGCCGTTGCTCGACACGATCGCCACCGACCTCGGGGTCTCCGACGGCCGCGCCGCGGCGCTCGTGACCGTCGCCCAGGTCTCCTACGGGCTCGGCCTGCTGCTCGTCGTCCCGCTCGGCGACCTGCTGGAACGGCGCCGGCTCCTCGTCACCCTCGCCCTGCTGGCGGCGGCCGGGCACGCCGTGTGCGCCCTCGCCCCCTCGTACGCGGTGCTCGTCGTCGGGACGGCGGTGGCGGGCGTGTTCTCGGTCGCCGCGCAGGTCCTCGTCCCGTTCGCCGCGGAACTGGCCGAACCGGGCCGTGAGGGCCGCGCCGTCGGCACCGTGATGAGCGGGTTGCTCATCGGGGCCCTGCTGGCGCGCAGCGTGTCCGGAGCGCTGGCCGAGGTGGGTGGGTGGCACGCCCCCTACGCGCTCGTCGCGGTGGGGTTGCTCCTCATCGCGGTCCTGTTGCGCCGCAGGCTCCCGCGCAGCGTCCCGTCCGCCCCCGGCGGGTACCTGGCGACGCTCGCGTCGGGGGCGCGGCTGGTCGCCGAACTGCCGCGGTTGCGCACGCGCGCCCTGCTCGGCGGGCTGGGTTTCGCGGGCGTCTCGGTCCTGTTCGCGACGACGACGTTCCTGCTGGCCGGTCCCCGCTTCGGCCTGTCCGAGCTGCAGATCGGGCTCGTCGGGCTGGCGGGGGTGGCCGGCGCATCGATGGCCTCCCTCGCCGGCCGGATGGCGGACGCGGGCAAGGGGCAGTGGGCGACGGGCATCGGCGCCGTGGGTCTCGTCGCCACCTGGGGCCTGCTCGGGTTGTCGAGCTCGGTGTGGCTGACGTCGCTGCTGCTGTTCGTCCTCGGGTTCGGACTGGCGGACATGTTCCTGCAGGCCGTCCACGTGTCGAACCAGAACGTGGTCTACCCGCTGCGCCCGGACGCCCGGGCGCGGCTGAACTCCGTCTACATGACGACCTACTTCGCCGGCGGCGCGCTGGGGTCGGCCGTCGGCTCGGCGGCGTGGGGGGCGGGCGGGTGGCCCCTCGTCAGCGCCGTCGGCGCGGGTTTCGGGGTCCTGGTCGTGCTCGTGTGGTTCCTCGACCTGCGCCTGGAACGGTCGGGACGGGCGCTCAGCGCTGCCGGCGCCGGTACCCGATGAGCCCGCCGATGCCGCCGACCACCACGACGACGGCGATGCCGGCGGCGATGAGGCCCCCGTTGCCCTCGGAGGCGACCGGGTTGGACGGGTCGACGACCGCTGCGCTCGAGCTCGTTGAGGGGCTGGGGGAGTCGCTCGCCGTGGCGTCGGGCGCGGAGGTGGTGGGGCTGGCCGAGCCGCCCGCCGCGCCGGTCGCCGTGAACGAGAAGGTGCCCGAGACGGGGTGGCCGTCGGAGGACGTGATCCGCCAGTCGACCGTGTAGGTGCCCGCGGGGCGGGCCCCCGTGAGCGGTTCGGTGACGTCGGCGTCGACGATCTGCGGGTCCCCGCTGGAGACCACGGCCCCGTCGGGGCCGGTCACGCGGACGAGGGTCCCCAGCGCGAGCGGGGTCGAGGACATGGTGAGGACGACGGCGTCCGGGGCGGTGGCGACGGTGGCGCCGTCCGCGGGGTTGGTGGACTCGAGGCGGTCGTGGGCGGCCGCGGGGCCGGCCGTGACCAGTCCGCCGGTGAGCGCCAAGACCCCGGCCGCGGTCGCCAGCAGCGCACGGCGAGGACCCGGGCGGGTCGGGGCGGCGGTGGTGGACCGGGGGACGTCGGTGGTCGGCACGTCCCAAGACTACGGAGCGTCGGAGACGGCCGGTGTTGCGGCCCCGAGCACCGGAGGTCGTGTCGGTCTTGACGGTTCGTCCGTCACCCGATTGGCTGCCCCGCGTCACGTCTTCACCGACTGTCACACGATGCACACTTCTAGTAATCCTTCGCTCCTGCCCCGCTGGAGGCCACCGTGGTCGCCCGACGTCCACTCACCACCACAGCGCTCGCGACGGGGGTGGGGATCCTCCTCGCCGTCGCGCACGCGCTCCCTGCGACCGCCGCCCCACCCTCCGCGCCGGCGACGACCTTCGCCGACGGCAACTACGTCGTCACCCTCGCCCAGGACCCCATCGCGAACTACGACGGTTCCGTTCCCGGCATCCCGAGGCTGAAGTCCGCGGGCGGGGAGCTGGACATGACCCGGTCCACCACCCGCCGCTACCGGGACCTGCTCCTGTCGGCCCAGACCAAGGTCGCCGACGTCGTCGGTGCCAGGCCGCAGCAGCGGTTCACCGTGGCGCTCAACGGGTTCAGCGCCCACCTGTCCGCGGCGCAGGCGAAGCGGCTGGCCGCGACGGCCGGCGTCGTCTCGGTCGCCCCCGACGTCACCCGGCACCTGGCCGACACGACGAGCGAGAGCCAGGGTTCTGCCGCGGCCTCCGGCACCACCGCGTCGGCGGCGCCGACCGCAGCGTCCACGAGGACCACCGCCGACTACCTCGGCCTCACCGGCAAGGGCGGTGTGTGGGACCAGCTCGGCGGGGTCGCCCAGGCCGGCCGCGGCGTCGTCGTCGCCGACCTCGACACCGGCCTGTGGCCCGAGCACCCGTCGGTCGCGGGCGCGAAGCTGCCCACGAAGGCACCCGCGAACGACCCCTACGGGCCGTACCGCAGCGGGTCCACGATCCGCATGACCAAGGCCGACGGCGGCACCTACACCGGGATCTGCCAGACCGGCCAGCAGTGGAGCGCCTCGAACTGCTCGACGAAGGTCGTCGGGGCCCGCTCCTTCAACGAGGGTTTCCTCCAGGCGCAGGCCCTCGCGCCGGAGGAGTTCGACTCGGCCCGCGACAGCGACGGGCACGGCACCCACACGGGCACGACCGCCGTCGGCCGCAACGGGGTGCCCGCGACGATCCAGGGCGACTCCTACGGCGACGTCACCGGCATCGCGCCCGCCGCCGCCCTCGCCGTCTACAAGGTGTGCTGGACGGGCGAGGACGGGCAGAACGGCTGCCAGACCTCCGACCTCGTCGCCGCGATCGACCAGGCCGTCGCCGACAACGTCGACGTCATCAACTACTCCATCGGCTCCGACCCCTCGCCCGACCCGGCCGACCCGGTCGAGCTGGCGTTCCTGTCCGCGGCCTCCGCGGGGATCTTCGTGTCGGCCTCGGCCGGGAACTCCGGGCCGGCCGCCTCGACCGTCGACCACCAGAGCCCCTGGGTGACCACCGTCGCCGCCGCCACGTCCGTCCTGCACGAGGGCACGGTCGTCCTCGGGGACGGCACCAAGCTCGTCGGTGCGCGCCTGCAGCAGAAGCCGCTGGCCTCGGCCCCGATCGTCCTGGGGTCGGCCGTGCGGATCCGGCAGGCACCGGCCGACGACGCCGACAAGTGCCTCGACGGCTCGCTCGACCCGGCCAAGGCCAAGGGCAAGATCGTCGTCTGCGAACGCGCGATCACCGCCCGCGTGGCGAAGTCCGCCGAGGTCGCCCGGGTCGGCGGGGTGGGGATGGTCCTCTACAACCCCGTCTCGAACTCCCTCGAACCCGACGCGCACTCCGTGCCCACGGTCCACCTCGACACCACCGCAGGCCAGCGCGTCGTCGCGTACGTCCGGGGGAACCGGAACGCCACGGCCTCCTTCCAGGTCGGCAACACCACGGGCCGCGCGACGGCGACGCCGCAGATATCGGCGTTCTCCTCGCGCGGTCCGGCCCTCGTCGACGACGGCGACGTCCTCAAGCCCGACGTCACGGCGCCCGGTTCCGGCGTCATCGCCGGGTACTCGCCGGTCGCCTCGACGAACGGCAAGGACCTGTTCGCCCCCGAGTCGGGCACGTCGATGTCGGCCCCGCACGTCACCGGGCTCGCGGCCCTGTACATGGCGGCGCACCCCGAGTTCACGCCCATGATGGTCAAGTCGGCCCTCATGACCACGGCGCGCGACATCGTCGGGTCCGACGGCAAGGCCGTCCGCAAGGTCCTGTCGGCCGGGGCGGGTTTCGTCGAGCCGACGAAGATGTCCTCGCCCGGTCTGGTCTACGACTCCACGCCGGTCGACTGGCTGAGCTGGCTGGAAGGTTCGGGCGTCGACACCGGGACCGGTCTTCCCGCCGTCGACCCGAGCGACCTCAACCAGGCCTCCATCGCGGTCGGCGACCTCGTCGGGACCCGGACCGTGACCCGGTCGGTCACGGCGGTCACCGGCGGGCTGTACTACGCCAAGGCCTCCGTCCCCGGGTTCGACGTCCAGGTGCAGCCGAGCGTCCTGAACCTGCAGCCGGGCCAGACCGGCCAGTTCCGGGTGACGTTCTCGCGGACCACCGCGCCGGTCGACCAGTGGTCCTCGGGCTGGCTGACGTGGACCGGCGGTCAGCGCCTCACCGTCCGTTCGCCCGTGGCGCTCAAGCCGCTGACGCTCGGCGGTGTGCCCGCGGACCTCACGGCCCCCGCGGCGGCGTCGGGTTCGGTCCGCGCGACCGTGCTGCCGGGCACGACCGGTGCGCTGGACCTCACGGCCACGGGTCTGGTGGCCGGGGACACCCGCAGCGGTCGCGTGCCCGTCGGCGACGTCCGCGAGTTCCCGGTCACGATCCCCGAGGGGACGACGTTCACCCGCTTCGACCTCGTCGGGCAGGCCGGGTCGGACGTCGACCTGTTCCTCTACACCGACGGTGGAACCCTCGTCGCGCAGTCCGCGACGACCGCCGCCGACGAACGGATCGACGGGTTCGTCGAACCCGGCCGGTACGTGCTGCAGGTCTCCGGCTACACCGGGGCCGGCGGGGCCTCCGACGTCGGGTACTCGGTGACGTCGTACGTCCTCGGGGCCGGCGCCGGGGCCGGCAGCTTCACGGTCCGTCCGGACCCGCTGCAGCTGACGCAGGGCCGCCCGGCGACCGTCACCGCGTCGTGGAAGGGCGTCGACCCGTCCAAGCGGTACCTCGGGACGATCGCCTACGGCGACACCCCGCTGCGGACGGTCGTCACGGTCGGCTGACCCGGCGCGACCCCCTCGGACCACGGCCCGGTCACCTCTCGGAGGTGGCCGGGCCGTGCCGCGTGCGGGGCGCGAGCGGCCCCGTGGGAGGACGCGTGGCACAGTGGCCCGGTGCAGCAGCCCGGGAACCCGCGGGGGAACCAGCCCACGAACCAGCCCACGAACACGGGTGCCATCGGCGGGGTCGTCGCCTCCCTGGCGGGCCTCGTCGTCTCGCTCGTCATCGCCCCGCTGTCGATCGTCATGGGCCTCGTCGTGGTGGGCTTCGCGGTGCGGGCGCTGCGCGCCGGGCACCCCGACCGCGGGTGGTGGACGGCCGGCCTCGCGCTCTCCGTCGTGTGCGTCGTCGTGGGGGTCGTGGCGACGGCCGTCGTCGTCCTGTGAACCCGTTCATCGTCGCCGCCGAGGTCGACGAACCCACGCAGGACGCCCTCGACCGTCTGCGCCGCAGACACTTCCCGCCCGAGCGGAACCGGCTCGCGGCGCACCTGACCCTGTTCCACGCCCTCCCGGGCGACGCGCTCGGCGACGTGCTGGACGCCG
This sequence comes from Kineococcus endophyticus, assembly GCF_040796495.1. NCBI lineage: Bacteria > Bacillati > Actinomycetota > Actinomycetes > Kineosporiales > Kineosporiaceae > Kineococcus > Kineococcus endophyticus. Next base: position 1,443 of record NZ_JBFNQN010000009.1, on the reverse strand, counting down.
TACGCCGGGCCTGCGCCCGGCCCGCCCCGACGGCGGAGGTGACGGGCGTGCGGTCCCTGGGGCGCGGCGCCGCGCTCGTCGTCGCGAGCCCCGGCCTGGTCGCCGCGCGGGCCGCCGTGGCCACGGACTTCGCCGGCCGGTTGACCCGTCAGGACGGGCACGGGTTCTCCCCGCACGTCACGGTGCAGAACTTCGTGGATCCGGCCACGGCCCGCGCCACCGTGGAACGGCTCAGCGCGGAGATCACGCCGTGGGAGTTCACCGTCACGGGCCTGGCGGTGCACCGCTACGCGGGGGGCCCGTGGGACCACGTCGAGACGGTCCCGTTCGAGTAGGGCCCTCAGTGGGTCGCTGGTGGCCGTCCTCGCTCGGACCGCGGGATGCGCGTGACATCAGCGGCGGGCGGACCGTGTCCATCGGGATCGATCTCGGCCCTTGTCAACGAGGTGGGAAGGTCGAGATGTCACGGTTCCACTGTGTTGCGGCTGCCCGTAGCTGACGCTGGTCGAGCTTGAGGAGAACGCTGTACTCGTAGAGCCTGGGCCCGGTCTCCCTCGTCCAGCCGGCCTTGCCCGCGACCGCCTCCAGGGAGAGGTGGACACGCAGCACGGTCTCCCCGTCGATCACCGAGGCCACGCTGAAGGCGAGGTTCGGCTCGGTGAAGGCGAGCACGTCCGCAGCGTCCTGGCCAGGGTTGTCGGTCGGCTCGACCCTGCCCCGGGCAGTTCTCTTCAGCCAGCGGTGCAGTTCGCGGGCCTCCCAGGTCGTGAGGCTCGGGTCGTGGAACGTCCACGACTCGCCGGCGGCAGTGTGCACCTGTCCGTGGACGATGAGCCAGTTCGCATCCCAGTCGCCGGGGGTGTTGGTCGCCGGGTACTCGTAGCCGGTGGGGCGCAGCTCGAAGGCGGCGCCGTCGGTGGAGGTGAACTGCACCTGACGATGGTCCCGCACCTGAGTGGAGGAGGACGCGATTCCCTCGACCGTGGAGGTTCAGCAGCAGACGTCCACGACCACACGGTCGACGTCCTGTCCGCGAAGTCGTCGAGCGCGTGGAAGGCGAGATGACCGTGTGGTTGGCCAGAGGGCAGCTGAGATGCCCTAGGAGGAGGGCGAGCCCTCCCCGCGTCGGAGCAGGTGCACCTCGTGGACTGCGGTCGCGATGGATCCGGCGCCGGCGATGGCCGCCGGGATGCTCAGCCACCAGCCGAAGTGGTTCAGCCAGGCGAGCAAGGCCAGGGCAGGCATCATGATCGCCAGGATGACGTGGACGGCGACGAAGGCTCCGTGCTTGGGGGCAGTGCCGCGCTTCCACCGGGGGGTCTGCCCCCAGTCTCGTTGACCCTCGTCGTTAGGGGCGGTCAGGCCGCGGCAGCGGCTTGAAGAAGTGTCTCGTACTCGATGGGGGTCAGGCGACCGAGCGCCTGCTGCCGGCGACGGCGGTGG